>JACRLV010000071.1 GCA_016235145.1 Planctomycetota bacterium
TCGTCGAGCCGCGAGAAGCCTTTGTTCTCGTCGCGATCGACGTCGTAGATATGCACGGTGATCGTCGAAGGGCGCGTGGCGGGTGCCTGCGACGCGCTCGGCGCACTCGGAGATTCCTTCGGCTCGTCGATTCGCGGCTGCGTCGCTTTGTCGCTGCCCTGGTCCTTCGCGTGCGGGCTCGTCTCGGTCTCTTCGCCGCTCACGCTGCTGATCTGCAGTTGGCCGGCGACGCCCTCGACGCCCACGCTGGCGCGGCCCTCGATGCCGACGACCCACTTGCCTTCGAAGTTCACGACGTAGGTCGGGTTGATGCCCTGCGCGCCGGCCTGAATCGTGAGGTGCTCGACGCCCTGCGAGAGGCCCTCCTTCACCGCCGGGATGATGGCTTGATCGGCCAGCTTGGTCGCGAAGGCCTCGATCGGCGGCTGGGGATTCAGACTCGCGCAGCCGAACAGGCAGCCGCCGAACAGTAGCGTGATCAGGTAGGGCGCGAAACGCGCCAGCGACGTGACAGTAACAGCGTCCATTGCAGTTCCTCCGTGAACTCTCAGCGTCCGGCCGCAACGCACGGCGGGACTTTTCCATCGATAAACACGTCCTTCAGGATGCCTATGCCGACCGGGATCGGCTTGTCCGGTTTTCGGAACGGGTCGAAATCCGCCGGTCGGAACGCCTTCGTTTTCTTCGGATCGCGATGGCAGTTGGCGATCAGCGCCATAAGCGCCGAGGTCCGCCGCCATTCGTCCTTCACGCGCGCTTCGGCCATCAACACCAGTTCGCGCAGCGTCAGCGATCCGGGATCGACGCCGGCGATTCCGGCGAGCTCCCAGCAGAGCTGCCAAGGGCTTTCTCGATCACCGCGCTGGTGTCGAACCTCTCGACCCGCTGCTCGATCGCCTCGACCGTCGCTTTCACCAGCGCGCCCTGTTTTTCGATTGCCCGCGCCGTGTCGGTCCGGCGCAGTTGGCGGAAAAAACCGGTGAGCTCCTCCCAGAAAGCGTCGTGCGCGGCCATGATCGCATCGCCGCCCATCGCCCGGCCGAATTCCTCGTCCGAGACGCCGAGCTGCTCTGCCTGCGGTTTGACCAGCGCGAAGATCACGTCGCACAGCAGAACGACGTCGGTTTCCAGGCGCGTGAGCAGCGGCGGATCGCCGTCGGTGAGGTTGGCCAGGTTGGCGCCCTTGATCAGTCCCTCGACGCGCTTGACGGCGTCGACAGTTACCGAAATCGTCCAGGTGCGACCCGCGTTATCGTTGAACGTCTTCATGAGCCCTCCGTGGCTTCGTGCTCGTGTGCTTACGCGCTGTTGTAGAGCGCGCCGATCTTCAACGACGCCTCGACCGTTCCCGCCTGCGAGGCGACGATGTGCGTCACGCTGGCGCCTGCGAGCGGGTTGGCCGCCGTCCCGCCATTCACCCAGAACCAGAGCTCATTGGCGGTCAGATCGACTGCGAGCCGCAGCGTCGCTGTTTCGTAGAAACTGATGTGCGCCCGGGCCGCGCAGAGCGCGCCAATCGCAACCAGCAGGTTCCCGACAAAGTCGGTATCGATGGTCTTCTGCTTCATCATCGTCAGCGCGGTGCTCTGGGCCGGCAGGATGTCGCCCGTGCCGCCGGAAAATGTCACGTCGTTGACGTTCACAGCAGTGACGTTGACGTTGTAGCGCCGACCGCCGGTCCAGTAGACGTCGACCACGTCGCTGACGATGATGCCGTGCCCGGCCTCGAGCGTGGCGACGCCGGCCGTATCGCTGGTGCGCGTCGTGAGCGTGCCGGTCTTTGCGGTGGGCACGTCTGCTCCTCCGCACTATGCGCTAAATCCAACTCGGCGGCGTGGTCGAGTAGGTCACCTTCGCCGTCACCGAGACGGAGATCGCTTCTTCCAGCGGTTCGCTGCGCGAGAACTGCGTGATCATGAAATCCGCCTGCAGACCTTGGCCGCCCACACCGTCGCGGACCTGGAAGCCGATGGGCGCGTTCGTGAGATAGGCGTTCTTGATCGCGGTGAACCCGGCATCGGCGGGCTTTACCCGTGAGAGAGTCAATGCGTCCCGTTCGAGGATCGCCATCGCGTCCGCCGGCAGCAGCAGCACGCCCCGCTTGGCCTGCGGGTCGACGTCGATGCGGATGACGTAGGCCTGGACCGCCTGCCGAACCGCCTCGTCGGCGTGGCCCGTCGTCAGTGCGCGGCCGACGTCGGCGAGCCGCTTGAACGCCCACGCCCGCAGGTCCGCCACGTTCACGGGCGTCGCCGGCCCCGTCGCGGCGGCGGCCAGTTCCGATTCCAGCGCAGCCCGGCGTTTCCGCAGGCCCACCAGCGTGTCGCGCAGCTCGGCCAGGTCGTCGAGTTCGCCATCGGCCAGCAGCGCCACGACGCTGTCGATCCGTTTCTGGACCGCCTTCAGGTCGGCCTCGACGCGGCCCCGACGGTCGTCGGGCCGGGAGCGGGCCTGCACGGTCTTCACGAACCGATCCACGGCCTTCTCGACGGCGGGCCGGTCGCCGCCGACGATCCGGCGGACCTGGGCCAGGACGAAGGCGTCGAGCGCCTCAGCGTTGAGATACGTCGGGTCGCAGCCGTTGCGGCCGTAGCGCATGTATGCGCCGTCCATGTAGTAGCGCAGCGCGCCGTGCCGCCCGCCCTTGTGCCCGTTGAAGTTGAAGCCGCAGCGCGTGCATTTCACGAGCCCGCTGAGCAGGTAGCGGTTCGTCGGCCGCGCCAGGCCGCCCAGCTTCGACCGCCGGTTGATTTCGTCCTGGACGCGCTGCCACAGGTCGGCGCTGACCAGCGGCTCGTGGGCGTGCTCGACGACCACCCACTGGTCGCGGCCGTTGCGCTCGCCGTTGGGGTTGCGCGCAGGCGGCCGCAGCGAGCCGTCGGGTGACGGGGCGTTGATCTTGCTCTTGGTCGTGCGGTTCCAGACCAGCGCGCCCTTGAAGACCGGGTTCCGCAGGATGCTGGCGACCGATGTATGTTCCCAGCGCCGGCCCATCGGCGTGCGGACGCCGGAGGCGTTGAGCCGCATGGCGATCGTGCGGATGCCGGTCCCGCCGGCGCACCCCTCGAACATTTGCTGCACGGTCCGCACGCGCTCGGCCGGGCCGGGCACGAGCCGCACGATGTCGGACTTCGCCTTGGGCAGCGACTCGCCACGCGGCAGTACGCGCAATAGCGTCCCATCGGGCGCGAGCTCGTGACGACTGCCGTCGGGCATCTCGCGCAGGATGCGCAGGACCTTCCCGTCGGCGGCGAGGTACTGGCGGTCGTAGCCGTAGGGCGCTTGGCTACCCAGGCGGCTCTTGTGGCGGGTGATATGCGAGAGCTGCCCGCGAATGCTGTCTCGCGCGAGCTTCACGCTGTACTGGCGGGCTTGCCAGCTCTTCACGCCCTGGAGCAGCTCGCCCTCGTCGCCGGCGGGGATGCCCTCGGCGCAGAAGACCACGTCCACGCCAGCGAGCTTCAGCAGGTGCAGGTAGTAGCCCGTTTCGTTCGTGCCGCCGCGACTGAAGCGCGAGATGTCGTAGACCAGCACGGTGTCGAAGTCGCGGGCGTTCTCGGCCTCGTGCAGCAGGCGCTCGAAGGCCTCGCGGCCGCGAGCGCTGGTGCCGCTGATGCCATCATCGATGAACCAACGCAGGATGCGGAACCCGTTCGCGGCGGCCCACTTCTCGACGTAGGCCTGCTGATCGACGATCGACGTTTCCTGCATGTCCTTGCTGCGGCGAGCGTAGCCGGCCGCCGGGATCAGCTTCTTGGCGTTCATGTTTCATCGTCCTTCCGGGTCACGGGGACCCACTGACCCTTCGCTCGTTTCGGCCCGGACATCAAGGCATGTCTCGCCAGAATCTGCCGGAAAAAACCGGCTGGAATCCGCTTGCTTTCCCCACCCGTCGAGGTAACTGACTGCCCCGCTCGCATGGCGAGCCGCCCGGGCGCGTGTCTGGGCGAACGCGGAAACGCACGTAGGAGAACAGCGATGAGCAAGAAGACGACGAAGAAGGTGGCGAAATCCACCAAGACCGCGAAGTCCGCGAAGGCGGCGAAGTCGCCAGCGAACGACAAGCCGCTGAGCGGGCTCGACGCGGCCGCCAAGGTCCTGGCCGACGCGGGCGAGCCCATGCGGGCGCGCGAGCTGGTGAACACGATGATCGAGCGCGGGCTCTGGAAGAGCGGCGGCAAGACGCCGCACGCGACCATCTACGCCGCGATGATCCGCGAGATCGCCGCGAAGAAGAGCGCCGCCCGGTTCCGCAAGACGGACCGCGGGCTGTTCGCGTTCAACGGGTAGCGTCGCCATCCAGGTCTCGCCCTTCCTCACGCACCCTGGCCGCCCGGCCGGGGTGTCTCTTCGGCCAAAAAGTCGGACCCGCGCAACAAAGCCAGAGCAACCCCGCGCGGCGTTCGACGGGCCTATTCCGCCGCCGCCCGGCCGGTAGGACCCGTCGCCCCCACGGGTGGGGTGTTTGTGGTCCACGATGGTCCGCGACCCGACCCATTGCGCCATATATATGAGGTACATGCTTGTCACCTCTTACGCGTGCAATGGATACGCCCGCGGACCAACGCGGACCACGGCCTCGGTCGGCAGCAGCCCGATGCCCTCGTAGCAGCGCACGCGGGCATCGCCGTCGCGTAGCCGCACCACGCGCAGCGTGGGGTACGCCGCCTTCAGGTCACGGCCGAACGTCTGGATCGTGCCCGTCCGCTCACGACCCGTGCTGCCGCAGTAGTCCTGCCAGGCGGCGTACAGCGATTCGACCTCAACCCGACGGCCCGGCCCGACCTCGCAGCGCTCACGGACGAACGCCCTGATCGGGGAACTCAGGTCTTCGAGATCCTGCAACGCTTCCAGCGACGACTCGGGCTGCGCGAAGTAGCCGCGCTCATTGAGCCGCCGCCAACCCGCGATCGACCAGTTGAGAATGCCGGGAAGCTCGCCGAGCAGCCGGTCGGTCAGCTCATGGTTCTCGCGCCCGTACCACGACTTCGTCAGGCACAGCAGAATGAAGCGGCTCGCCAGCGCGCCGCTCACATCGGTGAGTCTCGGCAGCTCGTTCGTCATGATCAGGAAGCGGGTGGGCAGCCGCCCGGTCCACGGCGACAGGTGCTTGCGGTCCACGGTGATCGTGTCCTCGCCGCTGATCGACAGCAGACGCTCGACCACGACGGCCTGGTCGGTGCGTCCGCTGAGCCGGGCGTCTGTGATGATCGCCAAGCGCTTGTGCAGCAGCGGCCAGAGGCCGAAGTTCGTGGCCAGGCTGCCGAGCGTCGGGCCGCAGACGTTTTCGCGGCCGAGCACGCCGGTCAGCACGCGGGCGATGGTGCCCTTGCCGCCGCGCTTCGGCCCGACGACCAGGCCGATCTTGTGCTGGCGAGTTTCCGGCAGCAGGAAGTAGCCGAACAGTTCCTGTAGCGTCTCAACGGCCTGGACGTCGTCCTCGAACAGGTCGTGCAGGAATTCCAGCCAGGTGCCCGGGGCGGGCGCGGACGGGCTGTAGTCGTAGTCCACTGCGTTCAGCGAGAAAAGCAGCTCGCTGTGCGGATGCACGCTGCCCATGGGCAGGTGCAGCAGGCCGTTGCGGCAGGCGACCAGCTCGTCGGCCGCCGGCCCGTTCGCGTGGTCCAGCCAGCATGGGGCCTCGACAATGTCGGGCAGGAAGTCGCGCTTGAGCTGCAACATGATCTCGCGGATGTGCCCCGTGCGCGGGATGACCTTCTCCAGCACGACCATGAGGTCGTCGTAGTCGGGATGCGGGACGGCACCCTCCTCGTAATTGCCGTGCGCGTCCTTGCGGGCCGGCCGGCACCACCACCCGACGTCCGTGATGAACCTGGCGATGCGGGCGCCCAGCTCGGCCTCGGTCAGGGCGCGGTAGTAGGTGCCGAAGTACATGTGGAACTCGCCACGCCAGTAGATCATGCGGTCGTGGGCTTCCAGGAAGCAGCGCGCGACCTCGTCGTAGCTGTACAGCGGCGGCAGCGAGTCGGGCGGGCCGCCGTCGGGCTTGGGCGGCGGGACCTTGCAGCGCCTCTTCGGCCGGTACTGGTCCGTGACTGTTTCCAGCGCCTTGGCGATGGTGAGCTGGCCATACGTCTGGTCGCCACGTCGTTCGTCCCACTTCGGGCGGAACAAGCCCGAGCGGCGGAAGAGCCGATCGATCTGGGCCGGGTCCTTCGTGTAGTACGCCAGCGTAAACACGACCGAGCTGTCGGCCTCGCTGGCCGAGTTGAAATAGTCGTTCCACCTGCCCGACCACAGCGCGCTGAACTTGTCGCTGCGCTCGCCGCGGCGCGGATGCATGGCCAGGTTGAGGATTTCGTCGTCGGTGAAAGCCGGCGGCGGCTCGACCAGCGCGGGCGGGGCGTCGTCGAATGGCGGCTCCGGCGACGCGCCGAAGACCTCGGCGTAGACCTGGTCGATCTCGGCCTGCCGGTCTTCGACATCGGCGCTGACGTCCTCGACGCGCTGGCCGGTGACGGTGAAGAACCGCGCGTGGTCGTACATCTCGACCACGCCGTCCTCGAACGGTCGTTTGCAGGCGGTCCCGGGCTTGCGCGCCCGCACGAAGACCTTGACGCCGCAGCCGGACGGGCTCACCTCGCTGTAGCTGTTCAGCATGCGCAGAAGGCGCAGGCCCCACGGCTTCAGAACGCCGGTCTGCGGATCGCGGCAGTCGTCCAGGTCGACGCCGCAGAGTTCATCATCGGGGGTGAACACGAACCCGACGCCCTCGACGGCGGCGAGGCGTCGGCAGGCGGCGACAGCATCCTCAAAGCTGTTCCACGCGCTGGGGTCGGTCGAGCTGGCCCGTTGACCGGTGCGCGCGTTGATGGGCACCTTCGTCGGCTTGCCATCACGCTGCTCGAACTTCCAGCACACCCACTGCCGCCGTTCGAGCAGACACTTGGGAACGACGGCGCGTAGCTGATCCACGTTGATCATCACGCCGCCTCCCGCTGCTCGCGCTCCCATTGGTGCAACAGCCACGCCGTCAGTACGTCAACGCGCTGCTGCCAGCGCTCTTCCGCTTCAGGTGTCGGCGGCGCGGCCGCCACGGTCATCTCGATCTGTCTGACGCGTTCCATCGCGTCCTCTTTCGCACGCTCCATCGTGGCCACTCCATCCCGAGGATGCGGACCCGCGGCGCTCATTTCGGTTGAGTGGATCGTTCGCTGGGTTTGGCTGGTTCGCTTGTTGGTTCAAGGTGCGGGCAGCGGGCCACGCTCATGGCCGTGGCCCGCCCGCCCGCTGTCACGGAAGATCAGACCTCACCTTTCGCTTTCACCGCCGCGCGGGGATCGCAGAGCGCAGCGCCGTAATCGAAATAGACGCGCCAGCTCGCGGCGAGGCGATTGACATCCTGGTCGAGGCCGAAAAATTCAACGGTCGGCGACTTCTGTCCGTTCAGGAACGCGACGATCATCGCGGACGCACTGGCCGGCCCGAACAGATACCAAGCCTTCGTCGATGCGCCGGCCCCGAACTTCGTCGCGTTGCTCAGACGCGGCTCGACCTCCAGCGCCACTGCCCGGCGGACGCTGTTGCCGGTCGGCTGGCCCTGCGCCGTGGTGATGTACTCCGATTCGAGCACGCCCCGGGCCACGGTCTGCAGTTCCGGCGGCACGAGCAGCGTGGTCGGCCGGATATCCAGGTCGTTGGCCTCCGGATCACGCTGCGTGAGCATCGCGGTGATGGCCTTCGTCAGCCCATCGATGCCCAGCGCCGTGTCCGCGCCCGTCAGATAGTTGCCGTTGCCGGCGCTGAAGAAGTTGCCGGCGTTGGCCAGCAGCACCTTGTACACCAAGTCCGCCAGCGCGCGCATCGCGGCGCGGCCGAACGCCCGCGCTGTCTGGTCGAAGATGGACAGGTCGTCATTCACCAGGTCGCGGCGGTCGATGGACAGCATCTTGCCGAACGTGTCCACGCGGAACGACAAAGTGAACTCGTCCACGCTGCCATGCTTCAACTCGCCGCCGGGAGCGACCTGCTGCAGATTGCCGGTGAAGCTGGGCCGGATAGCCATGTGATCATGGAAGTTGCTGGCCGACCGCACTGCCGCAAACGCCCAGAACGTCGCCTTCGATTCCTCGTAGGCGTCGAGCAGCATCTTGTTGGCGACGTTGCCCAGCGCCGTCGGCAGCGAGTACGAGCTGAGCGCGGCCCGCACCATCTCGTCGCGGCCGTGCGGAACTTCCTTGCCGTCCAGCAGCAGGGCTGCCCGGCACAGGTCCAGCGCGTGCGTGACGCGCAACTGGTCGGCCTGCTCCATCGCATCCGCACCGAGCGCTTTCTCGACGCCGCCGACCGTGGGCGGGTTCCAGACCCCACGCAGCTTCGGCCGCGAGTCGCGCAGGATGTTCAGCAGCTCGGCGCTGAGATCCTTCTGCTCGATCTCGCCGGCGATGGCGGCCGACTTCAGTTCATCAACTTTCTGTTGTGCCCGTCCCCATCCGCCAGCCGGCGGACGGCAGACCGCCTCGATCATTTTCAGCCTTTCGCGCTCGCTGGCGCGAATGGCGTCCTCGTTTACGCTCTGGACATCCATGTCCATGTTTTTCTCCTTCCTGGATCGCGATGCCGCAATCGCGACGGACGTGCTCGGGTCCGCCGCGACCACGGTGATGCTCACTTCCCGCAAACGCCCGCGCTTCACCAGCGTGAAGCCGCGCGGGGATGACAGCGCCCGGCCGTTCACCACCACCTTCTCGCCGGCGCGGATGCGCTCATGCTCTTCCGGCTGCACGCCCACGCTGGCCTGAAACTGAAATCCGCCTCGCGCCATCTCGACGATCTGCTGCGCCGCCTCGCCCGCGCCGGAAACCACGCCGGCCACGTAGAGCCGCCCGTCGCGCACCTCGGCCGTCCCGTGGCCCACCGCGCCGCCCACGCGGGCGTCGTGGTCTGCCAAAAGCGGAACTTGCCCGCCTGCGTCGAGCCCGGCCAGGTCGATGGCCACGTCGCCCCAGCCGCTGACGTACATGATCCCGCCGCCGTAGGCGAGCATGCTGATCTCGGGACGCTTGCGCTCCCCGCCGGCGGCTTCCACGGCGACGTCGGCTGCAGCCAGCAACATGCTGTCGGTTGCGATGGCCTCCTTGACTTCCACGTCTCGATCTCCTTCACACGGCGTTCGC
>JACRLV010000072.1 GCA_016235145.1 Planctomycetota bacterium
TTCTCCTCCAGGGCGGCAATTCGGCCGACAGACCGGCGTACCACCAATCCGCCGCCCTTGATCACCACCACGCCGGCGGCTCGTATGGCTATCCGGACATCACCACGCTGGGAGCCGAAATGGAAACGGCCTTTCGACAGAACGAACACCGGCAATTCGAATTTTGGATAGCTCAACTGAGCGCGCTGACTTCGGCGGCGCGGGCCGGCTTGAACCTACGGTAGCGCGTGGGGAGTCTGGCACAAACCGCCGTGATCGGCAGAGGCGACGCATCGCAGAGACGACCTTGATTTCGAACGGGTCTAAATCGCTCCTGCATTCCCTGATTCGGACGTTCAGCCCGCCTTGGCGGGCCGGATTGCTGGCCGCAACGGTCGTGTTTGTCACCGCCGGATTGTGCATCCTGTCCACGTGGCAACGGGGGCAGATCGCGTTCGACGAGGAAGTGCGAACGAATCTGATTCGCCTCGCGAGCGCTTCAGCGGCGGTCGTCGATCCCGTCGCACATCAGCGCATTACCCAGCCGGAGCAGCTCAACGGCCCCGAATACAACCAGGCTGTCGCCCCGCTCCGGGAGATCCTCCACCACACGCCGGGCATCAAATACGTATACACCGTCATCCAGCAGGACGACACGGTCTATTTCATCCTCGACTCCGCCGATCCCGGCGATCACGACGGCGACGGCAAGGACGACCAGTCCCACGTGATGGAGGAGTACGAGGACGCCGACGAGCAGATGCTCCAGGCGCTTAAGTCCGGCGAAGCGATCAGCTCGGCCGAGCCATACGAAGACGACTGGGGACGGTTCATGAGCGCCTATGCGCCGATTCACGACGCGGACGGCGGCATGATCGCGCTGGTCGGCGTCGACATTACCGCCGAGAACTATGACAAGCGGATCGGCGCGATGAAATCCGCGGCGCTCTGGTCGCTCATCCCCGCCGCGATCCTGTCGCTCGTGGTCGGAGTCGCCACGGCTTTTCTTCGAAGGGCGTCGCAACTCGCCCTGCGAAAGCGTGATCACGCCGAGCGGCTCCTCTGCGAGCACATCGAAACGCTGGCCGGCAGCAACGAGGCGTTGGCGGAGGCCCGCCGCGAGGCCGAAGCCGGCAGCGCCGCCAAGTCGGCGTTTCTGGCGAACATGAGCCACGAAATCCGGACTCCGATGACGGCGATCCTCGGATTCGCCGACATGCTCGCGGAAAGAAACCTCAACGCCGAGCAGCAGCGCGATTGCATCGAGACGATCCGCCGAAACGGCGAACACCTGCTGGGCCTGATCAACGACATTCTCGATCTGTCAAAGATCGAAGCCCAGATGCTCACGACCGAGCGAATTCCGACGCCGGTCAGCGGCATCATTCGCGACACCGTGACAAGCCTTCGTTCACGCGCGGAGGCGAAAGGTCTGTCGGTATCGGCGGAGATCGGCCCGGATGTTCCCCGACTGATCCTGAGTGATCCGCTCCGCGTGCGGCAGATTCTGATCAACCTGCTCGGGAACGCGATCAAGTTCACGGAAAAGGGCAGCGTTGGCGTAACGGCGAATGTCGTGCAGCGGCCCCAGGATACGCCGGTCATCGAGATTTGCGTTCGCGACACCGGAATCGGCCTGACGCCCGAACAGTTGGCGAAACTATTCAAGCCGTTTTCGCAAGCCGATCAGTCCACGACGCGGCGGTTCGGCGGAACGGGTCTGGGACTGCACATTTCGCAACGCGTGGCCAACCTGCTGGGCGGCGAAATCAGAATCGAGTCTCAGTACGGCGCCGGCAGCGCATTCTTCCTGGTGCTGCCCGCGATCTCCGCTGATGAGAGTGCTTCCAGAGAATCGACTTCTCCAGCGTTTTCACCGGAAGCGCAAAAGCCCGAGGCAACGGCGACAGCCGGGCCGCTGGTGCCGCTGGCCGGCCGAAAGATCCTGCTGGCGGAGGATGGCCCCGACAATCAGCGGCTGATCTCCTTCCATCTCCGCCGGGCCGGCGCCGAGGTGACGATCGCGGACAACGGCCGCCGCGCGATTGAGCTGCTCACGATCGACGGCACGTTCGAAGGCGCGCTGCGCGACCCGCCGCCGTTCGAAATCATGTTGCTCGACATGCAGATGCCGGTGCTGGACGGCTACGGCACCGCCACAGCGCTGCGACAGCGCGGCTTTGCGCGACCGATCGTCGCCCTCACGGCCCATGCCATGCAAGGCGACCGCGACCGCTGCATCGCCGCCGGCTGCGACGAGTACGCCACCAAGCCGATCGTAGCCCGCGACCTGGTTGCCTGCGTCCTGCGGCTGCTCGCGGAGCCGTACACCCACACGCCGCAAGACCAGTCCGCCGCGCGCGCCGCCGAGCCCGCGAGCTAGGCAACGTCCCAGTCTCCAGAAAGCGGACATGCGCGCGCTCCCGGCAATTCCTGCGCTTCGAACCCGCGGCGCGCTGCGTCCCTCCGTGCGGCCGATCTGGCGCCCGATGATCCCGCGTGCATCCCGCCGCCGCGAGTCACTTTTCGTCCCGACGTTGCCGAATAGAATGGCAGATGATGAACAACTCGCCACTCGTGGTCGTCGCTTTGGGCGGCAACGCGATCTCGCCCGCCGATGCGGAAGGCAACATTCCCCAGCAATTCGCCGCGTCGCGCGCCACCGCGGTCCGCCTGGTCGACGCGCTCGTTGCAGGTTGGCGCATTCTCGTGACGCACGGAAACGGGCCGCAGGTCGGCAACGTCCTCCGCCGGGCCGAGCTCGCCTCGCACGAGGTCTATTCGCTGCCGCTGGACATCTGCGTCGCGGACACGGGGGCGACCATCGGCGGGCCTGCACGGTCGTGACCAGCGTTGAGGTGGACCGCGCCGATCCGTCATTCGCGAATCCGACCAAACCGATCGGCCGGCCCTATACCGCCAGGCAAGCTCAGGAGTTCTGCGCGGCGCACGGCTGGCGCACGATCGAAATCTCGCGCGGAAAATTCCGCCGGCTCGCACCCTCGCCGCGGCCGAGGACTATCGTCGAGATCGACCTGATCCGGCAGCTCGCGCGGCAAGGGTGGCTGCTGGTAGCCTGCGGCGGCGGCGGCATACCGGTTGTGCGCACAGAGGACGGGCGCTGGGAAGGCGTCGAGGCGGTGATCGACAAGGACCGCACCTCGGCCCTGCTGGCCCGCGAGGTGGGCGCCGAGGTGCTGCTGATCGCGACCGAGGTCGAGGCGGTGGCGCTCGATTTCGGCAAGCCCACGCAGCGTTTTCTCCGCAGAATGTCCGCCGCCCAGGCCCGGGACTATCTGGCCGCCGGACAGTTTCCCGCCGGCAGCATGGGACCGAAGGTGGAATCCGCGCTGGAATTCGTGGAAGCGTCGCCCGCGGCGAACGCCCGGGCCGTAATCTGCCACCTGGATCGAATCACCGACGCCCTCGCCGGCCAGAGCGGCACGATCATTCAACGAGATGGATGACGCGGCGTTCGATTCGCCAACACGATTTGATCGACCATCGCAGTATTCAGGCGTGCCACTGCTTTTGAGCAGTGGTTTGCCAGAGTCGAACCGGCACTGCTCACAGAGCAGTGGAGCAGTGGCACACAAGCCGCGTCCCCGGCGGATGTGAACCGCTCCGGGTCTTCACGCGAGCCCGAGCGATATTGCCAGCGGCGTCAGTCGCCACAATGCCTGGCCGACCAGAGCCGCGTACAAGCCGGCGAAAAGATCGTCGAAGGTGATGCCCCAGCCGCCTGGCCAGTGCTGATCAATGGTTCCCGCCGGCGGCGGTTTGAGCACGTCGAAGACGCGGAATAGGAAGAACTGTCCGCCCAGAACCCATGCCGCTCCCGCCGGCGATGCGGCGGCGATTGGCGGCAGAAAGAGCAGCGCGATCCATTGACCAGCGAATTCGTCGAGCACAAAGGGCTTTGGATCGTCGCTCTTCCAGCGCCGAATGGCCCAATCGCCCCACCGCACGCCGAGCACAGTCGCGACCACGATCCCTGGCAGCACGACGCCCAGATCAAACACGAGCGGCGGCCAACCCAGCACGCCGGACAGCCGCCAGGCAATGAAGAAAAGCACGACCGAGGCGAGCGAGCCCCAACTCCCCGATGCGAACGGCGCGTACCCGCTGCCCAGCACCGTGAGCACCATCGCCCGAAGCCCGTCCGCCGCCGAGCGACTCACGCCGACGCCCTCTTGGCGGCTTCTCCGGACTGCTCGGCCGGTCGGGTCGGCGGCGCCGCCCCCAGAGCCTCCGGCGAGAGGATCAGCGAATAGGCGCGATGCAGATACGCGACGATCGACGCGGCGGTGACGACCACGGTGGCCCAGATGCAGGCGACGCGCAGCCAGGCGAGGCTTTGCTCATACCACGCCAGCACGCCGAGAATCACGCAGGCCGTCGCGAATTGCACGAAGCTCTTGAACTTGCCGACCCAGTTCGCCGCAAAGTCCGCGCCCTGCGACTCGCTGAACGACCGAATCGCCGAGATGAGCAGCTCGCGCATGAGGATCAGAACCGCCATCCAGGCCTCGACGCCGGTGATGTTGCCGCGCGTTGGCGCGACGAAATGCGAGCTGGAGAAGAAGACGAACGCCCCGCAAACGATGACCTTGTCCACGACCGGATCGAGCACGCGGCCGAACGCCGTCACCTGCTTCCAGGTGCGGGCCAGGTAGCCGTCGAGCATGTCGGTCAGAGCGGCGACCAGGTAAATCCAGAAGCAGGGAGCAAGCACCCAATGGGTCTTCGGTTCCGCGGCGCTGTAGCGGGTCAGCATGGCGAAAAAGACGATCGCCAGGCCCAATCGTCCGATCGTGATCTGGTTGGGTATGTTGATCCGCATGCGGCTCCGAGCGAAAGGCGTGCAGCCAGTGTAACACGCGGCGACGGAGCGTCAAAAAACGCCGCCAATTCCCCCTCTCCCGGTACTCCGGGAGAGGGCCGGGGTGAGGGTGCAAGTCCGAGCCCGACGCGCAAGCGAGGGACGGAACGCGAGAAGCGAGAATCGAGAAGCGAAGAACGAGATTCGGATTCGCCGCAGCGCGGATACGCGCCCCTCCCCCGAAACCCTACTTGCGGCAGCCGGCGTCTGGCCAGCCGCAAATCGGGAACCATCCGCGATATTGAGTTCGGATTTCGTCCAACGGCCTGCGAGACGCAGGCCGCTACGTCGGGCAGCGGCGTCGTCGATCGACTTACGACCGTCGCCGGCGGTTCAGCCCGACACCTCGACGATCGCTTCTTGGAGGATTTCCAGCCCGCGGTCGATCTCCGCCGGTTCGATGTCGAGCACCGGGCGGAATCGAATGGCGCGCTCCCCGCAGACGAGCGTCAGCACGCGCCGATCCCAGCAGGCCTTGCGGACCTTCGTGCGGAACTCGGCGTTCGGCAGATCGATCGCGCACATCAGGCCGCGACCGCGGACCGACGTGACCGCCGTGCAGCGTTCCTGAAGCCGCAGCAGCCCATCCAGCAGGTGAGCGCCGGTTTCGGCGGCGCGCTGCACGAGGTTTTCGTCGCGGATGATGCGCAGGAATTGCGCGGCCCGGACCATGTCGACCAGGTTGCCTCCCCACGTGCTGTTGATCCGCGAGGGGATCTTGAAGACGCTGTCCACCTCGTCCAGTCGCGGGCCGGCCATGATGCCGCAGGTCTGCAACTTCTTGCCGAACACGAGAATGTCGGGCGCGACGTCGAAGTGATTGCAGCACCACATGCGGCCGGTCGCCCCGACGCCAGTTTGCACCTCATCAAAGATCAGCAGCAGCTCGTGCTCATCGCAGATTCGACGCAACGCACGCAGAAACTCGCCGCGGAGGTGGTTGTCGCCGCCTTCGCACTGGATCGGTTCGATGATCATGCAGGCGATGTCGGGGCCGCGCTGGGCGATCGCTGCGCGAATCTGCTCGATGGCCTTGCTCTCGCGAGCGGCGACGTCCTGCGTGCGCTGCGGCTCGGGCAGCGTGAAGTTCGCGGTCACGGTGGCGGCGACGGTGCCGGCGGGCGTGACGACGATCGTGA
>JACRLV010000073.1:0-11602 GCA_016235145.1 Planctomycetota bacterium
AAGCGAGCATGAACGCAACACCGCGGCAATTTGTCCCCTGCATCGGCCTTCCCGCCGGCGCGCGTGAATAGCGGGATTCGCCTGAAGGGGGCGCAAGAACGGCTCGTTGGTTCGTGCCAATCGCCTTACGAAGTCAAGGGACGAAATTGCCGATAATTCTCAAGAAGCGGCGGTGCGCCTGCCCGCGCTGTGCAAATTGAGGCCAGCCATGAATCCCGAAGTGCTTGCTGCGATCGAGTCGACTCAGTCGATTCCTGCCGCGCCGCAGGTAGTCGTGCGGCTGCTGGAGCTTACGTACGATCCGAACTTCAAAGCGCCGGACGTGGTGCGGCTGATGTCGAGCGATCCTGGAATCGCGACCGACGTGCTTCGCATCGCGAATTCAGCGCTCTTCGGCGCCCGCCACCACATCGAGTCGCTTCAGGACGCCATCGTTCGCCTGGGAATCCGCAAGATCCGTTCGTTGATCATCGGCCGGGCCATGATTGAGAACTATCGCCGAACGCGGTCCGCGGTGGACCAGAGCTATTTCTGGCGCAGGTCGCTGGCGACAGCGGTGATCGCCTCGCGCCTGGCGGACAAGCTCCAGTCGCCGCAGCGCGAGCTGGCGTTTCTGGGAGGCCTGCTGTGCGACATCGGCATCGTGATCCTCTCGCACGCCCTCCCTGAGAAGTACAAGCCGATCGCGGCTCTTTACGCGCCGCAGAAGTCCGGACTCTTCGTCGAGCAGGAACGCTCCGCGGTGGACGTGACGCACGGCGAAGTCGGCGCCAAGGCGCTCGAGCGCTGGTCCTTGCCCTCTGAGATCGTCCTTGCCGTGCGGCGCCACCACGACCACACGTTCGACGATCTGCCTCCGCCGACGGCGGCCCTCACCAAAACGATCGCCGCGGCCGGCGAAATCAGTCGGGTTCTCTGCGAAGCGACCGATCCCGAAGCGGCGGTGCGCACCTCTCGATCGGCGGTTTCGCTGCTTCGCATGGAGCCCGTGATTCTCGGAGAGATTCTGCCGCGGGTGGAGACGGACATCGCCGAACTCGCCGCAACGCTCAGGATCGACGTGATTCCCAGCCGCGTCTATCGCATGATCAGCGAGGGAATCGCCGGAAAAATCGCCGCCACGCCGGTCTGATCGCGGCGGTCAGCCTCGCGAGAACGCAGGGAAGGTGCCGCCGGCGACGGTCGCCCTTCGTCCGCGGACGCGCACGACGATGAACTCCACCGGCCCCGACGCGTCCGCCCCTGATCGCCATTCAAAAAGAAAATCGTCCTTCAGCATCCACTTGGCGATCTCGGCGTGGTCGTGCTGCGCGGCGGCGTAGTCGAGCGTCTTGATCGCCCGGATCGACGCGCCGCCCATCGCCGCCTTTTGGCGCTGCCCGACCTGTTCGCGAACGGCGCTCGGCAGCACCGGCCGCTCGGGCTGCTCAGGCAGTGAGCCCTCGCGCGGCAGGCATTGGTAGCCGATCGCTTCGACCCGTTCCGAAGCCTGCTGTCCGTCGGCATCGCCGCACGCGACGAGAAACTCCAGGGCCGCCCGCAAAGCGTGGTCTTGCGATTTCAGATCGGCAGGCTGAATAACCCGCAGTCGCGCCAGGACTTCGCCGATCGTTTCGAGTGAAGGGTCCGGCCAGACTGGCGGCGACGGGGGCGGTGCGGGTTGGCTGGCCGCTTTTTTCGGCTTGGGTTTGTTGATCGGTGAGCGTTTATGCGGCTCTGCGCGTTTGCCGGCCGATCCGCTGGGACGCTACTGCGCCGACGCGGCGAGACCCGGCCACGCAGCCAAAAAAAACGCCCCGCACAACACTGCCCGACGCGAAAGAACTCTCTCTGCGCGGAAGTTCATGCTGGCGCCTCGCTCGCCGCACGGCCGTTCGTCTCACCTGTCGCGGCGCAACTATCCGCTGATCTTGTCGATGCGCACGCGCAGCATATCCTGGCGGTGGCCCCATTTCTTGCGGTAGCCCTTGCGGCGGCGCATCTTGATGCCGTAGACCTTGTCGGTTCGCAGCTCCTCGAGCACGGTCGCGCTGACCGACGCGCCGCCGAGGTGGGGCGTGCCGATCTTCGAACCGGCGCCGTCGCCGATCATCAGCACTTTGTCGAATTGAATCGTGTTTCCGCCGGCCGGGTTATCGCGCAGATCGACCAGAAGGTGGTCGCCCTCGTTCACTTTGTACTGCCGTCCGCCGTCTTCAATGATCGCGTACACGCTGGCACCTCTGTCCTGAACAACACCCGTCGCAAGCGGCTCGCCGCTCGGTCTGGTTTGCGAATTCGAGCCGCGTATGCTAACTTATGCCCTCTGCGAACGCAACCGGGCCTGCGGTCGCACCCAAAACCGATGCGACCGGCTGCAAATGCGTGACAACGCGGCCGATGATCCAGTGTCCACGGATTGCGGGCTTGACGAGGACCACCTACCCCCTCGCCGAGCGAGCCGGATCGACGGCCAGCCGTCAGGGGCCGACCCGGGGTGATAATCAGGAGTTGCCTGGCGATGGACGCACTCGAAATGTTGCGATCGCTTAATTCCAATCTCGAAACCGACCACACCGAAACACTCGAATGGCTCGATTCGATGTCCGCCGTCGTGTCCGAATCCGGACGCGAGCGGGCCGAATTCCTGCTCGACCAGCTTCACGGCTGGGCCGAGCGGCACCGCGTCAACGTGCCGTTCTCGCCCAACCGACCGTACGTAAACACGATTCCGGCGGAGCAACAGCCGGCCTATCCCGGCGACCGGAAGATCGAACGCCGGATCAAGAGCGTGATCCGCTGGAACGCCGCCGCCATCGTCGTCCGCGCCAACCAGGAGCTCGACGGAATCGGCGGCCATATTTCGACCTTCCAATCGGTCGCCACGCTTTTTGAGGTCGCATTCAACCACTTTCTGCGGGGCCGCACGGAAAGCCAGATCGGCGATCAGGTCTACTTCCAGGGGCACGCGTCGCCGGGCATTTACTCGCGTGCGTTTCTCGAACATCGGATCGATGAGCAGCATCTCCTGCACTTCCGCCGCGAACTCGCCAAGGGCGGCGGCCTTTCGAGCTATCCGCACCCCTGGCTGATGCCTGGTTTCTGGGCCTTCCCGACCGTGTCGATGGGGCTCGGGCCGATCAGCTCGATCTATCAGGCCCGCTTCAATGAGTATCTGCGCGATCGCGGACTGCTGGATACGAGTGCATCGCGCGTCTGGGCGTTCCTGGGCGACGGCGAGATGGACGAGCCGGAGTCGCTCGGCGCGATCACGCTCGCCAGCCGCGAGCGCCTGGGCAACCTCAAGTGGATCGTGAACTGCAACCTCCAGCGGCTCGACGGCCCGGTCCGCGGAAACGGCAGCATCATCCAGGAGCTCGAAGCCGCGTTCGTCGGCGCGGGCTGGAATGTCATCAAGTGCATCTGGGGAACCGACTGGGATCCGCTCTTCGAGCAGGACGCCGACGGCACGATGGTCGATGCCATGAGCCGGACGGTCGACGGGCAGTGGCAGCGCTACGTCGTCGAGCCCGGCGGCTACGCCCGCCAGCACTTCTTCGGCCAGGATCCCCGCATGGCCCGGATCGTCGAGCATCTGACCGATCAGCAGATTCACACGCTCCGGCTCGGCGGGCATGACCCCGTCAAGGTCTACGCCGCGTTCAAGGCCGCTCAGGATTGCACCGACCGGCCGACCGTGATCCTCGCCCGCACCATCAAGGGCTACGGCCTCGGCGAGGCCGGCGAAGGCCGTAACATCACCCACCAGCAGAAGAAGCTGAACGAAACCGAATTGCGGCACTTCCGCGATCGTTTTGAAATCCCGGTCAGCTACGACCAGCTGAAGAGCGACCGGCCGTTCTATCGCTTCGAGAAAAACCAGCCGGAATACGAATATCTCATGGAGCGCCGCCGGGCCCTCGGCGGCTTTCAGCCCTGCCGGCGCAGCGCATGCGTCGCGCTCGCCGCGCCGAAGGACGAGGTCTTCGGCGAATTCCTCGGCGGCAGCGGCGAAAAGCCCGCCTCCACCACGATGGCCTACACGCGCATGCTGAACCGCCTCATGGGCGACAAAACGATCGGGAAGTACATCGTTCCGATCGTGCCCGACGAGGCCCGCACCTTCGGCATGGAGGCGCTGTTCAACAAGTACGGCATCTACGCCCACGCCGGCCAGCACTACGAGCCACGACTTTGAACGGCGAGGGCCTTCAGCACCAGGACGGCCACAGCCCGATCAACGCATCGCTCGTGCCGAACTGCATCTCGTACGACCCTGCGTTCGCCTATGAAGTCGCGGTCATCATCCGCGACGGCATTCGCCGCATGTACGACGAGCAGGAATCGGTCTTCTACTACCTGACCGCTTACAACGAGCCGTACGTGCAGCCGGCGATGCCGAAGGGCGCCGAAGCCGGCATTCTGCGCGGCTTGTACAAAGTCTGTGCCGCCGAGAGCACAAGGGGAGCCGCCGCGAAAAACGCGGCCCGCGTACACCTCTTCGGCAGCGGCCCGATCATCCGCAACGTCCTGCGGGCGCAGGAGATTCTGAGCGAACAATTCGGCGTCCTGGCGGATGTGTGGAGCGTCACCAGCTACACCGAACTCTATCGCGATGGATTGGAGTGCGACCGTTGGAACCGGCTGCACCCGGACCAGCCGGCTCGCGTTCCTTACCTCCAGCAGGCTCTTGCGAAGGAGCCTTGGCCGATCGTCGCCGCCAGCGATTTCGTAAAGAGCGTCGCGGGGCGCATCGAGCGCTGGACGCCCAAGGGTCTGTGTGCTCTTGGAACCGACGGATTCGGCCGCAGCGACAGCCGCGAGGCCCTTCGCCGGCATTTCGAAATCAGCGCCGAGCACATCGCCTACGCCGCCCTCTGGGAACTGGCCCAGGCGGGTTCATTCGATCGCAAGCGTCTGCCCGCGGCGATTCGCGCGCTCAACATCGACCCCGAAGCCGCCGACCCGTCCCGCGCCTGACGACGGCCGATGTTTCGCCCGGTGCCCGGTGCCACTGCTCTGTGAGCAGTGTCTTGCCCGGTGCCACTGCTCTGCGAGCAGTGTCTTGCCCGGTGCCACTGCTCTGTGAGCAGTGTCTCGCCCGGTGCCACTGCTCTGCGAGCAGTGTCTTGCCCGGTGCCACTGCTCTGTGAGCAGTGTCTCGCCCGGTGCCACTGCTCTGTGAGCAGTGTCTTGCCGCGAAAGGCCACTGCTGGCACAGCAGTGGCACAATCGACCATTGCCGAAAACTCTCAGAACGCCGCCAGCTCGTGTTCCAGCCGAACGCGTGTCTTTTCATCTACGAATGGGAGATTCGCACGCACATTTGCTGCCGCCGCGACAATAGCCGCTTGCGCCAGCGCAGCGCCGGCTTCCACGTCCGCGGCGAGGTTGGTGTTCTCAATCGTCCGCAGCAGCGCAAAATCCGACGCCACCCGCCGCGATATCGTCGCCGTTTCAAGGGGAACGGCGGCGGCTACGGCGGCGGCGGCCCGAATGGCCTCCGGTCGCTCGGCATCATCGCGTGGTCGCTTGAACGCCGCCGAAAACGAGGCGTACGCCGCCGCGTCTTCCTGAACCAGGTCCGCCAGCATTCGCCGAGCCCGGGAATACCGAGCGAGCAAACCCCGCACCTGCGGCTCAACGGCGGCGAATTTCGGCTTTCCCTGCGTCAGGTTGCACACCATCTCGCCCAGCGCGGCCGCGAGCGCCCCGCCCAGCGCCGCCGCCGCGCCGCCGCCCGGCGTCGGCGCCTCGCTGGCCAGCCGAGACAGGAAATCGCGCACCGTCATGTCCAAAAGCGGGGTCGTCGTGTTCATGGACCGCATGCTACCACGGTCCGCATTGTGCGGCCCGGCGGCCGTTGCAAGGTGACGGGGCGGCGGAATTCTGGCGGATTCCGCGTCTTTTCGGCGGATGAAACAACTGGCGCGAGATTCCCGCTACGCGCTTCGACTCCCGGCCCGGAAGGCCGATAAGATGTTCAGCGGCCGGGACGCTCATCAGAGGCCCCGCCGGATGGAGGTCGCAAACATGAACATGCGGTTCGTTCTCGCTGTCACGCTGCTGGTCGTTGCTTCCGCGCTCGCGACGGCTCAGACGCCGCCCACGGCATCGGCCCCCGCGAGCCAGCCCGCCGCAAAGACGCCGATCAAGGCCAAAGTGATCGAGGTGAACGGCGACGTGAAGTGGGCGGCGCTGGAAGGCCAGGAATGGAAGCCCGTCAAGCTGAACGACGAATTCGGCGAGCAGACGAAGTTCCTGACCGGCGTCCGCTCGTCGCTCAAGCTCCAGATCGGCGCGGAAGAGCCTTACACCTGCATGCTGATCGACTCGGTCGGCAAGACCGTGCTCAGCGAGGCCTACAAGACCAGCGATACCAAGACGGTTCGCATCGGCGTGGGATATGGCCGCGTGCGCGGCGGCGTCGCCGAAGGCGGATTGAAAAGCGACTTTACGATCGACAGCCCGGTGCCGACGCTGTCCAAGCGCGGCACGTGGGGCTTTTCGCTCTACTACGAGCGTGACACCGACGCGTTTGAGATCGGCCTGACGGACTTCGGTCTGGTCGAAGCGATGAACAAGCTCACGGCGGAAAAACGCAACGTCCTGCCCGGCCAGCTCGTGACCGAGGCGATGCGCCGCTGGCTCGATCAGACGCAGATATTTAGAAATGTCTCCGTCGCCGACATTCTCGGCCAGGGCGACCTTCAGATTGCATTCAACCGCCTCGAAAACGACGGGTTGGGAATCACGCAGCTCGGCTCCGGACGAGCGATCGTGCTCAATCTCTCGAACGCGAACGCCCGCGACGCGTTTCGGCAACTGCTCAATCGCACGCTGCTGACTCCGCCCGCGCTGACGCCCCAGGTCTCGCCGCTTCGCAGCGAAGGTTTCTTCGGCACGGGCCGCGGCGATCAGTTGCTAGAATTCGTCATCAGCTCAAACGACTCGCTCGCCAAGAGCGGCGCCGCCAAGCCGGGAAACTATCGCTTCCGCCGGGATGCGCTGGAGTCATGGATGCGAGCCAACGGCGGGCGCTGATTCTGACGTGACTTTCGGCGCCCATCGAATCGAGCAACGGATGCCGCTCCGCTTTACAAAAATGCACGGACTGGGGAATGACTACGTCTACGTGGAACTATTCTCACAGACTGTCGCCGATCCGGCTTCACTCGCCCGGGCGGTCAGCGACCGCCATCGCGGCGTCGGCAGCGATGGTCTGATCCTGATCGCGCCGCCGGACGGGGCGGACGCCCATGTCCGCATGATCATGTTCAACGCCGACGGCTCCCGCGCGCAAATGTGCGGCAACGGCGTGCGCTGCGTCGCGAAGTACGCCTACGACCACCGCCTGGCTCGCGCCAATCCGATGCGCGTGCAGACCGACCGCGGCGTGCTCGTGCTCGATCTCGCCACTGATGAAAGCGGACTCGTGCGGCAGGTGCGGGTCGACATGGGCGCGCCGATCTTGGACCCGCGGAAGATCCCCGTCGCCCGGCCGGGCGCGCAAGTCGTCGCGGCCCGCATGGACTTCGGCGGCCTGAATTTCGAGACAACCTGCGTCTCAATGGGAAACCCGCATGCCGTGATCTACGTCGACGACCTGGCGGCGGTGCCGCTCGCCGATTGGGGCCCGCGAATCGAGCGCAGTCCGCTCTTCCCCGAACGCGTGAATGTCCACTTCGTCCGCGTCGAATCGCCCACCCATGCACGAATGATCACCTGGGAGCGCGGCACCGGCCCCACGCAGGCCTGCGGCACCGGCGCCTCGGCGGTCGGCGTCGCCGGCGTCCTCACGCGGCGGACGCAGCGCCAACTGACTGCGTCGCTTCCCGGCGGAGACCTGCTGATCGAATGGAACGAGTCCGACGGCCACGTCTTTATGACCGGCCCGGCGACGGAAGTCTTCAGCGGAGTGTGGCCGGACGGGCTTCCTCGCTGATTAGGTGCGCCCATTCTTTCGGGTGACAAGCATCGTCCGAGCTGCGCCGACCGAACACAGAGGTGAAAAAGCAGCGACCTGAAACTCATTGCTTTCCCCCTGCGTCCACTGCGTTCTCGGCGGTGAACAGGCCGAAAAATCAACCGCAGAGCGCGCAGAGAACGCAGAGAGGAAAGGCGGAGAATCGCAAACTCATGGTCTTTTCTCTGCGTTCTTTGCGTTCTCTGCGGTAAAAAAAGGCTGAAGAATCAACCGCAGAGCGCGCAGAGAGGAAAGGAGGAGAATCGCAAACTCATGGTCCTTTCTCTGCGTTCTTTGCGTTCTCCGCGGTGAAAAAAGGCTGACGAATCAACCGCAGAGCGTGCAGAGAATGCAGAGTGGAAAAGCGGAGAATTGCAGACGCACGGCCTGCGTTCCGCGGCTTTTGCGTTCTTTGCCGTTTGACCCCGGGTTGTCCGCGGGATAGGCTCCTGGATGATTGAAACAGTATCGGCCGAATGATTGTCTTGCGGTGTTGGATCCATGTCGAATCATGGCTGCGCCCGGTCGTGCGGCCGAACGCCTTAGAGTGCCTGATTGAATGAGTTTTGAGAATCTCAAGCTGTCCGAAACGATCCTGCGCGCGATTCAGGCCGCGGGATATACCCAACCCACTCCGATCCAGGCTCAGGCCATCCCGCTCGTGCTCGAAGGGCGCGACGTGCTGGGCTGCGCACAAACAGGGACCGGCAAAACAGCTGCTTTTGCCTTTCCCATCATCCACCGCCTGACGCACATGCCGCCCGCCCACGATTCCGTGCTCGGCCCGCGGGCGCTCGTGCTTTGCCCGACACGCGAATTGGCCCAACAGATTCACGACGCCTTTCTCGAATACGGCAAGGGCAGCCGGCTGCTGGATCTCGTCCAGCAGGGGCATGCGGGCCTGTCGGCGGTCGAGATCCTCGTGCTGGACGAGGCGGATCGGATGCTGGACATGGGCTTTCTGCCGGACATCCGCCGCATTCTGTCCAAACTGCCGAAAAAGCGGCAGAACCTGCTCTTTTCTGCGACGATGCCGCCGGCGATGGAACACTTGGCGCACGAGATTCTCCACAATCCGATACGGGTGGAGGCGTCGCGGCAGTCCTCGCCGGCCGAGACGGTCGAGCACTGGGTCCATTTCGTCGAATCCTGGGACAAGCCGAAGCGGCTCGCGGAATTGCTGACGGAAACGCCGCACACGCGAGCTTTGGTGTTTACGCGCACCAAGCGGGGCGCCGATCGCCTTGCGCACCAGCTCGATCGCCTCGGCGTGAAGGCGGCCGCGCTGCATGGCGATATGGTCCAGAAAGACCGCACGCGCGTTTTGGAGAGTTTCCGCTCCGGCGACACGCCGGTAGTCGTCGCGACCGACATCGCCGCGCGCGGGCTCGACATCGACGACATTTCGCACGTCTACAACTACGAGC
The DNA here is from genome assembly GCA_016235145.1 of Planctomycetota bacterium. Lineage (GTDB taxonomy): Bacteria > Planctomycetota > Phycisphaerae > UBA1845 > Fen-1342 > JACRLV01. The sequence goes on from JACRLV010000073.1 coordinate 9,373, forward strand.
TGTCGCACGAGCCGGAGACCTACGTGCATCGCATCGGCCGAGCGGGCAGGGCGGGCGCGACGGGCACGGCCGTCACGCTTTGCTCGATCGAGGAACGCGCGACGCTCCAGTCCGTCGAACGGTTGATCGGCCAGCCGCTCCGCCGCGCCGATCTTCCGCAAGGAGAGGACCCGGCCGCTCCCGGCGCCGCTCCCGGGGCCGCTTCAGCGCGGCCCGCGCTCCGGCGGCGCGGCCGCCGCCGAGGTTCTCCAGGCATTCGCTCTCGCTGGTAACCGTTTCCCAAATTCTCCCTCTCCCGGTATTCCGGGAGAGGATCGGGATCTTGGCTCCCTCGCCCGGTACTCCGGGAGAGGGTCGGGGTGAGGGCGCATTTTCAACTCGCCAACGCCGGCGCGGGACCGTTCGCTACATGGACGCCCGCTGCGAGGCCCGCTCCATCGCCGCCTCGTACACGGCGAGCGTTTCCGCGCAGGTCTCCGCCGCGTTTCGCGCTCTCGGCGGCGCGATCTCAGGTGCGGCAAGCCAGCGGCGCAGGCATTCCGCCAGCGCTGCCGCGGAGCCGGATTCGAACAGGCAGGACTTGCCGTCGAAGAGCTCTGCAATTCCCGGCATGTCGCTGGCGATGACGGGAGTTCGGCGGGCGAACGCTTCCAGAATCGTCATCGGCACGTTCTCCGGCCAAACACTGGGAACCACGAGCAGATCGAGCGAATCGAGAAACGCCGGCATCGCGTCCGGCGAAACGCGCCCCACAAACTCTGCTGTCAGCCCCGCACATTCGCGACGAAGCTGGGCCGCGTATGCCGGGCTTTCCGCCGCCGACGCGATGCGCAATCGCGCTTGCGTCCCGCCCAGCATCCGCAGCGCCGCCGGCAGCAGGTGCACGCCCTTGTGCGGTGCGATTGCACCGGCGTACCCGATTACCAGTAGATCCGGCTGCGTGGGCTTGGGCCGGCGGGGGGTTGCAGGAGGCGAAAACCACCCGTCTTCCAACCCGTTGCGGATGACCGTCATGCGTGCCGCCGGCGCCGCCGTGGACAGCAGCCGCTGTGCCGTCGCGGAAAGGCAAATCACCGCGTCCGCCTTTTCGAGGGCTTCGCGAGTGCGAGAACGGCGGTGCGGCCACGCCCGCAGTTCGCCGAACGTCGTCCCTCCGGTCAGCGCCTTTTCCAGCATCATCAGCGGGAGCACAGCCCGCCCGGCGAGCGGAACGCGGTCGAGGGCTCGCACAATCGGCCGCTCGTGCGTGCGCGCGATGCACCGCCGACACTCCGCGGGTCTCACGGCGGCGTCGCACATTCCTCCGCTGTGATGGTGCAGCGTGTGTTTCGGGCACAGCCACCAGAAATCGACGACGGAGATCACGACCGGCAGACCCGCTTCGCGGGCCGCGTCGATCACATTGAGCCCGATATGCCCGGGATTCGCCAGTTGAACCAGGTCCGGCCGCTCGCGATCCAGCAGCGCCCGAATGGCCGCGACCGGTTCGCCGTTGACCGCCATCCAGCCGCGCGTGGGCAGGGCCAGCACGCGCGGCGAATCCTGCACGACCTCGCCGAGTCGGGCGGCCGGGCCGCGTCGCTCGGGGTCGCCGGCCAGAAACAGCGTTTCGTGGCCGCGGGCCCGCATCGCGGCGGACAGGAGCGACAGGTAACGCTCCGTCCCCTGCGAGTAGCCGCGCCCGTACTGCATCGTTACAAACAGGATTCGCATCGCGAAGATGCTACTGCGGCAGCCGGCGCATGTCCGGTCCGTATTTTCGATCGGCGTATCGCCGGTAGATCCACGAGCGCTTCAGCCGCTGAATCATGCGATACTCCAGGCTGGACTTGATCCGCTGTAGGCGATCCGCCGCGTCGGTCCCTTCCGGGCGACTGGCCGGCAGAACGCTCAACTTCTGCAATATTCGATAGGCGGCCCAGCGGCGAACCCGCTGCACCGTTCGCCACAGACGCGAGTTTTCGATGTGGCTCAATTCCGCTTCGGTCAGCAGCCGCTGATAGATCTCGCCGGTTTCGACGCGAGTTTCGGAAGCGGACTCCGGCCACGCAGCCGCAAAGAGCCCGGGGTGATGCTCGATGATCCGGCGGCGCATCGCCTCGCGGTGGGGGTGTGTCTTGTCGAGCATCGAGCCGCCGCTGTGCTTTCGGTACCAGAACAGCGGCCGCGGAATGCGAACGCCGCGCCAGCCCGCCGCGAGCAGAGCGATCCAGAAATCCCAGTCCTCGTA
>JACRLV010000073.1:11661-34577 GCA_016235145.1 Planctomycetota bacterium
ATCCCAGTCCTCGTAGCCATGCACCATGTCGGCGCTGTATCCGCCGACCTGCTCGAACGCCGCGCGGCGGATGACCGCCGTCGAAACGCTCAGGTTCTCGACCAGCAGTTTTTTCGGATCGTAGTCGGGGCAATCCCAGGCGGATTCAGCGTCTCCGAACGTGCGCACATTCGCGTATGCGTACCCGAGCGTCGCATCAGCCAGCAGCGACGGCAGCAGGGCGGCGACAAAATCCGCTTCAATGCGATCGTCCGCGTCCAGGGGCAGGAAAAACGGAGCCGTGGTCGCTCGGATTCCCGCATTGCGAGCGGAGGCCAGACCGGCGTTTTCCTGCCGCAAGACGCGCACGCCGTCCTTGCGCAATTCGTCAAGCCGTTCGAGCGTCGCCGGCTCGGTGGAGCCGTCGTCCACCACGACGATTTCGAGCGGCGCGTGTGTTTGCGCCCGAGCGGCCGCGACGGCCTCGCCCACGAATTGCCCGTGGTTGAAGCACGGAATCACGATCGCGACGGCGGCGGTCGTTTCCGCGGCTGATGTGCTTTTCGCGCTGCTGCGCCCCGCCAGATATCCGCCATAGAGCTGCTCGATCTGCCCTGCGATCACGTCGGGATGAAACGCGGTCATCATCCGGCTGCGAGCGGCGGCCCCGATTTGCCGCAATTCTTCCGCCGGCAGACGAAACGCCCGCATCAAAACCTCGGTCAGCGCCTCGACATTCCGCGGCGGAACCAGGAACCCGCTCACGCCGTCTTCGATGATTTCCTGCATTCCCGTCTGGCACGTCCCGATGACCGGCCGGCCGACGCTCATGGCCTCGAGACACGTATTCGGAAAGTTCTCGAAATGCGACGGAAATACGCAGAGCCGCGCCGCCGCGTATCGCTCGATAAGCTTCTCGCGGGGCATTCGGTCGAGCAACTGGATGCGGTCCGCATGTTCGCGCGGAACGAGCCTCTGCACATGCTGCTTCATCGATTCGCCCGGGACGCGATCCGTGTCTCCGCCGAGCATGGTGAGTCGTGCGGTGGGGCATTCATTGAGAAACGCGGCTGCGGCCCGAATGAGCGTTTCCGCGCCCTTCAGTTCCTGGTAGCGGCCGACGAACAGCACCTCGTTGCTCGCGGCCGGATCGCAGCCCGCACCGGCATCAAGAAACACCGGGTCCGCCGGGTACGGATTGTTGTCGATCGAGCGCTCTACGGGGGCGAGATGTCGCAGAACGTGTTCGGCGAGCACGCGCGATGGGCTGACGATCCGATCCGCCAGCCGAATCGCCTCCAGCTCAAACTCCTCCAATGCGGGGTTGCGTGCCTGCCCCGGGCTGAACCCGGCGAGCACGCACAGCGGCGCATGAAGGCGGACGACGCACACGGGCCGGCTTCCGGGCTCGGTCTGCTTCAGAAACTGCACACCCTCGCCGCGATAGTCGGCGAATTCGATCAAATCCACGCCGGTGCGGCAAAGGGCTCGCAGCGCGTCCGCAACGGCCTGCGATCGGAGCTGCCAGGATCGCAAGTCAGCCGCGGGGCCGGTCCCGGCGCACAGCACCGGCAGCCGCAGCACCGTCACGCCGTCGAGAATCTCGCGCTGCGGCGCGAAGTCGCGGCCGACGGTGATCACGGTGATGCGGTGCCCGCGGGCCGCCAGAACGCGCGTGATCGCGTGCACGTAGGTGCCGATCCCGCCGCCGAACAGCGGCGGGTATTCCCACGAGACGTACACGATTCGCAGCGAACTGGCCATGCCGTCAGGATCTGGGCGCGAAGTCGTCGCCGTACTTTCGCTTGGCGTACCAGCGGTAGATCGAGGTTCGCTTCACCGCCTCGATCAGCCGATACGCGTTGCTGTTCTTGATGTGATCGAGCCGCGCGGCCGGATCTTCGATATCGTCGAGATGTTCCCAGCGGTCGCCCCAGCGAGCGCGTGCGAACGCGCGGTAGATCACGGTGCCTTTCATTCGCTGCACGAGCGTCCATGAGCGCGACTGCTCGATGCGCCGCAACTCGTCGAGCGCCTCGGCCGGAATCACCTGCTCGAGCGGGGGCGCGACCGGCTCAGGCGCCGCCGCTTGCCCATCGCCGTCCGATTCCTGCGGAGCCTGCGCCGCCGGCCGCGGACCCCAGGATTGGGGCAGATCGAGCGCCGGGTGATTCCAGAGCCGCCCGGGTCCGTTGGCGTTCTGAAGATTGAAAAGCTCCACGCCGAATTCGCGATACAGCTCGGGGTGAAGCTGGCTGATCACGTCGAACAGGTACATCTGCTGCACTTCGGTCGAGCTTTGCAGCATCGAGCCTTTCCGCACGCGATAGCGCACCAGCGGGTCGGGCAGCGCCACACCGACCGCGCCGGCTTCCAGCATCGAAATCCACATCTCATGGTCTTCGAGCGCGTACTCGACGACCGGTTTGTTGCGGCCCCAGCGCTCGAACGACCGCCGCCGAATCACCGAAAACGCCGTGCACATGTTGTGCCCCAGCAGGTAAGGGAATCCGGCGTTGAAGACCGGCCAGATTTCGTGCGTCTCGCCGAAGTAGCGAATCCACGACGAGACGAAATCGACGTTGTCGTGCCGCGTCAGTACGTCGATGCAGCGCGTGAAATAGTCCGGCTCGACGCAGTCGTCGGCGTCGAGGAAGCAGAGAAACTCGCCGCGGGCGTGGTCGGCTCCGTTGTTGCGCGTCTGGGCCAGGCCGGAATTCTCGGTATGGACGATTTGCAACCCGGCGATTCGCTCGCGCTCGAGTTGCGCGAGGACTTCGAGGCTGGCGCGATCCGTGCTGCCGTCGTTGACGAGGATGATCTCGGTCGGCTGATAGGCCGATTTCAGGATGCTGTCGATCGTTTCCCGCACGTACGCGCCGAGGTTGAAGAACGGAATCACGACGGAAAGCAAGCCGCGCACGTCGTCGCGCGGCGGCGCCGCCGGGGCCGGCGCCTGCCAGGACGCTCGAATCGGGGCTTTCTGCTCGGGCAGCCTGGCCCGCTGCAATTGTTGCAGCGAGGGATAACCGTGCCGCGGCTGCTGGTTGCGCGCAACCTGCTCGTAGTGCTCGATGCGCCGCTGCACGACCACGTCCGCCGAGCAGATTTCGTGGATTCGCTTCTTCGCCCGCTCGACAATGCGGCGTCGCTCCGCGACGTCGAGGCCGAGCACGCGGTCCATCGTCCGCTCGAAATCGCCCGGCGTATCCCAGTCGAAAAGGAAACCGTTTTCGCCGTCGCGGTGGATCATCTCGGCCTGGCCGCCGCTGGTCGATCCGACCGCGACCGTGCCGGACATCATGGCCTCGATGCACACATTCGGGAAATTCTCCCACAGGCTGGGAATCATCGCCGCCCAGGAGCGCCGCAGCCGCGCGAGCACCTGCTCGTACGGCATCGGCCCGGGCAGCACCAGCCGCCCCGCGTCGATCCAGCGGGCGTGTTTCCTGACGATGTATTCGCGCATCGTGCAGTTGCGCGGCGTGTAGATCGTGTCGCCGCCGATCAACGTCAGGCGGAATTGCCGGCCCGCCGCCCACATGCGGCTGCACGCGGCCAGCATCGGCAGCACGCCCTTGAGCAGTTGCAGCCGGCCGACGTACAGGATTTCGCCGGGCTCGGGCGATTCAAAGGGCGAATCCGCGCCGTCGCCGACCGGATAGGGGATTTGCGCAATGGGCGTCGTAAATGCCGGGCCGAGGATGCCGCGAATGCGGTCCGCGAGAAACTGGCTCGGCGAGAGCAGGGCGTCCGCCATCGCGACGCAGGCTTTCTCCATCTGCCCGGTCCACCAGGCGGGAAAGCGGAACCGCGGCTCCTGGTTGACGCGCAGCAATTCGTGCAGCGGGCCGTGCATGTGTACGAGGATCGGGATGTCGTCGAGCCGCGTGCGCTGCGTCAGCTTGCGGTGCAGCAGGTAGTAGGGCAGGGCCATGTACTCGTGCGATTCGATCACGTCGGGTCGCGGAAGCCTCTCCAGCAGTTCGAGCACGCGGTCGGCGATTTCGTGGCTGAGGGCCTGTGCGTATCCGATCACGTTGTAGGGATACGACGGGTGGTCGTCCGGACGCCGCGAAGACGCCGCCGCGCCCAGCCGGCTCCAACGATGCTCAAACCCGATGATTCGCACGCCCGGCGAAGGATGGACGTCATAGTCGGACTGGGCTCGGCCGATGATCGTGATCTCGTGTCCCGCGGCGCCGATCAGCTTGGCGAAGTTCTCGACGTAACGCGCAATGCCGCCGGGGCCTTCGTGGGCGAGCTCGCAGGTGAGTATCCAGATTCGCATTTCCGTCGCCGCCCCCTCTCTCCAGTGCTAGCGCTTCCGGCCGCCGTTGAGCTCCGCCGTAACGCGCGCCAGTTCGGCGTCAAGCTCCTTCACGCGCTCGCCGCGCAGGTCGAATTCGCGCCCCAACTGCTTCAACTCGTCCCAAATCTTGAGCGCATGCTCTTCAAGCTGTCGAACGTGCGCGCCGCGCAGATCGAACTCGCGGCTGAGTTGCGTCATCTCGTCCCACAACTTGGCGCCATGAGCCTCCAGTTCGCGGACGCGCGCGCCGCGCTCTTCAAACCCGGCGAGCAGCCGCGCGATTTCGGCTTCATAGTTCTTGCGGGCGGCTTGCCATTCTGCCCAACTTTCCGCGAAACGCGACTCGAGCTCCGCGATGCGCTGCCCGCGCTCGTCAAAACCCTCGCGCATCGACTGAAGGTCGCGCCAGAGCGATTCGTTCGCCTTCTGAAGCTCCGCGATCTTCTCGCTGCCGCGGCGGATGAGCGTGTTCATGGCTGCGCGGGAGTTTTCGTCGCACACTTCGTTCGTTGCGGCGCCGGCCGCGATCGTGCGGCCGCGCACGAAGCGCGCCGCCCGCAAACCGCCCCAGATTTCCGTGCCGTCCTGCGCGGTCAGCATCGTCTGTTCGACCGACATCTCGCCGAGGTCGATCAGGTCGCCGCTGCCGCCTTCGATGATGTCGTCGATACCGGCTCGCACCGGCGGATGATGCGAGTCGTGAAAGAGCAGCAGCGCCCTGTCCGCCAGCAAGGGAAGCACCCCGCGAATGTCGCGCTGCACGCCCTCGAAAGTGTGGTCGCCGTCGATGAACGCGAAGTCGAAGCGCTCCGGATGGACCACGCGAGCGGCTTCGCCAAGTGCTTCAGGGGAAAAGCCCTGCACGCGCGTGACCCGGTGTTTGACGCGCTCCCAGACCGCATCGGAAAAACGGAACTCGGGATCAACGCAAACCATTCGGCCGAACCCGTTGTCATCCATCGCCGCGCAGGTCAGCAACGCCGAGCCGCCTTCCGCCGATCCGATCTCGAGCGCGACGCGCGGCTTGAAGGCCGTTACCAGCGTGTAGATCAACAGCCGTTCCGGCGTGCGGAGTTGGGCCGGATTGTCCAACACGCAGTCCAGGTTCCGCAGCACGCCGCCCATCGCTTCTTTTTCCATATCCGATCCTGGTCCTGTTTCCGTCCGCTGGTTCCGGCCGCTAGTGCACGTCGGCCCGGCGTTTGCTCGAACCGCCGCACAAACGCTGAATTTCGGCCCGAAGCTCCTCCGCGTGCTTCTCAAGTTCCAGGACTCGTCGGCCGCGTTCCTCAAATCCGTCCACCACGGCGGTGCGCGTCCGCAGGAGTTCCGCGATTTCCGCTTGGTAATTGGCGGTCGATCGTTGCAACTCTTCCCAGAGTTTTTGGGCGTGCTGTTCGAGCTCCTCCACGCGCCGCCCGCGGTCGTCAAAGCCGGATCCCAGCGTGGCCTGCTCCGCTTGCAGCCGCTGGATCTCTATCTGATAGTTGCTCGAAGATTCACGCGCGTCGCTCAGGATCGCGTTCACTTGCGCATCCAGCTCGCGGATACGCACGTCTTTCTCTTCCAGCATCTTGTGCAGTTCCGCGTCGGTTCGCATGAGCCGTGCGATCTCCGCTTCGAAATTCGTGATGGACTTCCGCATGTCGTTCCAGACGCGGCCGGACTCATCCCAAAGTTTCCGGTTGAGTTCCTCCAGCTCGCGCACGTACGTGAAGCCGCCCAGCAGTACGCTGCCGGCGCCGGGCGGCGTACGCAGCGGCGACTGCGAACAGGCGAACAGGAAACCCGGACAGGATGTCGGCGCCGTTTCGTCGATCAGGCGCAGGCCCGCGGCGTGCAGGACGTCGGCGTCCGGGCGATCATGCAGGGCCGAATCGGGCCAGACGATCGTGCCGACGACGTGCGCCTCGCCGAAAACCGCCGAATGCGCAAAGCGCTGCGACAGCCAGCGGCGAACTTCATCGAAATCGGCCACCCAGGCGTGGAACGGACTTTGCACGCCGAGATACTTCTCGTTCGGCAAGGACAGCGCCAACACCCCGCCGGGTGCTAGCACGCGGGCGAAAGCGTCGAGCGCCCGCTGCGGCTCGGTCATATGCTCAAGCGTTTCGAGGCTCACGATCAGATCGAACTGGCCGACCACGGCGGGATCCAGCTCGCGCGCATCGCCCACTCGATATTCGATGGCTGCATCGGGATAGCGGCGTCGAGCTTCGACCACCGCTTCCTCGCTGACGTCCAACCCCAGCACGAACGCCGCGCCGCGGCGGCGCAGCAGGTTCGACCCGTAGCCGACGCCGCAGGCGCAATCAAGCACGCGCTTGGCCGGCAGGAAACCCGCCGCCCACTCGTAGCGCGCCCAGTGCTGCGTGGCGACGTGGTTCCGGAACTCGGCGGCGTCCAGCCGTTCGAGTGCTCCCTCGTGGTCGGCTGTGCTTTCCGCCGCTCGATCGTGTTGATTCACCACAACTCTGCCTTTCAAGGCAAGCGCGCCGTCGGACTCTTCCGCCGACGCCCGCTGGCGACTTATCGCCGGTGCTCCGCGAAACCCCCGCAGCGTAGCATCCTGATTCCACCCCAGAGGTTCACGCCCCAACCTGGCACCTCCAACGCCGTCTCTTCCAGCGTCAGTTCGCCGCAATCCGTGAGGCTCTCCGCGTGATCGCGCACCAGGCGGTCAATCCCGGCCCGGACTTCATGGTAATGCGAATCGTGAAACAGAAGGGTGGCCCGCGGCGACAGCAGCGGCAGTGTCCCGGCGGCGTCGCGGTAGACGCCGTCCGCGCTGTGATCGCCGTCGATGAACGCCAGGTCGAACGGAGCGCCCGCAGCCTCCGCGGCACGCGGAAGCACGTCGGGCGTCGTCCCTTCGACCAGCCGCACGCGCGGCTCGATTAGCCGCATCACCGGCTCGGATATCTGAAAACGCTGGTCGACGCACACCAGCCGCCCGAACCCGTTGTCATCCATCGCCCCGCACAGGATCAGCGCCGACCCGCCGTTGCAGGTGCCGATTTCCAGACAATTGCGCGGCTTCTCAGCGTAAACGATCGAATAGAGCATCAGCCGCTCGCAGATCCGCAGCTGTGCGACGGGGTTGAATATGCGATTCAGCCCCGGCAGGTGGGCCCGCAGCAGCCCGAGGTGCGCGTCCCGCGCCTGGCGGGCGCCATCGCTCATGCCGACTTCGCCAGTCGACAGCGGCGCGGTCGCCTGAACGTCCGCCATAAAAATCGAATCGCTCATGCTCACCTCATACCGCAACATGCGTTCGCGAGAGCCGGATGTCGGCCGACACGTTCACGACTCCCCACGATCGATCGCCGTATACCTCGACTTCGCACAGGTCGAAAACCACGTCGGCGTCCTTCCAGACCTGCGGCGTCGCGTGCTCGGCGATCCCGAGCAGCAGCAGATAGCGGCCCGGCCGTATGCTCAGTGGCAGCGTGAAGGCGACGCGGACCTCGTCGCCGCGTTCCAGTCGCCCCAGATCGTTCGCGTCAAAAAGCGTGTGTCCGCCGATCAGCACCGTCCCGTGCACGTCGCGCAGCGCGGCCCCGATGTGCGGACACTCCAGCGGCGCCAACGCACGCACCCCGACTTCGAAGCGGCACGGCTTCCGCGCGCTGAGGCTGCGCGTCCGGCGGTTCTCATGGTCGAAGATCGCAAAGCCCGTGATCTCCGCCCGTCCGTCACCCAGGCGCGAGCCGCGCGGCTGAACAATCGGATCAAGCGCGCCGTCCGGGGTTTCGTCCGGCTGCTGGCCCGCGGCCGAGTCGCCTGTCGCGGCCAGAAACTCCGCCCGCTCCAATTCGCGAACGCGCCGGTAGTACTCTTGCGACACCGCCTTGGCGTCTCCGCACGCCGCCGCCTGGCCGCGATCCAGGAGCAGGGCCCGGTCGCACATCCGTTCAACCAGGGAGTTGTCGTGCGTAACGAGCAGGACCGTCGCGCCGCTCTCGCGAAGCTGCCGAATGCGTCGCAGACATTTCGCCTGAAACGCCGCGTCGCCGACCGAAAGAGCCTCATCCACGATCAGAATATCGGGGTCCACGCAGGTCGCGACCGAAAACGCCAGCCGCATCATCATGCCGCTGCTGTACGTCTTGATCGGCTGCTCGAGGAACTCTCCGATGTCGGCGAACGCCGCGATCGCGCCAAACCGCTCGTCGATCTCGCGCCTCGACAATCCGAGAATCACGCCGTTCATGTACACGTTCTCGCGGCCCGTGAATTCCGGGTTGAAGCCGCTGCCCAGCTCGAGCAGCGCCGACACGCGGCCGTTGACGATCGCCTCGCCCTCGGTCGGCGCGAGCGTGCCCGCGATGATCTGGAGCAGCGTGCTCTTTCCGCTGCCGTTTCGGCCGACGATGCCGACCGTTTCGCCGCGACGAACCTCCAGCGACACGCCCCGCAGCGCCCAGAATTCGTGAAAATACTGCCGGCGGCCCCACGCGAAGGCTTGCTTCAGGCGGTCGCCGGGCTTGCTGTAGATGCGGTAGCTCTTGCCGATGCTTCGGATGTCGAGGGCGATATCGCCGTTGTCCGGCTTCGGACTAGAGGACATCGCTGAACGCTCGCTTGCTCTTGACGAAGAATGCGTGCCCGATCAACGCCACGATGGCGGACGCCGCCAGGTTCAGGCCCCACGTTTCCCAAGCCGGGTGGGTGTCGCCGGCCTGGCCCACGAGGCCCCAATAATACTCGCCCATCATCACCCGTCGTGCATCCTCCACCACCGGCGTGAGCGGATTCAGCCCGATGAGCGTGCGAAACGGCTCCTTCTTGATGATGTCCAGGCGGAAGAACACCGGCGTGGTGAAAAAGAGGATCTGCGTGCAAAGCTGGACGACCTGCCCCATGTCCCGCGCGAACACGCCCAACGACGCCAGAAACCAACCAATCCCCATCGTCGTCAGCAGCAGCGGCATGAGCACGATCGGCAGCCAGAAGATCGTCGCCGGCGGAACGAGGTGGGTGACATAGAACCATCCCAACAGCCACACCCCGACGCCGATCACAAAAGTGAACAGCGCCCCGAGCATCGCGGAGGGCACCAGCGTTTCAAGCGGAAACACCACTTTCTTGACCAGGTTCGCATTCCAAACGACCAGCGACGGGGCCCGATTCACCACCTCAGCAAAGAGGTTAAAGACGAGCATCCCGCAGAAAAGGGTCAGGGCGTAGTCTCCCGGCGCCTCTTCGTCCCGGCTTCCCCAGCGAGCTTTCAGGACGTATGCAAAGACGAAAGTGTAGATCGCGAGCATGACGAGCGGCGTGAAAACCGCCCAGAGCACCCCGAACCAGGAACTTCGATAACGGGCGGCGATGTCGCGTCCTGCCATCTGAAAAATCAGCTCGCGATTAAAAAAGAGGTCGCGGGCCATTCTCCACGGATTGAGCAGTCGGCTGAATCTCAGGCCGGCAGAGCTGTAAACAACGCCAGACAAGCTGGATCGTGCTCCATAAGATGTTGATGTGCAACACGATACGAATCGCGCTGCGGATTCGCGACGTGCGATGCGATGCCACGCCGACGCGGGCATTCTACTGTCGTCCTCAATGATCGAATAGGGGCCGCCTCGGCATCCAAACCGGCTCTCCCCCGCCGGCGCGCGGCTTGACACACGGCGGTTCGCTCATAAGCATCTTGCCGCGGAGCCGAAAAACGCGGTCATCAGATTCGGGCCAACCGACCGATGATAATGAGCGCGGTTTGTGCAGTACTGTGATAAGAAACGTATTGGCAACGGGTTAGAGAAAGCGATGGCTAGAAAAAGCGCGGACGGCAAGCAACTCGTCATCGTCGAGTCGCCGGCGAAAGCCAAGACCATTAACAAATATCTCGGCGATGAGTACGTCGTCAAGGCATCGATGGGCCACGTCCGAGACTTGCCCAAGAGCGGCTTCGGAATCGACGTAACCAACGATTTCAAACCGAGTTATGAAACCGTCGCCACGCGGAAGAAGGTTGTGGATGAGCTAAACAAGCTCGCCCGCTCGGCTCCGACCGTTTTTCTTGCAACAGACCGTGACCGCGAAGGCGAGGCGATCGCCTGGCACCTGGTCGAAGCCCTGAACCTGCCAAGCGACAAGATCCGCCGGGTCATCTTTAATGAAATCACGCGAACGGCGATCACCGAGGCGTTTCAGCACGCGCATTCGCTGGACCTCGATCGCGTAAACGCCCAACAGGCCCGCCGAATCCTCGACCGCATCGTCGGCTACGAGTTGAGCCCGCTGCTCTGGCGGAAGATCGCCAAGGGGCTTTCGGCAGGGCGTGTGCAGTCCGTCGCGGTTCGGTTGATCGTCGAGCGGGAGCGCGAAATCCGCGCGTTCATTCCCGAAGAAAGTTGGAAGGTCGCGACCTTCCTGACAGCCGACCCCGCCGCTGCCGCCAAGTTGGATGGACAGTGGCGCGAATTCACCAACGAGCAGCGCTCGCAGAAGGAAATCGGCCGCTGGCTCGCCGACCATGGGGCGTTCCGGGCGGAACTGGATTCGATCGGAGGCAAGCCGTTTCGGGCCACGGTCGCCGAAGAATGCGCCGCGGTGCTTGAAGCGATCGGATACAAGGTCGATCGCATCGAGCGGCGTGATTGGAAAGAATACGCGCGTCTCGGTTTGAAGACCGCGGAGGTGGTGGGGCGGCTCGATCGCGACGCCGCCAATCCGATCAGCATACGCGACCTGTCGACCAAACGCACGACGACCCGGCCGCCGGCGCCGTTCACGACCGCAAGCCTTCAGCAGCAGGCCAGCACTCAACTGGGATTCAAAGCCTCGCGCACCATGCGCGTCGCGCAGGGACTCTACGAAGGCGTCGATCTGCACGGCGAAGGACCGGTCGGCCTGATCACATACATGCGTACCGACTCGACGAATCTCGCGGGTGAGGCGCTCACGGCGGTTCGGGGCTATTTGGGCCGCGAGTACGGACCGCGCTATGTGCCCGGCGAGCCAAATTTCTTCGGCAAGCGCCAGGAGCGCGCCCAGGAGGCGCACGAGGCCATTCGCCCAACGGAGGTGTCGCGGACGCCGGAGAGCCTGCGCCACAAGATCACGGAGGAGCAGTTCAAGCTCTACGACCTGATCTGGCGGCGTTTTGTCGCCTGCCAGATGCCGCCGGCGGAGTGGGACTCGACCAGCGTTTCCGCGAGTTGCGAAACGCGGCTGGGCGCGGCGGTCTTCAGCGCCGGCGGGCGCAAACTGGTGTTCGACGGTTTCATGCGCGTGGCGGGTGTGACGAGCGATGATCAGATTCTGCCGGCCCTGCGCACAGGCGAGCGGACGGGCCTGCTGGGCATCGAGCCGCGTCAGCAGTGGACGTCGCCGCCGGCGCGATTCACGGAAGCATCGCTGGTGAAGACGCTCGAGTCGGAGGGGATCGGCCGGCCAAGCACGTATGCGGCGATCATCGACACGATTCAGGCCCGCGGCTACGTCGAGCTTTCGGATCGCAAGTTCTACCCGACGGCGCTGGGCGAGATCGTCAATGACAAGCTTGTTGCGCACTTCCCGAAGATCATGGACGTGAAGTTCACTTCGTACATGGAAGACGAGCTCGACAAGATCGAGGACGCGCATCTGGACTGGATCCAGGTGCTGCACGAGTTCTACGATCCCTTCCGCGAGCTGCTGGCGAAAGCGCGCGAGGACATGGACCAAGCCCGGGCGCAGCCGAGCGAGCACAAGTGCCCGCTCTGCCAGGCCGACATGGTCTACCGCTGGAGCAAGACTGGCCGCTTTCTTTCCTGCTCGCGCTACCCCGATTGCAAGGGCGTGACCAGTGTCGATCGCGACGGGCAGCCGATCGTACCGAAGGAGGACGCGCCGAAGTGCGAACTGTGCGGCAAGCCGATGGTTCACCGCCAGTCGCGCACCGGACATTTCCTCGGTTGTAGCGGCTATCCCGAATGCCGCAGCACGATCCCGGCGGATGAGAACGGCAATCCGTTAAAGCGCGTGCCGGAAGAGGAGCTGACGCAGCCGTGCGAAGAGTGCGGCGCAGGAACGATGCGCGTGCGCTGGAAAGGGCGGCGGGCGTTCCTCGGCTGCGACCATTATCCGAAGTGCAAGGCGACGGCGGCCATACCCGAGGGTCTTGAGGTCAAGCGCAAGCCCGCGCCGCCGCCGGAAGAAGCCGGACTCGCCTGCGAAAAGTGCGGCCGGGCGATGGTGATCCGCAACAGCCGCCGCGGCAAATTCATCTCGTGCAGCGGCTTCCCGAAGTGCCGCAACGCCAAGCCGCTCGAAAAGCTGGAAGAGCTGAAGGCCCAGCAGGCGAGTGCGGGCATTACGGCCCCTGCGCTGCCCGCGGCCGGCGGACAAAACGGCGCGGGCAACGGCGCCGGCGCGGCCCGCACGCGCGTCGCGCTCGATCCATCGGGCCCGCCGCCCGAGGGGTTTGCCTGGACACGCACGGGCAAGCCCGTCGTCGAGAAGCTCCCGGAACTCGGGCAGAGACTGTCGTGCCCGGAGTGCGGCAGCGAGATGCTGCTTAAGCGCGGGCGCTTCGGACCGTTCTACTCGTGTACGGGATTCCCGCGCTGCCGGTTTGTTTCAAACCTGCGCGGCGACGCGAAGAAAGCGGCGGAAGAACTGCTTCCCGCGCCGGCCCGGCCAAAGCCCATTCCGACGGACATCGCGTGTACCGAATGCGGCGGAACGATGTTGGTGCGCCAAGGCCGCACGGGCCCATTCCTCGGTTGCAGCAATTATCCGAAGTGCAAATCGACCCAGGAACTGCCGGCGGGCTTCAGAGCGCCGGAGGCGGTGGGGACGACGTAGGCGAATTCAGAATTCGGAATTCAGAATGCAGAAAAAAGAAAACGTGCGCCGTGCCACTGCTCTGTGAGCAGTGTTTCGGGCGGCAAAAGTCCTGCTACCGCGAGGAAATTCACCGAAGTCAATTGATCCATGTGATTCCCGCAAGCGAGTCGTTGTCACGCGACGAAGAGCACTGCTCGCAGAGCAGTGGCACTATACATTCCTGCACTTGAACAGTGCCTCCCGCCCAAACCGTACGTTATTCCGGACCGCGAACTGTCTCACTTTGAGTGAAACTCTTCATGTCGTGGCTGTCTGTGTATGGCCTCCATCGTGTGCTACGATAGCCTCATGCGAAACAGCACGGCCCGAAAGCGCGTCATGGCGATCCTCGAATCGATGCCGGAGTCCGCCTCGGTCAGCAAATTGGTCGTTGACTTATGTCTCCGGCTGAAGATCGAGCAACGCCTGAAAGATGCCCGCTCGGGTGACACCATCTCCCATGCCGAAGCCAAACGCCGGTTGCGCCGATGGCTTTCCCGATAAGGTGGAACCCGCGGGCGGTTGACGATCTCGACGAGATCGCCGAGTACATCGCCCGTGATTCGCGGCGACGGCGGCCGAAGCGGTTCGCAAGATCATCCAGAAGGCGGATGTTCTGGAGCGCTTCCCCCGGATGGGTCGAGTTGTTCGCGAGTTTGGCGATGACCGCTGCCGCCAGCTGATCTGGAAGCAGTATCGGATCATCTATTGGATCGACGAATCACCGCGGCCGCGCGTCCTCATCCTTGCGGTCGTCCATCGCGCCCGGCTGCTCAGGAACATCTTCTCCATCGACGACAAATGACAGCGCGGTGGCCGCTTCCGGTACTTTCATATTACTACACAAAGCATCCGAAGTAGGGCGGTCGAGCGGTTCCGGCGCGGCGCTGCTGACCCCGCGGCGCATTCACGCTCGCGGAAAGTGTGGACGACGAACCGTCATTTCGCGTTACTCTCCGAGGCGACGAATTTTTTTATCAGTTTCGCCGAAAAATCGGCCTTTTCATTTGCAGTGGCGAAAATCGGTGTTAGAATTGGGTTGAATTGGTTCACAGCGGTATCAAGTGGATTGCGGTGGATGAATAAGGTCGTGCAGCATGCAGCCGTATTTTGTCGGTGCGCACGACTTGGTTATCGACCCGAAAAACCGAATCTCGATTCCGTCGTCCGTGCGGGCGGAGTTGAGGGCCTTGGCGGCCGAGTTTTCGCCGCCGGCGCCGGACGCGGCCTCGAAGGACGTGACCTGGGCGGACGGTTCGCTGTTCGTGCTGCCGGGCGATCGCCGGGAGATCCTGGCGATCTACGAGGCCGGCTATTTCAAGCACGTGCGTTTGGGCTTGCCGCCGACACAGCAGCTTTCCAGACATGTGCGTGACTGGGGCAGGTTCGAGGCGGGTCTTACGTCAAAGATCGAGCCGGACGGGCAGGGTCGCGTGGTCATTCCCGACCGGCTGATGAAGATATCGAAGCTTACGCGGGATGTGACGCTCGTTGGCGCGGTGGATCATTACGAGATCTGGAGTCGAGCGGAATATTTGACGTTCCTCGAATCGAAGCTCGCGAACTTCGACGAGAACTACGAAAAGACGCTGGTCGAGCTGGCGCCGTTCCGCTTGCAGCCTGGGACAAGTCGTACCTGACGGTGAGACCTTCGCCCCGAAGCGTCTGAAAACGAGATTGGGTTGCGGTTTCGCGAGGGTTGCGGCGACGGATGATGTTCTCATCCGTCGCCGAAACGAACCAACAATGTCCGGAAGGGCGGTTGGAGCCTCTTTTCGCCGGGAGGCTCCTGCGAAAGCAGGGATGTGCACCGCGTCCGGAGAGGCGGCACTGGATGCCCCGCCTTATGGGCCGCTTCAGGGCCAAGGAAGGCCCGAAGCGGTCACCTGCCTTCGGCAACCTCAGCGGCGGGCGGCGCGGCCGCACCGCTGGGAACCGGGGCATGGAAGCCCCGATTGCCGATGGCAGGGATTGTTACCGGGGAGACCCGGCATGTCCAGCGTTGTCTGATTACCGGAACGAATCACGCGCGGCGACGCGCCCGGCGAGGCTTGTGTGTCGACGGCGGAATTCGGCCACGAACCAGTACTCGTCAACCCAATTCTGAAATGGCTCGACCCGCAACCGGGACAGGTCGTCTTTGACGGCACGCTCGGTCTCGGCGGCCACGCCGGCGTTTTGGTTCCGAAAATCGCGCCGGGCGGCCGCTACATCGGCGTCGATCTGGACGAGGCGATGCTTGCGGAGGCGCGTCGGCGGCTGGCCGCTCGCGACGACGTTCGCCTCGATCTCGTGCAGGGCAATTACGCGGACGTTGAGGAGATTCTGGCGGGTTTGGGAGCGGCGACGGTCGATCTGGCGTTGCTCGACCTGGGATTGAACTCGGCTCAGCTTGACGAACCGGCCCGGGGATTCTCATTTGATAAAGATGGGCCCCTCGACATGCGGTTCAATCGGAGCCAGAAGGAACAGGCGGTTGATCTGGTCAATCGATTGTCTGAGAGCGAGCTGGCCGACCTGTTCTATGAGTTCGGCCAGGAGGGCGCGAGCCGCAAGATCGCCAAACGCATTTGCCAGGTGCGGCATGAGCGGCGGATAACGACCACGAAAGTGCTGGCCCAGGCGGTCGCGTCCGTGTTCGACTCCGGGCAGGCGCGACAAGTTGGAAAAATCCACCCCGCGACGAGAGTTTTTCAGGCCTTGCGCGTGGCGGTGAATCGAGAGCTTGATAATCTAAGAGCGTTTCTTGGACGCGCGGCAAAATCGGTTTCGCCCGGAGGGCGGCTGGCGGTCATCAGCTTTCACAGCCTCGAGGACGGGATCGTGAAACGCTGCTTCCGCGAAGGGAAAAACGCGGGTATTTGGAGCGAATTGACCCGCGAGCCGGTTGTCGCCGACGAAACAGAAAGAAGAAGCAACCCGCGCGCCCGCAGTGCGAAATTACGAGTCGCCGCGCGGCTCGAGCCGTGAAGACTCTTGGGGTCGGACAGTGCCGCGCGAAGGGCTGGTCAACCAGGTCGCGCGCATCAGCGGTGAGCCGGGCGTCGCCGTAGTGGATTCGAAGCCGGTCAGCGCCACGGAGCGAAGCGGCGCCGAGCGCGACAGCGCCGCGCGCCTGCAACGCGAAAGCCCGGTCGTGAGCCGCGAAGGTTCGCGGGATGGTTCCGCGCGCCAGGTGGTCGCTGAGCGGCCCGTCATCGTGGCCGGTTCGGATGGACCCTTGCCGCCGCTGGAAAACGTTCAGAATCCTCTGCTCGAGATGCGCGCCGCCGCCGCGGAAGCGAATCAGGATCCGCAGGTCGGCCGTGAAAGCGCGCCGGCCGGCAGCGGAATTCCGACTGCGGTGCTGGTCGATGCGCCCGCCGGGTCGGCGCTGCTCGAAGCGCACAACGCCACGGGCGGGAGCCAGACTCTCTATACGGTGCGCAAGGGCGACAACCTCTCGAAAATCTGCAAGGCCTTTTACACGGATCGGGCCGCCGACGGCCAGACGGTCGTTCTCGCGGCGAACCCGCAGTTGGCCCGGCGACCGGGGCGCTCCGTGTTGCTTGGCGAAGAGCTTCGGATTCCGCCGTTGACCGGATCGAAGGGCGTAATCGCGGACATCGGCGGTATGGAGGCTTCGGGCGCCACGGAGACCGTCGTGAAGGCGTCGGAAGCAAAGCCGGCCGCTCCGCAGCCGAAAGGTGCGCGCGCCGCAAGTACGGTCGCGTCGAAAACCAAGTCAAGCAGCAAGCGCGACAAGGCCGTTGCAGGCACCGGAAATGCAGCCCGTTCCGCCCAAACGAAACCGAAGGCTGCCGCCGGTGGTGCGAAGGTGGCGAGCAACGAAGCGAAATCGCGCTCGGGCAAGGCGAGTGCGGCGCCGAAGAGCAGCGGCGCCAGGCGATCGTCCAAAGCGGAAACCGCGTCCAAGTCGGCCGGGAAGCGCGCGACCTCCCTTGGTCAGAAGGACGCCCGGCGCGCGGACGCGGGCGTGCATGACCACGCCGTCAGGGCGTAGGATGGTTCCGGCGACGGATCGCGAAACGCATTAGTGGTTGGTCAACATTGAGTTTTCGGGTGGGTGGTACGGGCGTCCCGCCCGTCTGACGGCCGAGACGGCCGTACCACCCGAAAACCGGAGGTTGACCAACTACTAGCGCGATGATCGAGGTTGGTGTTTGGAGCCGGGTGCGGTTGGGCCGCAACGGCGCGAGCGCGAAGTGCAGCCACGGCGAGGCTGGCATGTCGATTCAGCGGTTGGTTCTGGTCCTCGTTTCGACCATGGCGGTCATGCTGACCGTCGTCGTGCTGCGTTCCGAACGGACGCGCCTTCAATTCAAAGCCTCCGAATACGACCGGGAAACGGATTCGGTGCTCCAGGAGCTGCGCGAGCGGGAGCTGGAGCTGGCGCGCCTGAGCAATCCGCTTCTGATACGCGAACGGCTGTCGCAAATGCGGCTGGAAGAGCCGGAAAAGCAGGCGGAAAAGAAGCCGGCAAAACGCAAGCCGTAGCGGGCTGCGGCAGTAGCGTCGGACATTCGTAGCGTCGGACCTCCGTAGCGTCGGGCATTCGTAGCGTCGGACCTCCGAGTCCGACGAGTGTTCCGAAGGACCGTCTTCCGTCGGACTCGGAGGTCCGACGCTACGGTGTTTGTGTTCGTCGGACTCGGAGGTCCGACGCTACGGTGTTTGTGTTCGTCGGACTCTGAGGTCCGACGCTACGGATGTGCGGCGGCGATCGGGATTTGGGGAGGAGCGCGATCATGCGGGGTTTCGGATTTCTCTTCGCCCTGGTCGGCGCGCTGTTGGCGGCGGGCGCCGGTCGGCTCGTTTTTCTGGAGCGCACCAAAGGCGACGAGTTGCGGGCGCTTTCGGAGCAGCAGCACACGGCCACGCTCGTGGTGCCGGCGCAGCGCGGCGACATCCTCGACGCGAAGGGCCGCCTGCTGGCCGGCTCGGTCCGCAAGCCGTCCGTTTTCATGGACGTTACCCGCATCGACGACCCGGTGATGGCCGCGTACAGCGTCGCGCCGGTGCTCGGGCTCGATCCGGCGGCGTTGGAAAGGGCGATCCGGGAAAAGGCAAACTCGGGATTCGTCTGGGTGAAACGCGGACTGAGCGATGAGGAGCTCCGTCAGTTCGGGCAGGTGCGCCACGCGCGGAAGCTCGATGGATTCGGCGTCCAGTACGAGCCCGAGCGCGTCTATCCGAATCGGTCGACCGCCTCGCACGTGCTGGGTTTCGTCGGCGCGCCGGATGATCCCAAACGAACCCAGCCGCAGGGCCGCGCCGGCGTCGAGCAACTCTACGACGCATGGTTGGTCGGCAACGACGGCAGGCGCGTTTCGACGGTCGATGTGCGTCGCCGCAGGCTTCAGGCGCATCAAGAGACGTTCGAGGCGCCGCTCGACGGCGGGACCGTGATCCTGACGATCGACGCCTACATTCAGCAACGGACCGAAGAGCACCTGCGGCGGGCGGTGGAAGAGCACAAGGCGAGCTGGGGAACCGCCGTCGTCATGGACGTTCACGGCGGCGAAGTCCTGGCGATGGCCAACTACCCGGACTTCGATCCGTCCGAGCCCTTTCCGAGCGGAATGACGCCCGCCCAGGCCGAGCAGTGGCAGGAACGCCACATGCGCAACCGGGCGATCAGCGACTCGTACGAACCGGGCAGCATCTACAAGCCGTTCATCGCGGCGCCGGCGTATGACGAGGCGCTTGTTCGGCTGGAGGATCGCTTCGTCATCAACGGCCCGGCCCGGCAATTCGGTTCGCGAACCATTCACGACACGCACCCATACGGTACCTTGTATTTTTGGGAGGTGATCAGCAAATCCAGCAATATCGGGATGGGAATTCTCGGCGCGCGGCTGGGAAACGGGCGGCTCCACCGCTATGTGCGCTCGTTCGGCTTCGGCGATCCGACGGGGATCGGCCTTCCCGGCGAGCATGAGGGGCTGGCGCAGGACTTTTCGATTGCGATCACGCCGATCCAGCTGCTGACGGCGTTCAGCGTTTTCGCCAATGACGGAGTTCTGATGCGCCCGCGGATCGTGCGCGGCGTCATCGACTCGACCGGCCGGCCGGTCGAGGACAATTCGCGTCCAACCGCCATCCGGCGCGTGCTGGGAGTGGACGCGGCCCGCACGTTCCGCCGCGAGGCGCTCGCGCGGGTGGTGCTGCCGGGCGGCACGGGCACCCATGCCGCGCTAAGCGACTATCAGGTGTTCGGGAAGACGGGTACGGCCCAGATCGCCAAGCCCGGCGGCGGCGGATATCTGCCCAATGCATACTGCGGATCGTTCGTCTGTGCGGCGCCGCTGGGCGAGCCCCGCGCGTCGGTCATCGTCTCGATCTATCACCCGACCGGCGGGAAGTACTACGGCGGCACGGTGGCGGCGCCGGCTGCCGGCGCGATCCTGGCGGACGCTTTGCAGTACATGCAGGTTCCGCCGGAGCCGCTGCTGACCGCGCCCACCGCCGGGCCGGCGTCGGACTAGAAACGAGGCCTTGGGAGCTGCGTGGCTTCTGTGCCTGGAAGCCGCGGGGAGTTACAATTCGACCGGCAAGGAGGCTGAGAAGAAATGAAAGCTCTGGGCGAGCTGCTCGCCGGCATCGTCGATCATGCAGCTTTCGCCGCACTGGGCGCTCGCGAAGTCAGCGGCGTTTTTGATGATTCGCGGCGCGTCACTCCGGGATCCATCTTTTTCGCCCTTCGCGGATCGAAGGCCGACGGGCGGCAATACGTTGAACAAGCGCTGGCGCGCGGCGCGCTGCTCGTCGTTTGCGAGGGAATGCAGGAATGTGCGGGCCGGCCGATCGTCTCCGTTCCGGATGCGCGCAAAGCGCTCGCGCGCGTCGCCATTCGCTGGCACGAGCTTGAGCCGGTCGACGGGCGCGCCAAGTTGAAACTGCTCGGCGTAACGGGAACCAACGGCAAGACCACCGCCGCGCACATGACGCGCGAAATCCTGCGGCACGCCGGCCTGAAATGCGGCATGTTCGGCACCGTGCAGAACGACCTGCTGACGCGCAGCGTATCCGCCGACATGACGACTCCCGGGCCGATCGAACTGGCCGCGATGCTCGCAGAGTGCGCGGCGGCCGGCGGCACGGCCGTGGTGATGGAGGTGTCGAGCCACGCGCTGGACCAGCAGCGGGCTTGCGGGCTGCCGTTTTGCGGCGCGGCCTTCACCAATCTGACGCAAGACCACCTCGACTATCACCAGACGATGGATGCGTATGCCGACGCCAAGGCCCGCCTTTTCGAAGCGCTGGATGAGCGGGCGCTGGCCGTCGTCAACGCGGACGATCCGGCCTGGCAGCGCATGGTCCGGGACACGCCGGCGCGAGTCATGACCTACGGACTGAGCGCCGCTGCGCAGATTCGCGCGACGATCACGCGCGATTCGCTGAGTGGGACCCTCTATCGCATGCGGATCGAGGGCCGCGAGCTGGCGCTGGAAAACGCGCTCGTCGGCCGGCACAACGTCTACAACGCCATGGCGGCGGCGGGGCTGGCCCTGGCGGCGGGCGTCGCGCCGGCCGCGATCGAAGCCGGGCTGAACGGCGTGCGAAACGTGGCGGGCCGGCTCCAGCGCGTGCCCGGCGTGAAGGGCGTCGATGTGTTCGTCGATTATGCCCACACCGACGACGCGATTCGAAACGTCGCCGGCGTGCTGCGGCCGCTGACGCGCGGGCGGCTGATCATCGTCTTCGGCTGCGGCGGCGACCGCGACCGGAACAAGCGCCCCAAGATGGCCCGGGCCGCCGCCGAGTTCGCCGACGCGATCATCGTGACCAGCGACAATCCGCGCACCGAAGACCCCGACGCGATCATCGCCGGGATCCTCCCCGGTTTTGACGGAACCCAGCGTCGCCACGTCGTTGTCGAAAGCGACCGGCGAAAGGCGATCTTCGCCGCGATGCACGGCGCCAGGGCCGGCGACGCCGTGCTGATCGCCGGAAAAGGGCACGAGGACTACCAGATCATCGGCACGACCAAGCATCATTTCGACGACGTGGAGACGGCGATCGCGGCGGCGGCGTCATGTCAGCCCCGCGAGGTGGAGACGGCGACGACATGATTCGCTTCATGCTCAGCGAGGTCGTCGCGGCGGTCGAAGGCCGAATCCGCGCCGACTTGCCGGCCGGAAGCGCCTCGGGCGTTTCGACCGACTCGCGCACGCTGCGCGGAGGCGAGGTCTTTTTCGCCGTTCGCGGCGAGAATTTCGACGGGCATGATTTCGTATTGGATGCGCTGAAGCGCGGAGCCTGCGCGGCGGTCGTCGCGGCGAAACAAGCGGCCGACCTGCATCGGGCGCATCTCGCCGCCGGCGGCGCGGGTTTGCTGATCGAGGTGGAGGATCCGGTCATTGCGCTCGGCCGGCTGGCGGCGTTTCATCGCAGCCAAGCGGCCGCCGAGGTGATCGCAATCGTCGGCAGCAACGGCAAGACGACCACCAAGGCGCTGATCGATCACGTTCTTTCGGCGAAGTTGCGCGGGCGGGCCTCTCCCAAGAGCTTCAACAACAACATCGGCGTGCCGCACACGCTGCTTTCTGTCGAAGCGGCCGACGACTACGTCGTGGTGGAGATCGGAACCAACGCCCCGGGCGAGATCGCACACCTGGCGCGGCTGGTCCAGCCGGACATGGTGGTGCTGACGAGCATCGGCGAGGAGCACCTCGAAGGCCTGAAAGACCTTACCGGCGTGGCGCGCGAGGAATGCTCGGTATTCGAGACGCTGGCAGAAGGCGCGTTCGTCGCGTTTCCCGCGGATGCTCCGCATGTCCGCGAGCGCCTGCCGCAGCGGCCGACCACCCTGGTGAGCTTCGGCGCCGGCCGCGACGCAAACCTGCGGGTCGGCGCGGTGCGCTACGAAAGCGACGGGCTGCATTTTCGGATCAACGATCGGTTCGACTACGTGCTGCCGATGCCCGGGGCGCATAACGCCCAGAACGCCGCGGGAGCGATCGCCGTCGCGCTGCGCCTGGGCTTCGACCATCGCGCCATCGCCGATCGGCTGAGGAGCTTTCAACCGCCGCCGATGCGGATGGAAACGCGCAGCCTCGGCGGCATTACGATCATCAATGACGCCTACAACGCCAATCCGGCGAGCATGCGGGCGGCGATCGAGATGCTGGAAGAGTATCCGTGCGCGGGCCGGCGTATCGTCGCGGTCGGAGAGATGCGCGAGCTCGGGGCCCGCTCCGCCGCCGAGCACGAGGCGCTCGGCCGGCGCTTGGCGCGCGGCCGGCTGGATTGCGTGCTTCTGGTCGGTCCGACCGTCGAGTGGCTGGCGGCCCAGTTTTCCGGCCGGACAACGGCGGAGCCGGTCGAGTCCGTCGACGAATGCGGACGGCGGTTGGCGGCGCTGGCGCGGCCGGGAGACGTGGTACTGCTGAAGGCGTCGCGTGCCGTCGGGCTCGAGCGGGCGGCTGCGGTCTTTGAGCGGGCTCGCGCCGCGGCCGATTGCTGACTCGGGCCGCGGGCGTCGTGTTCGCGGAGAATTCGTAGCGTCGCATTTCGTAGCGTCGTATTTCGTAGCGTCGGACCTCCGAGTCCGACGACGAAGAGTAGGTAGCGTCGGACCTCCGAGTCCGACGACGATTTCAGAACCCCAAGCGCCAGCGCGCGGGGCCATTAGCGTCGAGCCGTCGGGCCCGATGGTCCGGCCGTCAGCGAGAATTCCGTCGGACTCGGAGGTCCGGCGCTACGGTATGGGTCGGACTTGGAAGTCCGACGTAGCGAGCGTGATCTCGGGGTGTTTCCTGACGCCCCGCGTGGGTCTGTGGGCCGATTTTCGGGCGCCAGGTCGATG
>JACRLV010000073.1:34606-37142 GCA_016235145.1 Planctomycetota bacterium
GCTTTTTTATTTGGGCAAATGGTGGTACGAGGGCAAACACGGCTATGCCTATGAGGACCCGCTTTTCCGCGGCACGATCGGAGTCGTGTTCGGTTTCCTGATCGTCTGGGCGCTGGGACCGCTGGTGATCCGGAATCTGATTCGACTGAAGCTCGGCGTCCATGCGGAATTCGACCACGAGCAGCTCAACAAGCTCACGCAGGGAAAGAAGAAGACGCCGACGATGGGCGGGGCGCTGATCGTCGCGTCGATCACGGCCTCCACGCTTCTGCTCGCCGACCTCGGCAGCTTCTACGTGCGCATGGGCCTGTTCTGCCTGGTGTGGCTTGCGCTCCTGGGCGGGATCGACGATTGGCTGAAGCTGACGGCGGACCGGCGCGTCGGGACGCGCGACGGCCTGCGAAGTTGGGAGAAACTGGTCTTCCAGGTCGGGCTGGGCGCGCTGCTCGCGATCTTTATCTTGCGCGAAGGCGCGACGATGGCCGAAACGGTCCGCTTCGACGTCGTCGAGGCGACGTACAAGCCGATGTACAACCTGCTCATCCTCCCGTTCGTCAAAGCCGAGGTGGCGCTGCCGACCTGGATCTTCGTCATTATCACGGTGCTGGTCATCGCCGGCACGTCGAACGCCGTGAACCTGACAGACGGGATGGACGGCCTGGCCAGCGGCTGCATGGTGCTGACCGCGTTCGCGTTTATGACGCTCGCGTACGTCGTCGGGACGGAGCGGTTTGCGCTGCCGCTCTTGTTTCCGCACATCCGCGGGGCGGCCGAACTCAGCGTCATGTGCGGCGCCGCGGTGGGCGCCTGCCTCGGCTTCCTGTGGTACAACGCCTATCCGGCCCAGGTCTTCATGGGAGACACCGGCTCGCTGCCGTTGGGCGGATTGATGGGCTACGTCGCGATCGTGACGCGCATGGAATCGATGCTGCTCATTGTCGGCGGCGTGTTTGTGCTCGAAGCCCTCTCCGTCATTGTCCAGGTTTCTTATTTCAAATACACCGGCGGAAAACGGATCTTCCGTTGCACGCCGATTCATCACCATTTCCACCTCGGTGGATGGACGGAGACGCAGACCGTGACCCGTTTCTGGCTGCTGGCGGCCCTCTTTGCCGCCGCGGCCCTCGCGACGATCAAGTTGAGGTGACCGTGGGCACGCTGAGGCCGGAAATTCGACCGCGCAATGCGGACGCCGCCGGCGCTCGCGGCGCCGTCGCCGCGCAACAGCGGCCGAGCCCGCTTTCGTCATTGCCGGCTCAGTCCTGCGATCCCTGGGTGCTTTTTGTCGTCGGGTGTCTGATGACGCTCGGCGTGGTCATGGTCTACTCGGCGTCGGTCGCGCTGGGCGGCGCAGGTTTTGAGTGGAAGAACATCTGGAATTCGCCGCTACGGCAGAGCGTTTTCGCGGCGGCGGCGTTTGTGGTCATGGTGGCGGCGGCTCACGTGGACTATCGCCTGCTGGCGTGGGAGCGGCCGCGCGATTTCGTGCTGCCCGGTCTGCTGCTGCTGGCGACGGTGGGGGCCCTTGTCGCGGTCCTCGTACCGGGCGTCGGCGTCGTACAGAAAGGCGCGGCGCGGGCGATTAGCATCCCCGGCGGGCTCACGTTTCAACCGTCGGAACTCGCGAAGCTCACGCTCTGCGTCACGATGGCGGCGCTTTTCACGCGCCCCGGCGCTGATCCGCGCTCGCTGAAACGCAGCTTCCTGCCCGCGCTGATCATCGGCGGCGTGCTGATCGGGCTGGTCGGCAAGGAAGACCTCGGCACCGCCGCCCTGATGGGCGTGGTGCTGGCCGGCCTGCTCGTGCTTGGCGGGGTGCGCTGGTCGCACATCCTGGGCGTCGTGCTGCTCGGCGCCGCGGGCGGGGCGGCGAAGCGCTATCGGCTGGAGCGCTTGCGCACCTGGTTTTCCGAGACGCCCGACGCCCGCGATGAGGGCTATCAAGTGACGCAATCGCTGCTGGCGATCGCCAACGGCGGTTGGTGGGGGCGCGGGCTCGGCGCGAGCATCCAGAAGTACGACTATCTGCCTCAGAAGAACAACGACTTCATTTTCTCGATCCTGTGCGAAGAGCTCGGCATCGCCGGCGGGATCTTTGTGATCTTCCTTTTTGTGTGCCTGCTGGTGCTCGGCTGGCGAATCGCGCGCCGGGCCGAGACGGCGTTCGGCCGCCTGCTGGCAGCCGGGATCACGCTGACGCTCTGCCTTCAGGCGGCGTTCAACATCGGCGTCGTGACCAACAGCGTGCCGACAAAAGGAATCTCGCTGCCGTTCGTTTCCGCCGGCGGATCGGGTGTGTTGTTCCTGGGGTTGGCCGCGGGCATCCTCGCCGCCATCGGCCGAAACATACCGGCGCGCTGAGCAGGGCGACGGATACGCCCGTAGCGGCCGGCGTCTCGCCGGCCGTGGTGTGCGAGACCGTTCCCGCGATTCGGATCCGTCCGTGGTTTACGGCCTGCGAGACGCAGGCCGCTACCGTGCGCCGAGAAAGGCCGCTTTGGGGGCATTTCGCCGTCGGACTCAGAGGTCCGACGCT
>JACRLV010000271.1 GCA_016235145.1 Planctomycetota bacterium
AATGCGAAGTTGGGATCGACCTCGTTGGCGTTGAAATTGCCGATGGTTGCCATAATCGATTCCTTTCTCTGATGTTGATTACGCCACATCACGCCATGTGCGACGCGTTTTGATCGACCCAATCGCACTGGGCGACACCTTCATGCGCTGTGCAATCACACGCTGCGACAGACCTCCGGCGAGGAGGCTCCGCACCTCTCTCACCTGAGCAGTCTCGAGCTTTGTGTACGTGCGAATGGTGCGGGTGCGTGCGCGCTTGTTCTGGCAATTCTGAGCCGCAGTGACGAACCGACAGTTTTCCGGGCAGTAGCCCTTGCTGTTGTCGATGCGGTCGATTTGCAGGCCGGGCACGTAGCCGCTCCGGTTGGCCCACTCGCGAAAGCTGTCGAAGCTGTCGCGCCACTCGGCGCAGACCGTGATGCCACGTCCGCCGTAGAGCGCGAAATGTTCATGCGATGGAACGTGGCAGCGTCCTTTCATTGCGACATAGGTGGAATAGAGCCCGGCGGTCTCCTGTTGCTTTCGGTGATACCACGCCCGACAGTGCGCTGCGTTGCACGCTCTGCAGCGAGACGTGAGGCCGTCCCGGCGCCCCCGATGGTTGCTGAAGTCCGTCAGAGGACGCGTGACGCCGCAGACCGTGCATCGTTTTGTGGCGATTGCGGTCGCCATCTTTCATGCCCCCTGGTCGATGGGTTGCGCTTCGGAAGCCAGAGGGTTCTCGCCGCGCGCGAACGCGGCGTAGAGTCGATAGTCCAGGGGAAACTCGTCCGGCAGGCTCAGGCGGTTTTTCGCGACATGGGCCGGGCGCTCGGTCGTGCGGATGATGCGCTCACCCGTGCCTATGCCCTGCACGCGCTTCCGGTCGAAGCCTTCGTTCGTGGTCTTCGTGTGGATGCGGTACGTCGCGAACAGGACCTCGTCGCACCACTCCTGCACAAGCGCCGAGGCCAGCTTCTGGAGCCGCGGCGAATAGCGGTCGTACGTGTCGGTCTCGGGGTTGGCGAAGCGCTCGATCTGGGCGTGGGCGATCAGGACGACGTTCATCCCGCGCTCATTGCGCAGCGCGTCGAGTCCGGCCAAGACCTCGCGCCAGTTCGTCAGCGCGAAGACGTAGCCCTTGCCGTAGCCGATGTCCTCGATGCTCTCAACGCCGCGCTTCTCGCAGACGTCGGCCCAGATCAGCCGTTCGAGCCAGTCGAGCGAGTCGATGACGACGGTGCGGTACTCGTGCGGCTCGGTGTAGAGCTCGCCCAGCGCCGCGATAACGTCGGCATATTTGTTGGCGACGGGGAAGCGTTCGCACTCGATGTTGCCGAGGCCGTCTTCCGTCTGTACGAAAACCGGCTTCTCAGCCATCGAGCCGAACGTGCTTTTGCCGACGCCGTGCACGCCGTACATCAGCGTGCGGCGCGGCGCGACGGTTCTCCCGCGTTGGATCTGTTCAAGCAGTTTCACAGATCATTCTCCTTGGTGGTTCGGTCACTTCGTCCTCTGTGTGTCCGGGTCCGGGGCCGGGGCGGTCCCGCCGAGCCCTCCGTGGCCGGGACAATTCGTCCGTCCGGCCCCGGGCCCGGAGTCACAGTCGTTCAACCAGCCGCAGCGACTCGTAGCGCGTGAACCAGTCGCCGGTCTCGCGGCAGCGCCGCAAGTCAGTCATCGCTTCTTCGTTCTCGCGCTGAGCTTGGTCGAGCACTGCGGGCGCGACCTGCCACACGCCGCAGCGGAACGGCTCGCGCTTCTCGACGGCCACGATGTGCACCGGCTGGACGTGGCCCGAGGCCTCTGCTACGAGCGCGCGGTAGAACGCGACCTGGTGCAGGTAGCCGAACGCGCGCATCGCCATCTCGAACGAGTCGAGCTCGTCGGCGGTCTTGAGGTCGACGATCCCGCGACCGTCGACGGGGTTGATCCAGTCGATGCGCGCCTGACAGCGATGCCCGGCGTACTCGCCGCGCACGACGCCCTCGGCGACGCCCTCGGCCAGCAGTTCGCGGGCGAAGAGGTGCCCGCGAACCGCGGCCGCGACTTGCTCGACGAGCGCCGCCTGCGCGTCGCTGAGCACGGGCTTGCTCTGCCGTGCGGCCCACTCGGCGAACGCTTTCGTCTGCGAACCGAACGGCTGACCGGTCTTCGGGTTGATCGGCCCGCCGACGGCGAACTCGCGCTGGTAGCGCTCGCGACCCTCGAGAATCAGCGCGTGCGCCGCGCGGCCGATCAGGTAGGCGGCGGTATCGCGCTCGGGTACCAGGCCCAGTTCCTTCTTGCGGTAAAGCAACGGACAGCGCCGAAACTCGTTCAGCGCGTGGGCCGACAGGAAGTCCCGCCCCTTGGCGTGATAAACGTCCGCGGGTTCTCGAATCAGGAACGACAGGTCGCGCAGGGTTCTCACGAGGGCTCCAATCCTGCAATTGAGGGGAGGGATGCGCGCCGGCACGTCCAGCTCTCCAATCACATCCCGTGCTCCTTCACTACCTACCGCCGCGCGGACGAAGGTGTCCGCGCGGCGGTGCAGAAGAACGCTTACAGGTAGTGATCGAGGCCGGCCTTGATGAAGGCTGCCCGGATGGCGGCGATGTGCTTGTAGATCACCGAGCGCGCCATGCCCGTCTCGCGGGCGATTTCGGTCGGCGTCTTCGTCCGCAGCATCGCGCACACATCCCGCTGCTGGGGCGGCAGCGACGCCATCACGCTGGCGACGTCCATCTCCAGTTCGCGTTGCTCGTGGTCGCTGCGCTCGCAGATGCCGAGATGAGCGCACCTTCGGGACGCGTCGACGGTGGTGTCCCGTCGTACCCAGTTCCCGGTCTCGTCGCGGACCCAGTCGTCCAGCGACTCCTTCGTGCAGCCGTTGCCTCGACTGGCGGCCTCATGGCTCTTGAGCAGGTCGCCAATCCGGTTGTTGATGACCCGGCAGATGAACGTTTTCACGCCCGCGCGATCACCGTTGAACCTGGGCAGGCTGCGGAGCACGTCCTCGATCAGGTCCTGCTGCACATCCTCGACCTCGCCGAGGCTCGGAACCTTTTTGACGACCTGCCGGGCCTTGAACTCAGCCCGCTTCATCACATACTCGATCAGTTCCTCGGAATACATTCGCGATCTCCCTTGGCCGGGGAGGTCGCGCGGGTGTCGACGGGAGGGCCGCGGGGCACGGGCAAACGAAGAGGCGTTGCGAGTTCGCGGTTCACCGCGACACCCGCAACGCCTCCGCTCTGCGGCCGGTTGGTTGCCTGATGTCTGAAGTTAGTGCCCTGTGCCCTTACGCTGCCTGTTGATCTTCCAGAAGGTCGACGGACGCACCCGGTAGTCCGTGCGCGATCCTCACACGTACGCGCGTGCCGTCCGGCAGCTCTTTCAGCCGCTCGAACAGCGCGATGTGCTCGCGCCTCAATTCGAAGTCGTCACTGGCGACCTCGGGCCGAAAACCATTGAAGCCGCCGGCGATCTTGAGTGTGCGCACCCTGGAGTGGGGTCGCCTCAGGTCGGGTTCCCCGCCGCGCACATGGAACGTGATGCTGCCGAAGTTGATGTGCTGGCAACGCTCGACCAGCCACCGATTCGGCGCTGACAACTCTGCTTTGGTCATGCTCGAACCTCCATGAAGTGTGTGGTGCGGACGCTTCGGCGACCGCGATCATGGGGCCGAGTATCGAGGTGGTTTTCGGGGCGCAACGAAAGCGCAACCAAGCGGCGAGGGCGTTCTTGCGGCGCGCGGCCTCCGCGCGCTCTGCCATGAAGTGGAGACGACGCAAGAAGTGAAAAAGGGTCGGTTGCGCAACCTGATTGCGCCGGTTGCGCTACGAGTTGCGCGAGCTGATCTCGCCGATTACGGCGTTCCTGATCTGGGTCGCTTCATCAGCGCCGAGCTGGTGCTGACGGCTAACCCAAGTGAGGAAGCTCCGCACCCGCACCCTCGCGCCTCGACCGATCTTGCGGTTCGTCTCGATCTGGCCGTCGGCGCACGCGCGACAGAGTACGCCCTTGTTGAGCATCCCTTCTCCGAGCACCTGGTTGGTCGCTCGTACCAGGTCGATCTGGCGGGCCCACTCGTAACGCTCGTTCGAAGACACCGATGATGAGGCGGGATCCTGGCCGGCCGGCGTTTTTGCTGCTGCGACGACCAGTGGGTCTCTCGTGCTATCTTCCCCGCTCACCTGCGCGAGTTCGATCATCAGCGCGCGCTTCAAGTCGAACAACTGAGCTATGCCCGGCGAGAAGAGCCCCTGAAGCGCTGCGGCGGCGGCTGCGCTGTCGAGAAGTCCGGTCCAGAAAGAGTAGACCGTACGTGCGAGTTCCTTGAACTGGCCCAGGTCGATCTTACGAGACACAGCAGCAAGAAGGAGAATCTCTAGAACGCGCTTGAACCCCACAAGCCAGTCGTTGTCGAGTGACTTCGCCTGTTGTTCGGCCTGAGCAGCGGAGCACAGAAACACTGTGTCGAACCCCGCGATACAGTCAATCATCCGATTGCACTGCGCAAGCAGCGATCCCGGCGTCGCCTGTGCGTATTCTCCAATCAGTCTCGCGTCCTCCAGCTGCCGGCGCGCCGATAACCATGCGCCGATCGGGTTGTCGCCGGGTGCTTCCCCATTGGTTGGGACGCTCGCGCTGCCGCCGGCGTCTCCTGGCTTCGGCTGCCCGTCTCTGGCATCGGTTGGGCGCGTCGGCGCGCTGCGGTTCACGCTGGCCTCTGGAACTGGCGTCGGCTCCACGAACGATTCGCCGATCTTACCGCCCTTCGGCGTCCGCTGATGTGTTTCGACACCATGCGGTGCGCTCGTTTCCGTCGGCATCGTGGGAGCATCCGAACGTGATTCGGTGTCGGAACACGCCTTCATGACGCCGTACGGCGTCGCTGTGACCGCCCAGCGCCAACCCGAACCGCTGCGCATACCGGGCCGCCAAGCGTCGTACTGCCGCTGCTCCAGAAACCCGAGCCGGATGCTCTCGGACACCGCATGCTCGACCGCGACGGCGACCGCCTCGGCGGAGGCGTGACGCCACATCAGGCCGACGATCTGCTTGCCGACACGCTCCAGTGCCCTGCGCTCCATCCAGTCGCGCGATTGCGTTTCCGGGCCCTCGTAGCCGAACGGCAGATGCGTGGGGTTGAACTGCGTGAGCTGCCCGAGCGCCGACGCCAGCAGCGTCATCGCGGCTTCCAGCCGCGCGTGTTGACACAGGCTCGGTTTGACGAGAAGTTGCGTGATCAGCCGCATTCTGGAAAGCCACTCCGGCGTGACCTGCGGGTCGTTCGCCGACACGCGGCAGACCTGGAGCAGCACATCGTCTGCGAGATCGCTGCCGTCGTCTGCCGCCTTTTCGGCGTCCACTGGTATGAGTCGGACGTCGACGGGATTCTGCCAAGTGGTTCGTGCTACTGCGCTGGGGTTCATGCTTCAGCCCTCCGGTTCTCCTCATCAAGCCCTCGCACCTCCGCGAACAGCATATCGAGCTGCGTGCGCGTCAGTCCGCGGACTTCGCGGAGCAACGTCGCGAGGTCCGGTCGTGCGCAGAGAATTCCGACCAGATCCTCGGGTAGGCCGGCAAGTGCGATCAGCGCGTCAGCGGGCTCGTCCAGGAGTTGCGCCATCCGCGCGACGCGCTGCGCGGTTGGCGGATCGACGTGGCCCCGTTCGATCAGCGAAATGTACGTCGGGCTGACGCCGACGAGCTGCGCAAAGCGCCGCAGGCCGAGCCCCTTGCACTGTCGCTTGTGGCGCAGAACTGCACCGAAGCGCGACCCCTCAGGGGCGGCGCAATTGTGGCCCGTGCCGTACGTGAATTGTGCTGCGCTGTACATTTCGCCGAACATGCCCGGACACCGGCATGTGCCTGATGAACGGGATGCGTTATAGGCGCCGGCGGCTCCCATCCTTGGGAGGCGATTCCGTGGCCTACCGCCGGCCAGCCAGGGCTGGCATCGGTCGACGCCCCGACCGATCTGTTCGGTAAATGTACGGTA
>JACRLV010000278.1 GCA_016235145.1 Planctomycetota bacterium
ACGCGATCGTGCGGGCCAGCCGCGAAGGCCTTAACGGCGTGCTCTTCAAGCCGTTCCGCGTCGAGCAGCTCATGGAAGAGGTCCACAACGCGCTGCTGGGACGCAAAGCCTGAGACTTCACGAATCCGACCGCCCCACCCAACTCGCACTCACCGCCTCCCGGCCCACTGATTCCGCACCCCGAATTGCGCTCGGCGAACCGCGGCAAGCCGCGACCGCTGCTTGACTTCGGCATTCCCCGTCTGCTAAGCTCGCGCTGCTGTGATCGAATGCTGTCGCAGCGAACGGGGCGTGGCGCAGTCTGGCTAGCGCGTCTGCATGGGGTGCAGAAGGTCGCAGGTTCGAGTCCTGTCGCCCCGATTTTGTTTACCCGCGACCGTCCTTCGGGGCGGTCGTTGCGCTTCAGGAGCGGGCCGGCTGCCACGTTCAGTAGCATTTCGCCCCGTTTCTGTGATGGCCAAACCGTGATCCGTTCCACGTATGTGGCGATCACGCTGCGCGTGCGGTCGTTCCGCGTACCGGCCATCGCGTCCTGAAGCCCGGCTAGTTGGGCGCGGGCCCATTTCCGCAGCCCATCCACGTCGCAGGGGCCGCTGGAGCGCTCGGCGCTGAGGAGTTCCGACTCGAGCGCCTCCTTCCGCTTGCGAAGCTGGGTGAGGCGTTCGTTGAGAAGCGACAGGTTGGCAGGGTCGATATTGGCGACCAGCGCCGTCACCGTATCGTTTACCAGCTTGAGTTCGGCCGCGATGCGGTCCGCCGTGCCCGAAACGCCTGGGGTCTGCTGCGCGACCGACGCGACGAAGCGTTCGATGGCCGCATCGACCGCGGGTTCGTCCGCCAGGACGATGGCTTGGAGCTTGCCGAGCACCCACGATTCCAACTGCTCGGCCCGGAGCGTCGAAGCGGTCGGGCAGATGCCCGTCCCGTGCGACCGCCTCCCGGCGCAGATGTAGTAGTTCGTGAGAACTGCAGCGCGGCCGTCTATGCGGCCTTTGTGCCGGGGGTCGCCCCAGAACTTGTGGCCGCAGTCACCGCACACGAGTACGCCGGTGAGCAGCCAGCGGCGGTTGCAGTGGCCGGCTCCACCACGCGCTCGCGCACGCCCTTGAACGACCGCTTGGGCCTTCTCCCACCGCTCCGTGCTGATGATGGCGGGCACCGCGCCGGGTACGACGACCCAGTCCGCCTTCGGCGTTTTGATCACCTTGCTCTCGTGTACCTGCCGCTTTCGCTGTTCGGCCCGTCCGTTCTGAACGCGGTAGAACTTGGCTTCGCTTCTGCGGTTCCACACGAGATCGCCGCGATAGGCGGGGTTCTCCAGCAGCGATTTGATCGTAGTGAAGTTCCAGACATCGTGGCAGGGCGGTGGGATGCCCTTCGCATTCAACGCGGCCGCGATGGAGGCGAAGCCCATGCCGTCCAGGCACATGCGGAAGATGTCTTTGACGACCTGCACGCGCTTCGGATCGGACAGCACGAGCCGCGCCTTGCACTCACGGCCGGGTTTCGACAGCGCCTGGCCCTTGGCGTAGCGAGCCTGAAACTTGCCGTCCTTGTTGTAGACCTCTCGGACGCGACCCGGACAGAACCGGATGCGGAACAGGACCGAGCCGTCGGGGGCGACGATCTCGCGGTCGTAGCCGTACGGCGCAGCGCGACCCGGGTCGGACTCGGCCAGCACGGCGGTGATCTGTCCGCGGAGAGTGTTCTGTGAGAGGCTGATCGAGTACTGGCGGTTCTGGAACTGCTTGACCGTTCGCAGAACGTCGCCGTCGATGCCGTCGCGGTGCAGATAGTCTTCTGTAACGGAGAGCAGCTTGACGCCGGCGTTGCGGAGCAGATAGCGATAGTGCTCGGTCTCGGTGACGTCGCCACGCGAGAAGCGGTCGCTGTTCCAGACGATGACGGCCTTGAATTCACCGCGCTGCGCGTCGGCGATCATCTGCTGGAAGCCGGGCCGCTTGTCGGCCGACGTGCCTGAGATTGCGTCGTCGACGTACTCGCGGACGACATCGTAGCCGTGCTCGCCCGCCCAACGCGCGATCTCGCGGCGCTGATCGCCGAGACTTTGCTCCTGGCGATCGGTCGAGCGCCGCAGGTAGGCGACCGCGGGCACGGTTTCGCCGGTGCCAGCACAGCCCGCTTGGTGCTTGGCATCGATTCGCGGGTACGACATCTACATCGCTCCTCTCGTGCGGCCGGTCCGTAGAGGCCCCCACCATGAGGGCTTAACTCGGCGACGAAATCAAGGCGACCTGTCGCCGATCCCGCAGCCGTTTCCGGTAGGCCCGCTGGCGGCAGGCGGGCCGGCAGTACCGGGCCTGGGGGCGTCCGGCAAAGAACGCGATTCCGCAAACGCCGCACGCGCGCCGATAGCAGCCGCGACTGTCTCCGAGCCGTCGCCACGTCAATTCAAGCAGCGTGCGGCGGGTCATAAACACGATAGTCTCTGCTCCAGTTCGTTACGGCAGATTGAGCACCCTCAGAAAGAAACTCTGTCTATCCTCGCGGCCGTTCCCGCGGGCCTACCGGAAAAAGATGGGCGGGGAAGTACCTACGCGACGGCCGACCGGGCCGCCGCCCATCAGTATCCCCTCCTCGGAATCCGCAAGCCGAAGCGCCGCAGCCATTCCAGCGCTTCCGCGTACCGTCGCCGGGCAGCGAGGGATGCGCCGATGTAGTTGCTTCCACGGACGACGTGATCCTGTCGCATGGCGACGACTTGACCGCTCGCCGGTTCGATCAGCACGGTCGCGCGGGGCGGGCTGCCGTTGACGGTAATCACGTAGCCCGCCGGACCGTAGCAACCGTCATAGCGGGCGACATGCACGGGGCGATTGCAGTCGTCGTCAGACGGCCTCGATCCGAACAGCCCGAATGCCCATCGAATGAACTCCGCCCGCACCTCGCGGGACGCCAAAGTTTCGACCTTGCGCTGTACATCACTGTCCATTCGACCGCTCCTGGGGACGCGTCATGAGCTCTGCCGCCAGGCGAAGCTCAGCCGCTCGCTCGGGGCTGGTGGAACGTGATCGCCATTGCGCGCGTGCCAATGAACGACTGCCGGGTCCGGAGAGCTTGGGGGCGGGCGGCATGCCGACTTCGCTGCGTCCAGACCGGAAGTCGGCGGTAAGTCGGCATGGAAGTCGGCACGCGCAACTTGCGGGTCTAGCAGAGGTTGGGAGTCGTTGCCGACTTCCGCCGACTTGTTTGGGTACCTACGCGATGGCCCGGACGAAAATAATTCGCGCGAATCATCCACGTGCGTCTCATTTGCGCATGCGTATAGAGGGGACTGCTCAGCAAGTCGGCGAAAGTCGGCGTTTTCGCTCAAGTCATTGCTGGTGATCGAGTTCCGTTCGCCGACTTCATGCCGACTTTCGGCGCCGGAGGTGGAAGTCGGCACGAGCCGATAGACGAGCCGATCCTTGTGGTCGGTCTGGTCCCCGACGACTACCCGGAAGCCGCCGATGATGCAGTCGCGTTTCGCAGACAGGCGGCGCCCGAGCTGCGTCACCGCACCGCGCTGGCTTTCGCTGCGGACGACGGCCGGAAGCAGGTCCGTGCGCTGCCCCTCGTTCCACAGCAGCTCTGACAGGTCGCTCACGCCGACGAGGGCGTCGTGCCAGCGCTCCCACCAGGCGTGGACGAATGAGCGCCATTCAGATGTTTCGGTGTCGGCCTGACGGCGGAGCTCGTCCGCGTTTGCCAAGAAGTCGGTCACACCGGCAACGTCAAGAATGCCGCCGAGGGTCTCCGTGTACGATTCGAAACTCCCCATCACCTGTGGCCCCTTGGGTCGGCCGGCCGCAAGCCATGCGCGGCAGAGGGTCAATGCGGCAGCCACGAGCGCCGCGCGATGCGCGCGCACGTGGGAAGTCAGGTTCGGATGCCGGAAGCCGGTCCGCTGCTCGGGTGTTTCCACCTTCGCGTCGAGCCGAATCCACACCACGCGGCGGGCCAGCTCCTTGCTGAACGCGAGGTTGTTGCCGGTGCAGACCCAGACGGACCGGTTGGGAATCGTCACCACGCGCGTCTGGCCGAGCACACGGTCCGTCCAGAGCGTCGCCGTCAGGACCGCCGCGAGATGCTCCGAGTCCAGGCGCGCCGTCGCGTTGTCGAAGCCGACGACCGGCTTGCCGGCGACGAGTTCGGACGTGATCCGCTTGCGCCACTCGTCGGAATCGCGGGCCCCGCTGCGAATATCCAGGTTGTGCCCGAGCGCGGGCCACAGGCATACCTGCACCAGGAGACCCTTGCCGGTTCCGGCGGTGGGTGCGTCGATGGCGTACATCGGGGTCGGACCGTCGATCAGCGGCCGGACGAAAGGGAGCAGCGTGAGCGCATAGGCGTTCGCGCGACTTGCGCCGTCGACGAATGGGAACTCCGCCAGGATGTCAGCGAGGATGTCGCGCGCCGCGAGTATGTCGTCCCGCGACGGTCGTTCGGGAATCGCCGGCAAATCATGTAGCGTGCGGTGATGCCACAGTCCGCTGCCCGGATGGTAGCCGTTTGCCAGGATCAGGCTGCCGTCCGGGGCGAATGTCGGGCACGTAATGATCGCGACCAGCGGCGGGAAATCGACCGTCGGCAGCGCGAGAATGTCGCGCGCCACCGCCAGCGGCGGTAGATCGTCGGATTGAATATCGCTCTCCTTGAGGTGCTTGAGCGTAAACCAGTTCGCCGCATCCGTTAGCTCGCCGCGCAACGCATCGGCGTCGAGTTGCTGGATATGTGGCACAGCCTCTTTGTCGTCATTCGACAGCAGCGCAACTCGCGCGATGCCGCCGGCTCGGCTGAACAATCTGAGCGGCTCATTCGCCCTGATCAGCGCCGCCAGCGCGTCGTTCCGTACATCGCGAAGCTGGCGTTCATTTCCCTGAATGCGCGGGCGATCGTTCGTGGTAGGCTCGGCCCGCGCCGGAGTGTCGCCTCCACTCGCAGCCGGAACACTCGACCGCGACTGCGGCGATGGGTCGGGCACGCGCAGCATGAGCAGACGACGTTCACGCTCGGCGCCGTCGACCGCCGAATCGATTTCCGCGACTGCGGCCACGAAGCGCGTCCGCGCCTTGGCGCTGTCGAGATCGAGTCGATCACTATGGAAGGGGCTCGCATTCGGAAGGTCGGACCAACGGAACGCCTTCACGCTCACTTTGCCGCCGCGCCGCGTTCTTGCTCCGGCCATCAACAGAACCGCCGGTGGCTGAACGGCATCGAGGAAACGCGTCCGTAGCGCCGCGACATCTGCTTCGCTCGGCTCCCGACCCAATTCAGCGAACTGAGCGAGCACCCACGCGCGCAGATCCTTGTGCCCATCGGGCGGATACGCTACCGGTACGGGCCGGCCCCACGCCTCGGCGAGCTTGCCGGCGATTGCGTCCGGGCCTTCCTGACCCGGCCAGCGACCGT
The DNA here is from genome assembly GCA_016235145.1 of Planctomycetota bacterium. Taxonomy (GTDB): domain Bacteria; phylum Planctomycetota; class Phycisphaerae; order UBA1845; family Fen-1342; genus JACRLV01. The sequence continues at coordinate 5,413 of JACRLV010000278.1, forward strand.
CGGGCTTGCGGTCATTCTCGCCGACGATGATGGCGCGCCGATTTCGGCACACTTGGGCCAGCAGCTCGGCACCACCGCAGTTGTTGGGGCGGCCAACGACATTGAGCCCGATGGCGCGCCCGGCCAGCACATCGGACGGACCTTCCACGACGAGAACCGGGTCGGCGAGCTCGCGCCAGCCGCCGGGCAGGATGATCCCGCGCCGCCCGCCGGCCAGTTGACCCTTGTGTCCAGTCGGCCAGCGCAACCCGAGACCGACGATTTGGTCGTATGCGTTGTACTCCGGGAAAGTCCAGCAACCGGGCTCACCCTCGTGCTCTTGCGTTTCCGGATTCCACCAACGCCTCTCTGACCACCAGCCGATCGATGGCGCGTCCATTGCGCAAACCGGCAGACCCAGGGCTTCGGCCAAGGCAGCGCGGCGCTCGCTGGTGAGATTTGCCACGAGCCGCGGGTAGTTCTCGGTGAGCCATCGTGGATCGACTTTATCGCTCAAGGTTGGCCCGCTGGTTCGCGCTGACGCATTCGCGCCCGAAACCTCGGGGCGGTGCGATGCATCGGCGAGGTGCGCGGCGCGCGGCTGCACATGTTCACGCCCGACTTCGACGTACATGCCGGTCGTCCCGTCCTTAGCCATGCCTTTGTACGTGAATCCAGACACCTCGCGCGGCGTCGGCGGTCGTCGGCACAGAACGAGGCCGTCGTCGCGCCGCCCGCACCAATCACGGTGCCCGCAGACTGGGCATTCTTCGCGCGTGTACTCGCGAATTCGTCCGCTCATTCGCCATCCTTGGCAGGTGATCCCTCAGTCCAGCATTGACGCGAACTGCTCGCGCTGCCGGGCGACGACAGCGCGGACGTCAGAGGCGAGATTTCGGCGGGCCGCAGCGGTCTCCTCGAATACGCGCCGCGCGGCGGCCAGTCGCGTGGCACACGCGTCCACCGATTCGTCGTTCTCGATGAGATCAGCGAAGTGGCTGCCCGCGGTAGCTGGGACAGTCTTCAGAAGGGCGCGGCGCTCCGGGGCCAGTCGGCGCTCCGCGGTCCGCACGGCCAGATCGTGTTCCTGCTCTGCCGCTTGGTACTGAGCAAACAACCGCTCCTCCAACTGCCTCAGAACCGATTCGCGCTCCTGAAGCGTGTCGCGGGTTTCCCGCAGAACATCCCACCCCTCGCGTCGCAGCCGGGCGCGCTCGGCCAGAACAGTCGCGCCATCGACCGCCTGCCAGACGCTGAAGTCGGCCAAACGCCTGCGATCCGTGTCCAGTTGACCTACCCGCGTCCCGATCCGGGCGGCCCGGGCGTTGTGCTCCGCGATCAGCGCCGCGAGATCCTCGTCCCCGGCCAGGGTGCCGGCGTTCAGCGGTGCGAGACCGCGAAGATTGAGAATCTGTGCGTACGTGTTGTCCTGCATTGGTCGTACCTTTCTTGTGACCGTTGCCCGCGTCTCCGCTACCGGGTCGGTCACGAATCCCGGCAGCGGAAAAAGTCATTACGCTTGTGTCTGTTCACGACGCCACATAACCAATAGCCACTCGGCCAGGGCCTCCGAGCGCCGGCTCCAGCGCTCAGCGGCCTCGGCCGTCGGATCAGCGAGTCCTAACCGCATTTCGAAGGCGCCAACGCGCTCGGTCGTGTCGGTCGCGCATTCGTTTCGTGTGGTTGGGCTATCTGCGGCGCGGGTAATCATTGACCACCTGCCGCACGGTGCGCCGCAATCGCGTTCAACTCGTGCCGTACCTGCGCAATCGCGCCGTTGTCGAACAAACGGGTATTGCCGGCGTAGGCGCGCGGCTGGATATGAGGTCTCGCGCGCAGGATGCGACAGACTCGATCTACTGGGATTCCCAGCTCGGTCGCGATCACCCCTACCGTTACCAGCTTCGGAGGCTTGGTTCCCACTGGAACGCCCTTCGCGTTGGGAAAGAGGACGATTCCCCTTCGCCCATCTCCAGGCATTCACGCTGGCGCACGAAAAACGGCCCAGGCGCTGCCGCCAAGGCCGTTTTCGCATTCATGAATGTTCATGAACGGGGCAGTTCAGGGCCGCTTCGGCACCCACTTTCGGCGTTTGCCGCTCTTCGTGTCGGGGTCTTCCACGTCGACGTCTTCCTGATGGTCATCGCTCTGTTGTGCAATCAAGCGGTTCAACACGGCCTGCCGGCGCTCGACGTCACCTGCGGTGCATCCGAAATCGCGCAATGCCCTTGCGACCTGCTCGGGCGTCGCATCGGGATGATCCTTTTCGTATTCACCGATTCTTCGGAAAAGTTCCTCTTCGCGTTCCGCGGCCATGTCGGCTGGGTCGGCGCTGCGTTCGTCCGGAATCAGCTCCGTTCCGTCTTTCCACTCGCCCCCTTGCCTGTAGCCGAGGTCAACGGCCTTGGGGTCAACGCCCAGTTTTCTGGCCCCGTCCAACCGCGTCTGATTCCGCTTCCACGCCTCTGACTCCGCGACAACGCCGACGCTGCACCCCACCTTCTCCGCGACTTGCGCAGCCGTGTCGTGGGGGCGCTGCATCAGATGCTGTGCAATCAGCGGCTCGGCGACCTCGCGCTTCATGCGTTCCTTCGCCGGCTTCCGCACGGAGGCGTTCATCTCGATCTGATCGGCTGCGACGCTCACGGATTGACCCGTAACGGTCACCGTCTGTGCCTGAACACTGATGCTGTTTGTCGCGTGCGTTGCATCCACCCGCTGTGGCCGGGTTCCGTCCCGCAGCGCCTTCATCGCCGCGGCGCGCTCCAGGTGCAGCAGCCCCATCAGGTCGTTCGGTTTCGGCAGGCCCTGTATATGCGCGTTGAAAAACAGCCCGGACGCGCCCGCGGCGTACAGATAGCGGGGATCGGTGCGGCTCCGGTAGGCAATCTCCTTGCAACCCCGCCAGGCCTGCGCCGCGACGTCCATAACGTGAGCGGCCAACAGGTGTGCCGTGGAATGCGACAGGTCGCCCAATCGAACCGGCCCGTGCCCCGAACTGGCCCGAAGCTCGGTCAGAAACTCGAACACCGTACAAACCTGCTCCTTCCAGAGCGGCAGCTCGCCCATCATCCGTTGGACGTGCTCGTCCACTTCGGTTTCGCGCCGTCGCCACGCGTCGGGGTCGCGCTGATCGGTGGCAATATCGACGATTGTCTGCAGCATGGCGCTGAAAGCAGTGACGCGCTGTTCGTACGCGTCGCAAAAGCTGCGCAACATGTGCGGGTCAATCGGACGTTCCGCGTCCGCCTTCAGGCGCTCACGCATCTGCTCTGCGGAGATTCGTCCCTCAGACAGGTCGTCTTCTAACTGCCGCAGCAGTTCGTCAGCGTTGGGACGTGATTCGTTTACCGGCATGACCCAGTTCCTGCAGCAGGCCCTGACGAGTACGAGGAAGGCCGTTGCGGTATTGGCTTCGTCGCGGCGTTGAGCGCACTCCCGTCGGCGAGATTGTACCGCGTCGCCACGCGGCACTGCTCTTCGATGTGAGGGCAAGGCACGGTTGAGAGCGATTGAATTTCAGGCCGAAGAGACGCCCCCGTCATCGCGGAGGCGTCGGAGGAGGGATCGTGATGAGCGTCGCGTTAGGCAGCGAACTCGAACTTGCCGCGTTCGACCTTGCGGAAGCGGGCGTCCTTTCCCTTGGCGTTGATCTCGCGCAGGATCGCGGCG
>JACRLV010000279.1 GCA_016235145.1 Planctomycetota bacterium
ATGGATTTTACGTCTTTTTTCGCGACCGAGGAATTCGACAAGGCCGTCTACGAGCGTTTTGCCGACGACGCCCACCAGTCAGCGGACGCACGCGACAAATTCCTGGGGATGCTATCCGATTATCAGGCGACGGCCGACGCCGGCGGAAGCGCCGAAGCGCTGAAGCTTGCGATCGGCAAGGTGATCGTCAGCTCCTTCGCCGAGGCGCTCGATGCCTTCAAGAAGGTCCGCGACAGCAAGTACCGCCGCTACTACAGCGCCCTGGCCAACCTGGCCCTGGGCCGGTACGACGACGCCGTCGAAGACTACGAGCGGGCGGCCCAGCAGGGTTGGGACGCCTTCGACTGCGACATGCGGATCGCCGAGACGCGCATCCGCGCCGGCGACGTGGCGACCGCTGAGAAGATCGTCCGCAAGCGCGAGCGCGAGGGCGCCGATCGGGCCGACTGGTACTACATTCGCGGGCTGATCGCCGAGCGCATGGACCAGCGCCAGGAAGCCCTCGAATTCCACGAAAAAGCCCTGACGCTCGACGCCGACCACGAAGGGGCGATGTTCCGCGCGGCCTGGCTGTATGACCTGCACGCCGAGGACGATCACGCGGTCGATATCTACGAGAAGTTGTCGCAGCGTCCGCGCAGCGCGGTGAACGCGCTGATGAATCTCGCCGTTCTGTATGAGGACCGGGGCCGATTCGACGTCGCCCGCGTGTGCCTGAAACGCGTGCTGCTGGCGTTTCCCAATCACACCCGGGCGCGGCTGTTCTTCAAGGATGTCGAGAGCAGCAAGACGATGGTGATCGACGACAATCGCGAGCAACGCGCCGAAAGCCGCAACCGGATCCTCGATGCGCCGATCGGAGAGTTCGAGTTGTCGGTCCGCGCCCGAAACTGCCTGAAGAAGATGAAGGTCCAGTCGCTCGGCGACCTGATCAGGCTGAGCGAAGCCGAGCTGATGGCCTACAAGAACTTCGGCGACACCTCGCTCAACGAGATCCGCGGCATGCTGTCCAAGAAGGGTCTGCGGCTCGGCATGCGTCCTGAGGAGATCGATCCGAACGCGATCGCCGCCGCCGCGCCGCCGCCGGTTGTTCGCTACACCGTTCCGCCGGGGGCGGAGAGCACGCTGGCCCGGCCCGTTTCCGAGCTGGAGCTGAGTGTTCGCGCCCGTCGCTGCCTCCAGCGGCTGAACATCGTTACCGTTGGGGATCTGATCCAGCACTCGGAGAACGACCTGCTCGCGACGCGGAATTTCGGTCAGACGTCGCTGATCGAGATCAAGACCCGCCTCGCCGAACTGGGCGTGTCGCTCGCGCCGAAGGAACAAAGAAACAAGGGGACACGGGAACAAGGAGTCAACGCGGCGGACGGCATGAAGCCCTGTATGTTCCGATTCGGGGCTGTCTCTTGCCGGCGGGTCGGGACCGTTGAGCCATGTTTCTTTGTTCCCTTGCTTCTTTGTTTCCTTGTTTCTTTTTTTCTTTGTCTTCCTCTCCCCAGGACCGCGTATGGCGACGGCGTTCGGTTTTGAACTGCTGAAGCTGGACGGCCGCGCTCGCCGCGGCAGGCTCGTTACGCCGCACGGCGAAATCGACACTCCGGCGTTCATGCCCGTCGGCACGCGGGCGGCGCTCAAAGGGCTCTCGCCGCTGCAAGTTCGCGGCACCGGCACGCAAGTCGTTCTGGCGAACACCTACCACCTGCTGCTTCGCCCCGGGGCAGAGGTCGTGGCCCACTTCGGCGGCGTGCAGCGCTTCATGAACTGGCACGGGCCGGTCCTGACCGACAGCGGCGGCTTTCAGGTTTTCTCGCTCGCGGACCTGCGGCGGCTGGACGACGACGGCGTGGTTTTTCGCTCGCACATCGACGGCGCGAAGGTGACGCTCACGCCCGAGATCTCGATCGCCGTCCAGAACCAACTCGGCGCGGACATCATCATGTGCTTTGACGAGTGTCCGTCGCTGGTGGGCGCGAGTGGGAACGCGGGAAAGTGGGAATGTGGGAATGAACCAACCGATGCGGGCAGCGCTCCGCACCTTCCCACAATCCCACCTTCCCACCTTCCCACCATCGTCGACGCCGTCCGCCGCACCGTCGCCTGGGCGAAACGCTGCAAGGCCGCGCACGCCCGGCAGGATCAGGCTCTGTACGGCATTGTTCAGGGCGGCCTCGATGTTGGATTGCGACGAACATGCCTCGATCAGCTTGTCGAAATCGGTTTCGACGGCTACGCGCTCGGCGGGTTGTCCGTCGGCGAGCCGCCGGCCGCGATGCGGGAGTTTCTGGACGCGTTCGCACACGAGCTGCCGGCGGATCGGCCGCGCTACCTGATGGGCGTCGGCACGCCGGCTGACCTCATCCACGCGGTTTCAGCGGGGATTGACCAGTTTGATTGCGTGCTTCCGACGCGCAACGGGCGCAAGGGTTATGCGTTCACGAGCCGGGGCGTCTTGCGGATGAAGAACGCTCACCACCGGCTCAGCGACGAGCCGCTCGACGCCGCCTGCGGCTGCGAGACGTGCCGCGGATTCTCGCGCGGCTACCTGCGGCACCTGTTCATGAACGAGGAGGTGCTTGGAGCGACGCTGGTCTCGCTTCATAATGTCGCCTTCTACCAGGATCTGATGCGCCGCCTGCGCGAAGCGATCGCGACCGGCCGCCTGGAAACGCTGAAGGCGGAATTGCTCGCGGGGCCGATTGCCGGCCGACGCGATGAGGAGACCGAATGACGGACATGACCTACCTGATCGCCCAAGCAACGTCTGCACCCGCCGGCGGAAGCACTTCCTCGCCGGGCGGCGGAACAACCGCGCCCAGCGGATCCCTGGGCGGCATGCTGCCGGCGATGATCCTGGCGATGGTCGTTTTCTACTTCCTGATCTTTCGCGGTCAGAAGAAGGAGCGCCA
>JACRLV010000280.1 GCA_016235145.1 Planctomycetota bacterium
TTGATTTCGGGCGCGGGATCGAGCGAGCCGTTCCTGCGGAGCCAGGCCCTGCACGCCTGGAAGATCCGCTTCCAACATCCCATTGTCGAGAACATCATGGAGCTGGAGGCGCCGTTTCACTCGGATTTGCGGCGGCTGGTGTTATTACTGCGAAAACACCGGGCGCTGAAGCCGTTGTAGCGGCTACGGAACGCGCGCCGGCGCGGGCGATTCGCGCGCCACGAGCTTGTACTGCACCTGCCGCGTCGGACTCACGACGCGCATGCCCGCGGGGAGCATGATCTGCACCTCCGCCGTGCGCACTTCGTTGATCGGCGTGTTGCTCGACAGCGAGAAGAACGCGAGCACCTCCTCGACCCGCAGCGCCTCGACGGCGGCGCGGTCGCCTTCGACGTCGATCTCGATCACCCAGTCGAAGTCGTCCACCATCTGAAGTTCAAAGCTGCGCCAGAACAGGTAGCTGGCCATCGGCAGCACGGGAACGCGCGCGAGCTTGACGGTGGTCGTTTCGGATGCGACCCGCAGCGTCGCGCGGACGACGGGCGGATCGACGCGCAAGGCGGTGACCGGGCCGATGTGAGCGTCGAGCACGACGCCTTCGAGCGAGAGCGTTTCGTTGCTCGTGGCGTCCGACACTCGTTCGGCGACACGGGCCGAAACGACCCGCGCAGCCGCCGGCAGCCGCTCCAGGTCCGCTCGTCGCATCGTGATGAGCGCCTCGGCCGGCTCGAAACGGGCGTCGGCGATCCGCCGCGACGCGCTGTCGGGCTTGACCGCAAACGCCGTCGTCACCACTTCATCGACCGCAAGCGACATTGCGTTCGGCGCGACGCCCTCGATCAGGACGCCGCGCGAGCGAAGATCCGGGAGCGATTCGAACAGGTCGATGATCTCGCGCTCGGTGAGGCGATACGCGCCGGGGCTGGTATAGCGCGACTTGACGTTCCAATCTACCCGCAACGGCCGGTCCAGCGACGCGGCCCGCATGGCGTCAACGTCGCGCGTCGCGCCCCGAACCGCGAGACGGAACTCGAGCGGCTGCGGCTGCTCGACGTCGACGTGCACCGCCTCGGATTGCACCACGTTCAGGGCGATTCGCACGCCGTCGACGCGCGTCAGGCTGGCTTGATCGGCCAGAAACCAGATCATCAGCGTAAGCGGCAACACCACCGCCAGCCGGCGCACCAGCCGCTTGAGATCGGCAAAGGATCGCAGGCCGCGCAGGCTCGCAACGCCGGCGGGCCCGGGGTTCAGCCGCTGCTCCAGCTCGCGCTCGAGCTCGTCCAGCGAAAGATGGCGAACCAGAATGCCCGAATCCGCCAGCGATATCGAGCCCGTCTCTTCGGATACGACCAGAACGAGCGCGTCGGATTCCTGGCTCAGGCCGACGGCGGCGCGGTGCCGGCTGCCCAAAGTCGGGTCCGTTTCCCCGCTTTCGGCCAGCGGAAACTGGCACGCCGCGGCGACCAGCCGGTTGCCGCGGATCACCACGCCCAGGTCGTGCAGCGGCGAATTCGGATAGAAGACGGAATTGAGCAGGTCAGCGGACACGTCCGCGTTGATCTGCACGCCGGCCTCAGCCCAGTTGGCCAGACCGACCTCGCGTTGAATCGCGATCAGCGCGCCGTGCCGCTCCCGCGACAGGTGGCCGGCCGCCTGCACCAGCGCCGATATCTGCTTGTCCGTCGGCCGCCGCCGCCGAAGAAAGCGAACATCGCCCGCGCGAAGCAGCGCCCGGCGCAACTCCGGCTGAAAAGCGATCAGGGCGATGAAGGCCAGCGAGACGACGAAATAGCGGTACAGCAGCTCCAGCCGCGACCAGCCGAACTGCTCGGCCATGACGCGCACGACCAGCGTGACCCCGATGAGCAGAATCAGCAGACCCCGCAGGAGCCGTGTGCCGCGCGTGCCCTGTAGCACGTTGGCGCACCAATTCACCGAGAGGCCGATGAGCAGGATCTCGGCGAGGAACTCCCAAGGCTCGGAGAGTCCCGTCGCCATTCGTTGCATCAGGCGTTGCAGAGTTTCGAAGCTCACGAGCACAGTATAGAATCGGATCGGACGCGCTCAACTTGCCGAGAGGACCGCCGGCTCCGCAAATATGGAAAGACCCACCCTCCAGGCCACGATTTCGGACAACCTCGCTCGCGTCCGCGGGACGATCGATGCCGCGTGCGCCTCCGCCCGGCGGGTGCCCGCCAACGTGCGTTTGGTGGCCGTCACGAAGTCGGCCACCCTCGAGGCGATCCGCACCCTGACTGAACTGGGCGTGCGGGATTTGGGGGAAAACCGCGTCCAGCAGCTCTTGCAGCGGACGGCGGAATTCGGCGCATCGCTCGAATCCCTGGACACGAAAGCGAGCGGCGGCCCGCCGTGCTGGCACATGATCGGCCACCTGCAACGCAACAAGGCCAAGTCGGTGCTGGGCGCGTCGCGAATCATCCACTCCGTCGATTCACGGCGTTTGGCTGAGGAAATACTCCGCCAGGCTGAGGCTGGCGACGCAGACGTGGACGTGCTGGTTGAGGTGAACGTCTCCGGCGAGGCGAGCAAGGAAGGCATTGCTCCGCCGGAGCTTGGTGCGCTGGTCGAGTTCCTTCAAACCGCCAGGCGGCTGCGGCTGCGCGGGCTGATGACCATGGCGCCGCTGGAACTCGACCCACAGCAAGCGCGGCCGCACTTCGCCGCACTTCGCGAACTGCTCGAATCGCTGCGCAATTCCGGCGCGGTTCCTCCCGAATGCCGTGAGCTGTCAATGGGGATGAGCAACGACTACGCCGTGGCGATCGAGGAGGGCGCAACCATCGTGCGCGTCGGCAGCGCCCTGTTCGAAAATACCTAATGCCACGGAGTGATCCTTCTCGAAGAAGCTCGATATTGTTCTCAGTCGCATCGTCGAGTATAAGTTCATCGCGTCGTTCAGTTTTCCCGGGGAATCGCATGTCGTTGCCGAATCTGGATGCGGACGCCGATCTCGCCCTGAAGAAGGTCTCGCAGGAAATCGCACGCGAATTCGATCTGGAATTCGTGGGCACGGAGCACGTGCTGCTGGCCGTCTTGCGACTGAACCGCGGCATCGGCGCGACAGTGCTGAAAAATGCCGGCATCACAGAGGACAAGGCCCGCCTCGAAGTCGAACGCGTGGTCGAGAAGGACATGGAAGACACCTGGGTTTTCGGCCGGCTGCCCGGCTCGCCGCACTATCGGAACGTCGTGGCCTTCGCGATCGACGAGGCGACGCAGCTCGAATCCAAGACCATCGGGACGGAGCACCTGCTGCTGGCCTTGATGCGCGAGGAAAGCAGCACGGCCAGCCGCGTCCTGGCCCGCCTGGGGATAACGCTCAAGGGCTGCCGGGCGGCCGTTCTGAAGCTCCTTTAATCCGCTGACGCGTTGCGCCGGCGATTTCCGCCGCACAGGAAATGCGACGCATTATGCAGCGGAGTGCAAACGCGCAATCCATGAACGTCGATCCTCCTGCCAATCCAGGTCCGCCCGCGGAGCGAATCGACTTCGACCAGCACTGCTCGCAGTGTGGGTACAACCTCCGCGGATCGGCTCGGAATGGGAAATGCGGCGAGTGCGGATCGCCCGTCTTCTGGGCGGCCCGGCCGGAGCTCGCCTTCGGCGCGGAGGTCAACCAACTGACGGCGAAACGCGGCGCAACGGCGGCGATTCTGATGCTGCTGCCTTGGTTCTGGTGCCCCCTGACCTGGCCGTTCTTCGCCTGGGCGGCGTGGCGGCTTACAACGCCACACTCCACGCGTGCGAGCGGCGATAGCGTCTTCCAGCGACTGCCGGTTCGGATCGCCCTGCTGGCAGTGCTGTTTTTCGTCGGCCCCGGGGTTGTCGCGTCTCTGCTGCGTCTGCGCGGCGGCCCTGGCGCACCGTTGGTTGATTACGGCGCCGAGGCGGGCCTCTGGGCCGGACAGGCTGCGCTGCTGGCATGGCTGGGGTTTCATCTCCTCCTGACCTGCGCGTGCTTCCACTATTTCAGCGGCGGCCGCGCTCGGTGGTGGGCCACGCTCCTCTCACTCTCGGTAATCGTTTCCGCCGTCGGTCTTGCCTTGCTGGCATGGGATCTCACGCTGGAATTCACTGAGCGATCGCGAGCGGAACCGGTGGCGACCGCCATCGCAGCGGTACTTGCGCCGCTCGCCCTGATCCCCTTCGCCGTCGCGCTTTTGGGGGTTCGTCAGCGGCTCGCTGTCGCGCTGGCGGGAGCGGAGAGCATCCAGGAGAATCGGCTCAGTTGGCAACAGGCCGTGCCCGGACAGCGCGAATCTGCGCCTGAGTGGCCATCGCCCGCGCGGACAACGCCGGAGGCATGATTGATGCAGTCTGCACTAATCCGGCGATTGAGCCGAGGCGCTGACGCAGCCCGATCCGCTCAAGAAACACGACGGTATCCTCGATGAGCGCCCTCACCAATTCGATCCCGATTCTCTGCGTGGCGGCGGCGGCGGTCGGAGCGATCCACACACTCGCCGGACCGGATCACTACGTGCCTTTCTGGGCGATGGGCCGCATCGGGCGGTGGTCGCTCGCCCGCACGCTGCGCGTCACGTTGCTCTGCGGGATCGGTCATGTCGCGAGTTCGCTTGTTCTCGCAGGAGTGGTCGTGCTCGGCGGGCTGGCGGCGGCCCGAATGCGGTGGATCGATGCGTTCCGCGGCGACGTCGCGGCCTGGCTGCTGATCGGGTTCGGGTTGGCATACACGCTGGTGGGCGTGCGGCGCGCGATTCGCGCCCGCCCGCACACGCACTGGCACCGGCATGGCGATGGAACCGCGCACGATCACACGCATACGCACGAACAAGAGCATCTGCACGTGCATGCGCACAACGATGCGCCGTCTGACGGGGCCGCTGTGAACAAGCGACCGCAAAACCCAACATCGTCGATGACGCCTTGGATTCTCTTCACGGTGTTCATTTTCGGCCCCTGCGAAGCGATGTTGCCGTTGATTCTCGCTCCGGCGGCGGAGGCCAATTTCGCCGGCGCCCTGCTCGTTGCGGCGATCTTCTCGGCTGCGACGATCTCGACCATGCTGGCGTGCGTCGCGCTCGGCTATTGGGGCGCGGAACGCCTCCGCTTCGCACCCCCTGAGCGATACACCCACCTCATCGGCGGGCTGACCGTGCTCGCCTGCGGCGTCGCAATCCGACTGGGCCTGTAGTCTGCCGCCATCGCACTTGCTTGTTGCGCGCCGCCGCCGCCGCCGATCATGCGGCGCGGCTCTCGCGGTTATACTGCACATCGCTATCGGCGCCGCGCCCGCTGATCCGCGGCGGCCCGACGAAACGCAACTGCAACGCCGAGGAGTTTCGCACTCATGATGCGCGTGGCGCTTATCGGTTCGCCGGAGAAGCCAGCCGCCGCGGCCACGATGGAGCGGCTGCTCAAGTGGCTGAGCGGGCGGGCGACAGTGGTGTTTTCCGAGATCACGTATGAGTCGAATCGCGCCCTGCCGCATGCGCCCGACGTGCTGTTCGTGCTCGGCGGCGACGGGACGATGCTCGCCGCGATCCGCAAGCTCGGGACCGGCCAACTGCCGATTGTCGGCGTAAACCTCGGCAAACTCGGCTTTCTCGCGGAATTCACGGTTGACCAGCTCGAACGCGGCGGCGAGTTTCTCTTTCAGTCGCAGCCGCAGGTCACCCGCCGCGCGATGCTCAACGTGAGCTCTCAATCGCAGCGCGGACAGGGCTTCCAGTCCCTCGCCGTAAATGATTGCGTGATCTTCGCCGGCCCGCCCTTCCGCATGATCGAGCTGGCGATCGATGCCGACGGCGAAGCGCTGACCGAAATGCGCGGCGACGGCGCGATCGTCGCGACCGCGACGGGTTCGACGGCCCAGAATCTATCCGCCGGCGGCCCGATTCTGGAGCCGACCGCCGAGGCCTTCGTCGTGACGCCGATCTGCCCCCACGCCCTGACTTTTCGCCCCGTTGTGCTCCAATCCAATCGGCGGATCCAGTTGTGCGTGCAGCATGCGAACGACGGAACGACGCTTTCGGTGGACGGCATCGTGCGCGGCGCGATGCAGGCCGGCGATTGCGTGCAAATCACACGCTATGCGGCGGATTGCCTGATGGTGCGTAACCCAAGCCGCTCGGTATGGTACGCCTTGCGTCGAAAGCTGATGTGGGGTCAGCCGCCGAACGGCGCCTAGCAACGGCTACAAACTTGTCGGCTCGGCTGCTGCGGAGGGCGTTTCGGCGGGGCCGCGGACGATGCGCAGCAGCGCCATCGGCGCAAGCGACAGCGCGGCGGCGACCGCATAGGTGAGCGAAGCGCCGGCGCTTTCAAACAACCCGCCGCCGAGCCCGCCCCCCATCGCACGCCCTAGGCCCAGAACTCCTTGATTGATGCCTTGCCAGCGAAGCGCCGATCGCCAGCACGCCCACGGCGGTCCACATCCCCACGCTCGGCAGTTTGGCGGCCATCACCCCGAACCCAAGCGCGGTGATCACCAGGCCGACCATGACGATCGCGCGCTCGCCATAGCGCCTCACCAGCGGGCGAATCGCCCCGCCCTGCACGAGCGCGCCAAGCACGCCGAAAAACGCGAACACGTAGCTCGTCCTTCGAACAGTGAACCCGTGGTCATGTTCGAGCATCAGGCCGAGCGTGCTGTTCATCTCCGACAGGCCCGTGGTGGTGATCAACACCACGGCGAGCACGAGAATCACGCGCTGGGTCCAGATCGTCTGCGGAATTCGATAGGCCTCGGCCACGCCGACGGTCGACCGCTTCACGCAGGTCTCGCGCAATCCGAAGGTGATCACGAGCAGCGATGTAAACTGAAACACCGCGCATACCCAACCGACGGCGGCGTACGAATATCGATCCGCCACAAAGCCGCCCAGCAGCGGGCCGATCGCCAGCGCAACGCTGAAGGCCGCCCCGAGCGCCCCCATCGCGGCAGCGCGGCGTTCCGGCGTGCTGGTGTCCGCGGCGACGGCCATCGCCAGGCCGGCCTGTCCGCCGAACGCGCCCACCATGCCGCGCGAAATCGCGAGCACGGCGAGCGGCCGCAGGCCCGGCATGCCGTTGGCCGCCAGGGCCCAGAGCACGGAGCCCGAGAACGTCCCGACTGTATTGAGCGCGAGAACCGGCCGGCGGCCCCAGCGATCCGACAACCCGCCCCAGAGCGGGTTTGTCAGAACCTTCGGCCCCGCCGTCAGAGCGAACATCAAGCCAACCCACAGGCCGGTTCCATGAAGCTGCTCGGTGTAGTAGTTGAGAACCGGCAGCGAGGTGGTGAAGCAGAGCGCCTCGAAGAGAACAACCAGGGAAACCGCAAACAGTGGAGGAATCACGCCGACTCACCCGCAGCGGCCGACCGGAGGCCGCGCCCGTTCGAATTCCGCTTCAATTCAGGTCCATTTCCGGGCGCGCCGTCTTCGCACGGTATTTCTCGATCAAATCGCGAAGCTTCGGCTGGTTTGGCTCGATCTCCAGGCTCTCGTGCCACGCGTTGATCGCTTCGTCGCGAAACGCGGCCTGCTTGGAATCCGAAAGGAAACGCGTCATCAGCACCACGCCAAGACCCGCGTGGGCCCGGCTGTTCTTCGGATCGCACGAAATCGCCTTGCGGTAGCACTGAATCGCCTCGTCGAGCTTACTCAGCCGCCACTGACAATACCCGAGTCGCTCGTGGGCGGCGGATAGATCCGGCGCCTTGCGCAGGGCAGCCTCCAAAGAGCGTTGCGCGGCGTCGAAGCGGTCCTGGTTGATGTAGACCGTGCCCAGATTCACGAGCACCGCGGGCTGATCCGTGTCGCACTCCAGCGATCTCTTGTACGACTGAATCGCCTCGTAGTAGTCGCCGCGCGTGTCGTGCAGGGCGCCGAGATTGCTCCAGGCCCGCGCGCTGCGCGAGTCGATTTTCAGCGCCGCCTTGTACGCCTCGATCGCCTGGGCCGCGTCGCCGGTCTGGTGGTAGCAATCCGCCAGGCGGAAATGCGCGTCGAAGTTGTCCGGCTGAATCTGGCACGCAAGCACATAGGCCCGCACGGCCTGCGCCATGCGATTGAGCATCCGGTAGACCTCTCCGAGTTCAAAGCTCGACGTGAAATTCCGCGGATCGAGGCGAACCGCCGTCTCCAGCGAATCCGCCGCGTGCTCCAGGTCGCCGGCGGCTTTGTAGGTGATTCCGAGCTTGGTGTGCGCGTCCGCCATCAGCGGATCGAGCCGCACGGCCTCGCGAAACTCGACCAGCGCCGCCTGGACGTCGTTGCGAGCCAGGGCCGTGTCGCCGCGATCCATGTGGGACTGCGGCCGGCCGCCTTGGAGAACGCATCCCGATAACAGCGGCACGAGCGTCAGCATCAGCCATCGCAGCATGCACGTCTCCCGTAATCAGTCCGCATCATCCGCCGGGCGCGAGACCGGAGCCGGTTGGCTCTCCGGCCGCGCCCAGCGCAGCAACGCCGCGCGCGCCATTTCCCGCACCACCGCATCAGAGTCGCTCTCGGCGATTTTCGCGGCTTCGTTCTGGAAGCTCTCTCCCTGCCGCGCCAACAGGCGCACCGCCGCGAACCGCACCAGCCAATGCGAGTGTTGCAGGCAATTCTGCACCGCGGCGAA
The DNA here is from genome assembly GCA_016235145.1 of Planctomycetota bacterium. Lineage (GTDB taxonomy): Bacteria > Planctomycetota > Phycisphaerae > UBA1845 > Fen-1342 > JACRLV01. Next base: position 8,596 of record JACRLV010000280.1, read on the forward strand.
CGTCGGAGCATCCAGCCCCGCGGACTGGAGCGCGTCGAGCGTCCGCACGCGCGCCTCCCAGGACTCGGACTGGAGCTGGCCGCGCAGCGCCGCCATAATTCGGTCCGTCGATACCGCGGCGAGCGGCGCATAAGACAGCTTGTGCAGCTCGTAGCGCTGCCGCTCGCCGAGCAATTCGGCCAGAACTTCGATCGATACGAACTGCGTCGGCGGGTATTTGTCCAACAACGATTCCAGGCGGGCGGAGACGCTTGCGCCGCGTGCATCGACGATGCGGCGCGTCAGCGCGGCGGGCCGCAGCGCCCGGCCCATCGCACTCGGCGACCAGCGACCGTCCGTCTGAATGCCCGGATCGAAAATCGCCTGGATTTCGACGCGAACCGCCTGCTGTGGGAACCGCCGCGCGATCGTGTGCAGCGGCCCCACGTCCAGCGTGCGCTGCGCGCGGATCGTTTCGCCCGGCGGCAGATAGCGTCGTCGATCGAGCGTCACGGCGAAGAGCGCGGGGAAATCGCGCATCTTGTCAGCGTCCGCGCGGAAGGACAAAAGGAAGACCGGGTTGATCAGGCCGTCCGCCCCCAGCGGAATGGGGAACTTCGCCTTGCTGGTGATCGAGAAGGCGGCCCGCCAGGGTTCGGCCGCGTCGGGGTCGGCGTTCTCGATCTCCATCGCAACGTCAAAGTACTTTTCGGGCGCGGCGAGAATCTCAAGCGCGCCCCGGTCGAAAGCGCTCAGAAGCGATGCGATCTCCGGGGCGACCGCCGGCTGCGACGTGGGCTTTGCATAGCCCTCTATTTCGAGCAACTGCCGCTCAATTCCGGCATGGGGCGCGCGTTGCAGCTCGTTCAGCACGCGTCCCGCAGCATGCTCGCGAGTCTCGCCGCGGATGCGGCGTCGCGCGCCGCGATCGACGCGAGCGTGCTGCGGGCCTCGTCGGTCTTGCCCACCATTGACTGTGCCCAACCCAACGCACGGATTGCCACGGTATTGTCCGGCGCGCGGCGGACCGCCGATTCCGCCAGCGGAAGCGCCTTTTCGCCGGACCGCTCGACGAACGCGTAGTACCAGGCGGCATACGCGTCGTTTTCCGGCGTTGCATTGTCGGGAACGACGGAGCAGCGGGCCGCGTTTTCCGCGAGCCGCTTCATCAGCATGCGACCGCGATCTCGCATGCCGCAGGCTTCCGACAGCCACCCGAGTCGCAGCAGCCGCGCCCAATCCTCCGGCGGCTCGCCCGCCAGCGCGGTCGTCAGAATCGCTCCGGCCTGACCGGTTTGCCCGCGCAGATAGGCGTTTTCCGCCGCACGCAGCAGGCAATTCAGCGGCGGCGGACCCGCTGTCTTGTACGCATGAGCCCGAAACGCGTGGCCATAGAACGGCTCCGCGTCCGCGAACAAGCCGAGGTCGTCCAGAAGAAATGCGGCCTGCCACGCCGCTTCGACCGCCAGCGGATTCGTCCGCAGGACCGCCAGGATCGCCGCGATGCGTTCCACCGGGGCCGCATCGGCGGGCAGCAGGTCGAGCAGTACGGCCGCCGGCTCTGCGCAGTCCGGGCAGAGCGTTCTTGCCTCTTCGGCGTGCTTTCTGGCGGCGTCGCGGTCGAGCCGCTCGATCGCCAATTCCGCCAGCTTGACGTGCGCGAGCGCCCGGGCGACAGGCGTCGGCGCCTTTTCCAGAGCGTTCTCGTACCACTTCTGAGCGCTCTCGCGCGACTGGGCGCCGACCGGCCCGCGTGCCAGCCGCCGGGCCTGTGCGACATCGTTGTCCGGATCCACCTCGATCAATCGATCCAGCGCCTCATTCGCGGCGTCGACGTCCCCGGCCAGCGACTCCAGCTCAAACCGGAACGCGGCGGCGTCGACGCTGGCCGGATCGAGCCGCTGCGCCGCGCCAAGCAGGGCGCGGGCATGCGCAAGATCGGCGGCCGACGGCGCGGCCCGCTTGCTGACGAGCACGTCACGGGCCGAATCGATCAGGAGTTCAGAAGTCGATCGCGGCCGGACGCCTTGTGCACGCGCCGGCGACGACGCAGCCAGTGATGTCAGGCATAGCGTTGCGACGACGAACCGGACGGAAAGGAGCGTCATGGCATGCCCGAACGGATGAGCGTTTTTCAACCGCGCGCCTTCGCCGCGGCCTTCGCAGTCTTCACCTTGCGCTTGATTCGTTCGCGGTTCTTTTTGTGTTTCCGTTGAACCGAACGCCCCTTCTTGTTCATGCACGTTTCCTCTGCGGTTTCCTGATGCCTGTGTTACTCGACCGGCTCCAGCACGGCCGACATCGAACCTCTCGAACGTTCCCGCAAACGCGGATCGGCGCCGTACGCGTGGATCTGATCGCGTTTCAGCTCCGCTCGCTCGAGCGAAGTCGTCTCGACGATCACGCGGCCCGTGCTGTCCACCTCGACCGCCATCTGATACGCCACCGACGCCGGATGCTGAAACAACGTCGTCAACATCTCGACCACATATTCGTAGGTGTGGTCGTCATCGTCCAGCAGCACTACGTTCCAGAGCCGGGCCGGACGCAGCTTCGCTTCAGCAGGCGAGACCGCGGTTGCACGGCCTCCGAACAACGCCCGCCACTGACAATCTCTGATCATCGGCCGTACAATCAGCGATAGAAACGCGGTTCGTACACGCGGAAAGTGCGTTCGGCGCCTTTTCGCGGACTTCGAAAGACCGACGCCGTGGGAGATTGGCATGAACAGCACGACCCAGCCCGCAAGCCCATTCAGCCCGATCGGCGAGATTCTGGAAGAGCTCCGCCAGGGACGCATGATCGTGCTCTGCGATGACGAAAACCGGGAAAACGAAGGCGACCTGATCCTGCCGGCCGAATTCGCCACGCCGGAGCGGGTCAATTTCATGCTCCGGTACGGGCGCGGGACGCTCTGCGTTGCGCTCACGCGGACCCGTTGCGAGCGGCTCAATCTTCAACCCCAGGTCGCTGTCAACAACACGCGCTTCGGAACCGCCTTCACCGTCACCATCGACGGCGCTCCGCGGCTGGGCGTCGGCACCGGAGTTTCCGCATCCGATCGTGCGATCACGATCCGCCATACCGTCGCCGAAGAAGCCGTCTCCGACGATTTCGTCCGCCCCGGACACGTGAACCCGCTGACGGCCCGCGACGGCGGCGTGCTGGTGCGGGCAGGACAGACCGAAGGTTCGGTCGATCTCTGCCGGCTGGCTGGGCTGATGCCCGCCGCGGCCCTGATCGAGGTTCTGAACGAAGACGGGACCATGGCCCGCGTGCCGGAGCTGACGAAGTTCTGCGCCGCACACGGGCTCAAGATGTGTACCGTGGCCGACCTGATCGAGCACCGCATGCGCGGCGAGCGCATCGTGCAGCGCGTCGAAAGCGTGCCGATCACCAATCCCTACGGAGCGTGGATGCTCCACGCATACCGCTCGGCGGCGGATCAGAACGAGCACGTGGCCCTCTGCTACGGCGGCATCGGTACGGAAAATCCTCCGTCCGACGCGGCCGCCGCGCCGGCGCTCGTGCGCGTGCATTCCGAATGTCTGACCGGCGACGTGTTCGGTTCGCAGCGTTGCGAATGCGGCGAGGAGCTTCACGCGGCGATGGCGCTGATCGCGCAGGCCGGCGCCGGCGTGCTCGTGTACCTGCGGCAGGAAGGCCGCGGGGTGGGCCTGCTCAACAAACTGCGGGCGTACCGCCTTCAGGACCAGGGGCTTGACACGGTGGAGGCGAACGAGGCCCTCGGGCTGCCGGTGGATCGCCGCGACTACGGCGTCGGCGCCCAGATCCTCCGCGACCTGGGGCTGACGAAGATTCGAATTCTTACGAA
>JACRLV010000074.1:0-2406 GCA_016235145.1 Planctomycetota bacterium
GACCGCCAAGAGCATCGGCGACATCGCCAACGCCACGGACGAGCAGACGGCCAGCGTCAAGGAAGTCAGTGCGGGCGTCCAGAACGTCGCCTCGGTCACGGAGAACAACGCCTCGGCGTCTGAGGAGATGTCCGGCTCGGCGGAGGAACTAAGCGGCCAGTCGCAGCAACTCCGCGAGCTCGTCAGCGCGTTCAAGGTGTGAAGTCGCCGGGCGAGTCCCGGCGCGTCGTCGCCGACCGTTCACACGCGGCAGACATTCCGCGGATGGCGGCAGTCTCCCAATCGGGGCGGATTGGAAACGGCCGGCGGGCACACTACACTCGCTCGTACGACAGCCGCTTGCCAGCGCTGCGACGAACGGACGACGAGATGCCGAGACTGACGCGGATTTACACACGCACGGGCGACGACGGAACGACGGGACTGGGCAACGGCGATCGCGTTTCGAAATCGTCGCCGCGCATCGAAGCCTATGGCCTCGTCGACCAGCTCAACAGCCAGATCGGCGTGGTCCTCGCGTCGCAGCCGCCGGCGGACCTGGTCTCGCCGCTACGGCGGATTCAGAACGAGCTGTTCAACTGCGGAGCCGAGCTCTGCATTCCCGGCGACAATGCGTCGAATCGATCAGGCCCGCGGGTCGAGTCGCGGCACGTCGCCGCGCTGGAAACTCTGATGGACGAGCTCAGCAGCGAGCTGCCGCCTCTGGAGAATTTCATCCTGCCCGGCGGTTGCCTGGCCGCGGCCCAGCTTCACGTCGCTCGCACGGTCTGCCGAAACGCCGAGCGAGCCGTGCTTCGATTGCGCGAACAGGAGCCGATCGGCCGCTTGGTCGTGCCGTACCTGAATCGTCTTTCGGACGCGCTCTTCGTAATGTCCCGGCACGCGAACCGCGCCGCCGGTCACCCTGATCCCTGCTGGGACAGCCGCGCGTAGCCGCCTTTTCCGTTCACGCCTCGTCGTAATCCAGCAGAATGAGCGAGTGGGCGGGGATGTTCAGATCGCCCAAGTCGACGAAACGCCGACCGGGACGCGCGGTGTTGATGATCTCGCGCCACAATCCGGGCCGCTCCAGCGTCGGCAGATGAAAGAGCAGCGGCTCGGGTCCGCCGTTGAGAATCAGCAGGAGCGTATCGCCCGTAATCAGCCGCCCGCGTTCGTCCACCTCGTCCGTCGCCTCGCCGTGGATGAGCATGCCCAGCACGTGGCATTTGGGATCGTGCCAGTCGCCCTCGGACATCTCGAGCCCGTCCGGCCGAATCCACGCCACGTCCTTCTGCACTTCGCCTTCAGCCGCCGTGCCGCGGAAGAAACTCCGGCGGCGAAGGACGGGGTTGCTGCGGCGGAGATCAAAGACCTTGCGGGCGAATTCGAGCAGCTTGGTCTGTCGTTCGTCCAGTTCCCAGTTGATCCAGGTGGTCTCGTTGTCCTGGCAATAGGCGTTGTTGTTGCCGCGCTGCGTGCGGCCCATTTCGTCGCCGTGGCCGATCATCGGCACGCCCTGCGAAAAAGCCAGGGATGCGAGCATGTTCCGCTTGATCTGCTCGCGCAGCTCGACGATCCGTGATTCATCCGTCGGCCCTTCGGCGCCCCAGTTGTTGCTCAGGTTCTCATTGTGGCCGTCGCGGTCGTCCTCGCCGTTCGCCTGGTTGTGCTTGTGGTTGTAGCTGGCCAGATCATGGAGCGTGAAGCCGTCATGGCAGGTGACGAAATTGATGCTGCCGTAAGTGTGGCGGCGATTCCGCTCATAAACGTCGCTGCTGCCCGACAGCCGCGAAGCCAGTTCGGCCACCTGGCCCTCGTCGCCGCGCCAGACGCGCCGCAGGCAGTCGCGGTACTTGCCGTTCCACTCGCCCCAGCCCTGCGGGAAATTGCCGACCTGGTATCCGCCGTAGCCGAGATCCCACGGTTCGGCGATCAACTTCGCCTGCGAGATGACGGGGTCTTGCTGGATGATCGCGAAAAACCGACCCAGCCGGTCGACCTCGTACAGCTCGCGGGCCAGCACCGGGGCCAGGTCAAAGCGGAACCCGTCGACGTGCATGTCCTGCACCCAGTAGCGCAGGCTGTCCATGATGAGCTGAACGGTCCGGCGGTGCAGCATGTTCAGGCTGTTGCCGCAGCCGGTGAAATCGGTGTAGTAGCGTTTGGCGTCCGGATCGAGGCGGTAGTACGCCTGGTTGTCGATCCCGCGAAGGCTGAGCGTCGGCCCGAGATGGTTGCCCTCGCCGGTGTGGTTGTACACCACGTCGAGAATCACCTCGATGCCCGCGGAGTGCAGCCGCTTGACCATCGTCTTGAATTCGCTGACCTGCTGGCCGAGCCCGCCGGTCGCATAACCGACATGCGGCGTGAAAAAGCCGATGGTGTGGTAGCCCCAATAGTTGGACAAGCCCTTGTCGCGCAGCG
>JACRLV010000074.1:2471-8804 GCA_016235145.1 Planctomycetota bacterium
GCGGTCGGTCATGTGCTGGTGCACCGGCATCAACTCGACCGCCGTCACACCCAGCGAAAGCAGATGATCGATGACCTCGTCGGACGCCATGCCGAGGTACGTGCCGCGCAGCCGCGGCGGGATCTGCGGATGCAGCATGGTCATGCCGCGAACGTGGCACTCATAGATGACGGTGCGGTTCCAGGGGGTCTTGGGCGCGCGATCGTCTCCCCAGGTGAACGCGGAATCAATGACGACGGACTTGGGCACGAACGGCGCGCTGTCGCGCGCGTCCCACGAAAGGTCCTGCCGCGCGTCGCCGACGATGTATCCGAAGATCGCGTCGTTCCAGTCGATCGTTCCCGTGATCGCTTTCGCGTATGGATCGATGAGCAGCTTGGCCGGGTTGAAGCGGTTTCCGCCGTTGGGGTCGTAAGGTCCGTGTACGCGGTAGCCGTAAAGCTGGCCCGGCCGGATGTCCGGCAGGTAGCAGTGCCAGACGCCGTGCGTGCGCTCGCGAATCGGGACGATCGTGCTTTCCTTCGCCCCGGCGGCCTGATCGAAAATGCACAAATCGATGTGCGTGGCGCCGTCGGAAAAGAGCGCAAAATTCACGCCCTCGCCGTCCCAGGTGGCGCCCAGCGGATAGGGTTGTCCCGGCCAGATTCGCATTCACGCATCCGTGCTCGACCGGCGGCGCTCACGGATTGGGAGCGATCCAACGCAGGTCGCGAAGCCGAGCCGCCGGGTCACGCGCCGTGACGGCGGTTCCGCAGCTTCCAGTTTCCTTATATCGACACGTTTCTGGAGCGTCCAGCAGTGTGGGACAACCGGTACGCGCCAAGCGGTCGCTCATCGTTGCGAATCGCACGCGGCATTGAGTCTTCCATCTGACGGTTTCTCGGCGGTCCTCCGCTTCGTCCCCAATGGCGTATTTTTCCAAACGCCCCCGGTCGGCGCCCCGGCGGTCCAACCCCCTGAAGACGTGCGGATCGAAAGCACTGGCAATTCCTGAATGCGGCGCCGGACTTCCGTCGGCTTCTCCGGTGAACGCACGCAGCATTTCGTAGGGGAGAGGCCGGAGGCCTGCCCCACAACCCCCAAAGCCAACCAGAGTTCACCCGAAACGCCCGCGCCGACTGCCTTGACGAATCCGGCCGTTGGGAGGATACTGATTGGTCTTCGAGCCGCTCGGTTGCTTCTCGGCGGCGCGGGTTGTGGGAACGCCGTTCGTGGAGGCCGGCAGTCATGGAACATCATCGCAAGAGTTACGTGAAACGTCGTCGGAAACACGGGTTTCGGGCCCGAATGCGGACTGTCGGCGGACGCAAGACGATCAATCGCAAGCGCCGCGTCGGCCGCCGGGTGAACGTGCGCGCGAAGATCTAGCCGGACCTCGCCGGACGCCCGCGGCGGTTTCGCCCCGGCCGGCCACGCACCGCCGGATAAGAAATTGCACGGCTGCGCATTTCGCGCAGCCGTTTCGTTGCGCCGCAAAATGTCTTGAAACGGTCAATTCGGCAAGCTAGAGTCATGCTAGGCAAATCTGTTTATCGGGCCGTATGAATCAACGGCGGCGCAGCGGACCGGACCGTTTGTTCGGAGCCGCGGCCGGCGAATCGACAGAGGAATCAGACATGCGCGCGCGCAAGTACGCGAATCGGTCGACCGGCTTTACGCTCATCGAGCTATTGGTCGTCGTGGCCATCATCGCCCTCTTGATCGCGATCCTGCTCCCAGCCCTGAACAAAGCCCGCGCCCAAGGCAGGCAGACCGTCTGTCTCTCGAACATGAAGACGATGGGCGAGGCCGCGCTGCACTATGCCCAGCAGCACAAGGACACGGTGATCAACGGCGAAAACAGTCAGTATCGCACGCACTTCGTCACGATGCTGCTGCCCTTCATCGGCGCGGCGGACGGGCAGAGGCCGTTGTTCACGCCCGCCGGCATGGATCGCGAGGTGCTGGATTACATTTGCGAGCGCACGGGCATCCTGAATTGCCCGGACTTTCCGGAGCCGAAACAGTCGTTGGACTATGTCGTCGCGTCGTTCGCGATCCCGTTTCTATTCCGCCCAAGCGACCACATTTCACCGACCGTCGGGTCGGGGCCGCGGTCGGCCGCCGATTCCCGGACCGCCGAATTCACGAACCTGACCCGGTTCAGCCGGCGAAACGCCTGCGAGTTCGTCTATGTCACCGAGGCGCACCAGGCCATGCCGGTTCCCAGAACACGTGATTGGTCGCTTCTGACGAATCTGTTCCAGCCCGATCATCTGCCGCTGGCCGGCTGGCCGCGCGTCGCCAACGACGAGCGCCACCCGCGCGGCATCACCGCCATGTTCTACGACAGCCATGCCGCCGTTCAGCCCGTGATCCAACTCGACCCCGGCGGCGGCACTTCGATTCGCGACCGGATGCGGCGATTCACGTTCGACGAGAACGAATACCACTAAGGCCGCTACAATTCTCCGCTTCCGCTCCTCAAGCCGGGCGGCGCCGCCGACATCAGGAATTCACGCATGAGCGACCAGACGCTGGACGTCGTCTTTACCATGCCGCATCCGGACGATCTCGAGATCACCTGCGGCGGCACGATCGCCAAGCTGGTCAAGCTGGGGCACAAAGTCGGCGTGATCCATATGACCGACGGCGAGCCGACGCCGCAGGGAACGCCGGAGCAGCGCGCCAAGGAGACCCGCGAGGCGGCGGCGATTCTGGGGATCACGCGCGGGCCGCACGCCCGGTGCGTCGCCGGATCACTACCAGGCGCAACTGATCTTTGAAGCGGCGCGTTTTTATTCGCAGCTCACGAAATGGGACGACCGCTTTGCGGGAACGCGGCCGCACCGCATCGACTGGCTCTGGTACCGACCGGTGCTGATTTCAGCGGACGTGGCGCACTGGCACTCGACGTTCGTCGTCGACACGAGCGACGTGATCGAGCAGAAGGCGGCGGCGATCGCAGCGTACCAGTCGCAATTTCCGCCGGAGCGGCTGGAGCGCCTGCTCCACAGAATCCGTGCCGCGGACGCGAGCGAGGGCGGGCGGTGCGGGTACGACTACGGCGAGCTGTTCGCGCTGCCGCATCCCATGCCGCTTCCGGACCCGGTCGGACATTTCCTGGGATTGCGGACGATCCCCGGGCCGCCGCCGGTCTTGCAGAATCCGTAGCGGCCGTTCGCGCGATCGTCCGAACCGGGTGTTTCGTCGCGTCAAACGAGTAGCGTCGGACCTCCGAGTCCGACGACATCGCGGAATGCAACCGTCCCCGCCCGACTTGAAGGTCCGACGCTACGGATTTTCAATCCCGGGCTCAGTCGACGGACCGCGGCATCAACCTGGTCGGCGCAAGACGCGCTCCGTCGTAGACTGCTCACCCATGCGTTCGCTCATCTGGCGCGAGGACAAGCAGCAGCACGAATCGCTCGCGATCTGCCTGCGCTCGCTGCTGGCGACCGCGGGCGTGAGCCGCACCTACGACGAAATTCTCGCGGCTCTCGGGTTGGGAACCCTGGTCGTCGCGGCCGCGGATCGCGAGGCGGAATCCTGGTCTTCTCTGGCTCGCGACGGTGCGCTGATCGAGGTTGCGGCGGCGATGGGTATTCGCCTGCGCAGCCTGCACGCAGCGCATTCCGCCGAAGGGCTCGACCGTGCTCCCGAATTCGCCGCGCATTTCCGCGACAGCTACGCGCCGCTCATCCGCCGTGCGAATGAAGCCGGCCAATTTGTCCTCGTTTGGCGTGGCTGGCCGCCGCCGCGCGGATTGGCGTGGGGCGTGGTGACGCTCGCGAGCGCCGACGGGCTGGCCGGATTCGCACCGGGGCACAGCAACGAACCTCTGCCGCTGGTCGGCGCGTCTCACGAAGCGATCGTCGTCGAGGCGATCGAACCCGAGCATCATCCGTTGCCCGATCCCGCGGCGCAGGTCCGGCACGTTATCGCTTGCATGCTTCGGCAGCAGCGGCAGGTGTGGCATATGGACCGCTCGCTGACCACCGGCTCAAGCGCCTATCCGATCGCGGCCGATTGGCTTGCCCGGCAGGAGGCGGCCGGCCGGCCGTTGCACGAAATGGTGCGGTCATATGCTCGAACCTGGGGGCCGATTGTGGCTGCGCGGCGAAGCCTCACGAAGTGGCTGAAACCGCTGCTCGGCACGTTTCCTTCCGCCGAGGCCGCGGTTCTTCGCAGTTGGGTAATGCGGCTCAGCAGCGGGATCGAGGCGTTGTCGCGGACGATTCCGGTGGTCGGAACCGAAACCACACTGTCAGCCCAGTGGACGCAAACCGCGATCGATGCACTTCGCCGCGTGCAGGAATCAGACGCTCAGGCCGCGACGGATCTGGCGCCGCTTGTCGAAGCCACGAACGCGGCAACCGCAAGTCCTCCCGTTCGAGACAAAACCCCGTGAACGAACTCATTTCCGAGGCCGGCCGACATCACCTGCGCTGGGCGCTCACGGACGGCGTCGGCCCGATCCGGTTTCAGAAACTGCTCGCCCGCTTCGGCAGCGCGGAGGAAGCGCTCGGGGCGTCTGCCGCGCAGCTCGAGGCGATCGAGGGCATCGGCAGGCAATCCGCCGACACAATCGCACGCGCGGCCGCGAGCGTGCAAATCGATGCCGAGCTGGACGCCGCCGCCGAGAACGATTTGTACGTTCTCTGTTCGACGGACGAGCTTTATCCGCCCGGCCTGCTGAAGATTCCCGACCCGCCGATCGTGCTGTTCGTCCGCGGCGACCTGCGCCCGACGGACGCGATCGCGGTCGCCGTCGTGGGCAGCCGCCGTTGCTCGATCTACGGCAGCGAGCAGGCCCGGCGGTTCGGCGAATTGCTGAGCGGAGCGGGCCTGACGGTCGTGAGCGGCCTGGCGCGCGGCGTCGACGCGTTCGCGCATCACGGGGCGGTCGACAGCGGCGGCCGATCGATCGCGGTGATGGGAACCGGCCTGGCCGACATCTACCCGCCCGAAAACCGGCCGCTGGCCGACAAGCTGCTCGAACACGGGGCGTGGCTGAGCGAATTGCCGACGCGCACGGTGGTTCGGGCGGCGAATTTTCCGAGCCGCAACCGCATCATCGCCGGCATGACGCTCGGAACGCTCGTCGTCGAAGCCGCCGCCCGCAGCGGCGCGCTCATTACCGCGCGGCTGGCGAGCGAATACAACCGCGAGGTCTTCGCGATTCCGGGGCGGGTGCAGGACGCGATGTCGATCGGCACGAACGCCCTGATTCGCGATGGCGGGGCGAAGCTGGCGACCTGCCTCGAGGACATCCTGACTGAACTCGGCGCCGTGGGCAAAGCGTTCGAGCCGGCGGCGAAAAAAGCGGACGGGCAGGGCATCCTGCCGCTTCCGCTGGATCCGATCGAAGAGCGGATCCTCGCCGCGCTCAGCCGCGAACCAATGACGCAGGAACAATTACTCAGCGACGGCTCCACGCCGGCTGGCCAGTTGCTGGCGACGCTCACGTCGCTGGAACTCAAGGGCCGCGTGAAGCGGCTGCCCGGCAATCTCTACCAACGCATCGCCGCGTCGTGACGCCGGCGGCGAGTGCGCCTATATTCCGCGCCCATCGGCGAGTGCCGCACAGGCAGGCGTTGGATGCCGCGACGTGCGACCGGCGCATTTCTTGTAGAGGACAACGATGAAACGCGTAAAGTTGCTCGCATTGGCGGCGGGGCTCGCGCTGGTCGCCGGCTGTACGTTTCAGCCGCCGGTCGCGCTGAACGACATCTTCCTGCGCCCGACCGAGGCGATCGAAGGCACGCCGGCCGACTACGGCTACGCGTACGACAGCCTGTTTTTGCCGATCGCCGCCGGACGCGAAATCTCCATCTGGCACGTGCACGCGGAGAAACCCAAGGGCATCGTCGTGGTCATTCCGGGTTCGGACCGCAACAAATCGCGCTACCTGATCGGCCTGCCCGTGTTCGTCCCCGCCGGCTACGACGTGATCCTGATGGACTACGAGGGCTTCGGCGAAAGCCCCGGCGCCAACACGCTGCAAAATCTGATCGACGACGGCATGGCCGCGGTCGAATACGCGCAATCACAGCATTCCGTCGTCATCCCCTTCGGCATCAGTACCGGCGCCTCGGCCGCGGTGAAAGCGGCGGCAGAGCAGAAAGTCGCCGGGCTGCTGCTTGAAGCGCCGCTGATCCTGAAGGACGAGCCGGAGTTGTACCTGAGCTACATCGGCATCGACCTGCCGTTTTTCTCGAACGTGGCGAACCTTTACACCTGGCCGCAAATCCCGCCGGATTTCGATCTTCTCGCGAAAATCCCGAATGTGGAAGTCGCGAAACTGAGCATGTGCTCGACCGAGGATGACGTCGTGACGTACGAGTCCGGCGT
>JACRLV010000074.1:8833-29144 GCA_016235145.1 Planctomycetota bacterium
CGAGTCCGGCGTGCGCGTCTTCGAGGCCGCGACGGAGCCGAAGACGTTCTGGGAGATGCGCGGCGGGCACGGCAAGATGATCGAGCTGGATTTCGAAGCCTACCAAGGCACGGTGATCGGCTGGCTCGACGGCACGCTCGGCCTTGCGAATCCGTAGCGTCGGACCTCCGAGTCCGACGAGGATTCTCTGAGGATGTTTGGCCTCGCGCGCTGGTTTTGAGACTCTGATGCACCGCAGCCGCCCTCGGCTGCTTCCCGCTTTCGTGCTGCTGCGGGCCGGAGGCCCACGCTCCCCGGTTTCGCCCCCACGCGCTGCCGCTTGGGGTTCTGATTACCGGCCGGGCCGATCTACTTTGCCGGTTTTCGTTTTTCGTATTTTGAGAGCGTGTCGGCGAACGGCTGCGACGCCGCCGGCGGGAGCGATTTGGATTTCTCAACCGCCTGGCGCTGCACGCGGATCGCCTCGTCAAAGTCGCCCTTTTCGTAATGCACGCGAGCGAGCGTATCAAGCACCTGTGCGGATTCGCCCTTGGCGACCTCGTTCGCGCGGCCGGCCGCCTCGAGCGCGAACGCGAAGTCGCGCGATCGAATTCCGTCTTCCGCAACCGTATCGAGCGCCAGGCGGGCCAGCGGCCCCGAGTCGTTCCAGACCTCGTGCATGAAGGTGCGGCCCCACGCATAGCCCGCGACCGGATCGTCGAAATCCCGCACCTGCGTGAGGAATCTCAGGTGCTTGATGTTGTGCGGCTGCTTGATCGCCGGGTCGAGCGACTTCTCCGGCGAGACGGTGTTGGCCAGGAGGAAGACGTCGACGTGCACGCTTTCCGCCAGCTTGTCCGCCCATTCGCGTCCCGGTTTTTCGCCCGCCAGATCGGCGAGTTTGAGATCAAACGCAGCGCGCAGCGTGAGGATGTCGCCGGGATAGCGGGCCATCGTGCGGAAAGTGAACGGCAACAGGCTGACCGTCGCCGGGGCGGAGATCGCGGTCGACTTGCCGCCGGCGCTCACCTCCGCCGACAGCACCATCGTGAACGTCTCCGGCTCGCCGGCCTTGCTGGTTTTCGCCAGGTTGCTCGAACCGGTGATCGCAAATGTGATCTCGTGTGACTCGCCGCCTCCGAAAAGCTGCCGCACGAGCGCGTTGAGGCCGGCGTTGCCCGTTTCCAGCGACGCGGCCGGAATGCGGCCGAAGCCCGCCGCAATCGGCGGATCGTCCGGCCCACGATCAAACGGCACGACGAAGTATCCGACGACCCGCCGACACGTAACGGCGACGCGCTGAAGCTGCGCGTCCGACGTCGCGATGAGCTGCGCGTCCTCGCCGGTGTAGATGTGGTAGATGTCGCCCATGTCGAGCTGTGCGGCGGTCGGAACCAGCGTCTGGCCGGCCTCCGACCGCGGCGGCACATCGGCCGCGCGGCCGCTCGATCCGAACGCAAGCAACAGCATGATTGTGTGGAATCGTCCCATGCGAAGCGCCCTCTCCAGGAGGAACCGTCGTGTCGGACCCCAGCGTCACACCGGCCGCATTGATTCTTCCAACGTCGGCAGGCCGCGTCGAATTCGTAGCGTCGGACCTCCGAGTCCGACGACGATACCCTCAAACCACGGTCGGCCTTTTCAGAACCCAAAGCGCCAGCGCGAAGCCGACGCACGAGCGGCAGGACCGCCGTCGGACTCGGAGGTCTGACGCTACGAATGCCCGGCGGCAAACCATTACGTCCCCAGGTCCAGCGCCAGAATCCGCCTGTTGTCACGCAAGTAGAGCGTCTTTCCGACCAAGGTCGGCACGGTCCAGGCCTTTTCTTCCAGCGGCTTGCAGCGCGAAATCACGTTGACGCCTTTGTCGTCGGCGGTCGCCAGCGCGAGGTTGCCCTCTTCGTCCAGGATGATCAGCTTGTCATCGACGCGCAGGAGATTGGCTTTTGCAAAGCCCCGGTCGCGCCAGAGAGCCTTGCCGCTCGCCAGATCGACGGCCATCAGAAACGCCGGGCCGAAATCCCCGCTGGATCCATACGCGAACCGTCCGTCGGTGACGATCGTGCCATGCTGGACCTTCAGCTTCGAATCGAACCAGACTTTCTCCGCATCGTATTTGCCGTCCTTGCGCTTGATCTGAAACAAATATGTCCCGGCTCCGTAGGCGGCCGAATAGAGCACCTTGTCCGGCGACACGAATACCGCGGTGCTCATGATCGTGGCGGACTGCTGCTCGACCTGCGTTCGCCAACGGAATTCGCCGTTGAGCGGATTGAGCCCGAAGCGGTCCATCCCCGCCGCGCCGATCAGGTGATCCTCGCCGTCGATCTTCGCGAGGATGAGCGACGACTCGGTCGGCCGCAGCGGCGGCGTCTTCCAGACGATCGAGCCGTCCGATTGCTTGAACGCGACGACGCCGGTTTCCTTGCCGCCCGCCATGACGATGACGAGATCGTTGTACGCGATCGGGCTCGGGCCATAGCCGCGCTGCACGTGGCTTGCGCCGAGTTCGGCCATCAGGTCGTGCGACCAGAGGATTTTCCCGGTCTTTCGATCGAGTGCATTCAGGTGCACCATGCCGCCGAGAGTGAAGAGCCGGTCTTCCACGACCAGTGGGCTCGAATGCGGACCGGGACCGAAGTCCAGCAGCATGTCCGGCTTGGGCGGCGCGTCGTAGGCGGTTTCCCAGATCGTCTTTCCATCCGCCGCGGAGAGGGCGACGATCACATCCTGCTCGCCGCGCCGGTACATGGTGTAGAGCACGCCCTCGCCTGCGATGATCGACGAATGCCCGGGCCCAAGCTCCCGCGACCAAAGCTCCCGCGGGCCGGCGTCCGGCCAACGCGCGGCCAGTCCGGTCGCCTTCGGTGTGAAATCCCGATTGGGGCCGCCCCATTGCAGCCAATCATCCGCCGCACAGGCCGCACACGCCGCCAAACACGAGATCAAAGCGGCGCAAAGAACGCGGCGGGGTTGTGCGACTGCGAGCCAACGAAAACTCAAATGGTTCATGCTGCGAATCCTATGCGATCTGGCGCGGTCGGCGCGAAACCATAGACGTTCTTCGGCGGCGCTGCCTCTCACAAATCGATTTCGCAATTCTCGGACACGCGCTTTCCGCCGCCGCGAGCCGCACGCGAAGTTTTTTCGAAAAAGTTCGCTTTCCGCATTGAGTGCGCCAAACGTCTCCGCTACATTCGCGTCTAGAGTAATGCCGAATGTCGAGCGCCGCTGACGGGCTCGGCAACGGGGAAACCAGTTAGTCTGATCCGGCGGCCGTAGCGGCCGGGTCTTTGGGGCGAATTCGCGGATGCCCGCGAATGCTGACTCAGCGCAGTCAAGCCCGACAGCTAACCTCGTAGGCGACCGCTGAAGATCGGCCTCACCGTTCTTCTCGTCTCTCTCGTCTTGCGACGAGAGCCTCGGTCGTCCACTTGTGGTTTCCGTTTCGCTCGGGCTTCGTTGCGTGGAGACTCAACCGCGTCTCCGGCCGATGCCTTGAGCCAGGGAGAATTCTCGCCTCCGCTGGGCGGATGGCGCCAGAGACTGCGACGCGACGACGGGTAGCACGGCGCTTGGTTGTACCACCAGGTCGTGCTGCCCGCGTCATTTTCTATCAGACCGTCGCGCCGGATCGGCGGCTGCAATTCTCGATCCCCCGAATCACGTTCATCTCCGTAAGTCGCCGGACGGCGGATTTCTACTTACCACTCGCCAGGCGCCGACCGATGCACCGGATAGCTGCATTCTCTCGGCCCACGTTTTTTGTGCTATGAAAAAGGAGCCTGACATGTACAAGTGGCTGGGGCGCGGAACGATCGTGGTGGCGGCGCTGAGTCTCGGAGCCAGCGGCGGCGGCGGTGGAAGCGGCGGCGGTTGCGACATGTCGACGCTTTTCTCTTTGGCCTCGCCGTATACGTCGATTGGGACGTCGACGCCCGTCGACGTGTCGATTGACAGCAATTGGGGCGCCGGGCACAACACCGTCGGCGATACGCTCACCTTCACCGCAAGCGCGACCGGCGGTACGCCTCCCTACACCTACTTCTGGTCGTTCGACGGCGCCGGCTGGACCACGGGAAGCTCGTCGTATTCCGTCACGGTTTCGACCGACGGCTATCACACGATCGACGTCGTGGCTCGCGACGCGACGGGGCAGGATTCCGACGCCGTCGGGATCGGAAACCTGTACATCGAATCCGCCGACGGAGCCACCGATACCGCGGGAATCACCTCAGGCGGAAGCTCAACGAGCGGCGGAAGCACGAACGATAACGCTGGTACATCCAGCAGCGATTGCCCGTCGCCCCAGGGAACCTTCCCCGGAAGCACGTGGGGCGACCTGACGCTCGTCGTTTCCGGGTCGAACAACGGCGGAACTTCGCCGGTCAACGGAACCTACACGTATCGGCATGGCGTGGTGAGCGGCACGCTCGACTGGACGCAGCAGAAGATCGCCGGCACGTGGACCGAGTACTACGACGACGGCACTCTCGCCGGTACGGGCGAATTCGAGTGGACGTTTTCCGGCGACTACAAGTGGTTCTCCGGCTGGTGGAAGTGGTCCAGCTCCAGCGCCCCGGTCGGTAATTGGGGCGGCTCGCGAAGCACGTGCAACTGATTCGCCGCCGCGGGCGACCAGCGCCAATACTTGAAGAGTGGCGTGGGCAGGTCGGGCTTTCTCGACCTGCCCACGCCTGCTTTGCTCCAGGCAAGAGTGAGGGTGGCGTTCGAGCCGAGCCCGCTGCTGCCAGGCCGCCGGCTGCGCGGTTGCCTACCGCTTGCGCTTGAAAACGTACTCCTCGACACGATAGAGCGGCGCCTCATTCAGGCCTGTGTCCAGGTCCGAAACCGCTGAATGGCTCACCAGTTCCCAGCGATCGCGGCCCAGCGCGTTCAGCAGCTCCAGTGTCGCCGGCTCGTCCCCGACGACTTCCGGCGCGCTGGCCCGAGGAGCGTCTTCCCGTTTCAGGCTCAGCGCCCGGCGGATATTCTCCCATCCCCGCAGGCTGCGGCTGGGCAGCGCGAGCGTCGGTACCATCGCCAATCGCGATCCCGCCTGCTCGCCCTCGATCCGCACGCTGGCGTACTCCCACGACGGTTGCGGATCCTCCGCCGCGGCGGCGCCCAGCAGGTTGGTGTTCAGCAGGAACGCGATCGTCAGGCCGAATGCGATCAGCACGCCGGGCACAACGCCGCTCTTGGTCATGGGAGGCCTCCCGGTGGAAACAAGACTACCCCGGCATCCAGCAGCGGATGCCTCGGAGTTCTACCAGCCAGTCAGCCCGCGGTGGCGGAATCTCGACTTCTATCTGGGCACTGGTAGGGTTTGAGTGGTGTGGGCCTCCGTGCCCGCCGAAAACGGGCAGAGACGCCCGTTCCACTGTCAAACCTTACCAGTGCCTCTATCTGGTTTCCCGCAGCTTCTTGTAGATGCCCACCAGCACGGGGCGGGGGATCTTCGCCAACGCCGCCGGCGGGATCTCATCCACCAGAAGGCGCTGAATCGCGTCTTCGGCCAGCCGCATGTTGCCGCGGATCCCAGATTCGAGCTGCTCCGCTTCACTCAGGCG
Source organism: Planctomycetota bacterium (assembly GCA_016235145.1). Taxonomy (GTDB): domain Bacteria; phylum Planctomycetota; class Phycisphaerae; order UBA1845; family Fen-1342; genus JACRLV01. Next base: position 14,386 of record JACRLV010000074.1, read on the forward strand.
GCCCTCGGCCACCGCGGCGGCGTAGCGCACCACCCAGTTCAAAACTTCGGACGCGCTCGCGGGTTGCGCGGGAGCGCGCTGCGCCGCGGCGGCGGCGGCTTTCTCCGCCGCGCTCAGACGCTCGGCCCGGTCGCCCGGTTTTTCGGGGCCCAGCCCCTCGCGGTCGCGCAATACCTTGGCCGCGAGTTGCGAGGTTTCGTGCTGTTGCTGCTTCTGCTTTCGCACGAAATCGTTGTCGATCGGCTCGAGCTTGAGCGCGTCGAGCTGATCGGATGGCGTGGGAACGTAGACCGTTTGGTGGCACGTCGGGCACTTCCCGTGCTTTCCGGCGGCGTCATCCGGAGCGCGAACGAGTTTCCCGCAGTGGTTGCAGTGAATTTCGATCGGCATATCGACTCCTCGCAAAGGCTCCTTGTTCATGATAACGCGAGAATCCCCCGTGCGCCAGCGTGGAACCGAACCGGTTCCCTATCGGGAAACGTCCCGGCTTCGAAATGTGGGGCAGGCCTCTGGCCTGTCTCTTGTGCGATCCGGCTCAACTTCCGCGAAGAGACCGGGCGGAGCCCGACCCCACATTCAGATCGGAAACACAACGCTCGGAACCACGACCCGACCCGCCGGGATCGGCGGCGCGGCGGCCAAAGAGAACTTGCTTCGAGCCCGGATGCGGGCACGCATTGCGCGCCAATCCGCTGGCGAACCGCACGCAAGCCCCCTATTCTGCTCCGCATGCACGTCGGAAACAGGCGTTTCGCTAGATGGAAGGTTGTGCTGCTCGCCTGCGGAGCGCTGCTCTGCGCGGCGGGCTGCGCCCGGAAGCGGGCCGTCGTCGCGCTCGAGCAGCCATCGGCGCCGCCCTCGCAACGCGAAATGACGCTCGCCAGCGACTGGGCGTTCACCGCGCGGCAGGACGTGCGCCGCCTCTGCCTGCTGGACTTCCCGCTGCCCGGCGCGGCGGACGGTCCGCGCGATTTTCGGCTCTTCGTCGCGCTGCCCGCGAATGGAGAGGATTTCACGGTCGAGCCCGGCGGGGCTCAGGGCTTTCTGATCCAGAAAGTCGGCCGGCTGCGCGGCATGACCGCGCTCGCTTTGGGGAAGGTCCAGCTCAACGGCGTGCTGCTCCAGAATCGGGCGCAGAAACTCACGATCGACGCAACCTGTGCCGACGGCACGCACATCACCGGCGAAGCCAAGCTCCTTCCGGCAGACGACGAGTTGAGGTCATTCCTGATCGTTCACGCCGCCGACGTGGCGCAGCTCGACTCCGCCGCGCTGGCCGCCCAGGCGGAGCCGGCGACGCCCGACCGAGGACCGATCGCGGAGAAGCGGTCCGAGCCGGCGCCGGAAGCAGAGCAGCCGCCAAGCGAGAAGTAGCGTCGGACCTCTGAGTCCGACGGCCTTTCCGCTGGGCAGGCCGTTTTCAGAAAAACCGCGAAATATCCTGGATCGTCACGACCAGCCCGATCAGGATGATCGCCGCCAAACCGACCAACGTCGTCACCATCTGCACTTTGAAGCTCAGCGGCTTGCCCTTGATCTTTTCGATCAGCAGGAAAACCATGAGCCCGCCGTCCATCACCGGCATCGGCAGGAAGTTGATCACCGCCAGGTTGACCGAGAGGATCGCCAGAAAGAGCAGAAAATCCGCCGTCCCGGCCTTGGCGGTCTCCATTCCGATCGAAACGATGCCGACCGGGCCGGCGACCTGCTCCGCGGCGTTGCTGTGCGTCGCGATCTTCGTCAGCGTCAGATAGACGCTCTGTACGAGCTGCTTCACCTGGTTAGTGCCCATCATCAACGCTTTGAGCGGATTGCCGTGGGCCGAGACCATTTCGACGTACGCCTGAAAACCGACGTCGATCTCGTACCGCAGCCGCAGTTGCCACGGATCGATGTTGTCCGCGCGCACGTCGAACTTGCGCTCCTCGATCTCGCCGGTCGCAGTGCGGCTGAATCGAATCGTGACGGTCTTGCCGATGTGATCCTGTAAGTAGCGGCGAATCGCCGCCGGAATCTGGAGCGAGTACTCGCCGGTCTTGCCTTCGCGGCCGGTCACCTTGACGGTCTTCTGATCGTCGATCGAATAGACCGTCGTTCCGTCGGGAAGCCCGAGTTCGTCGATGAAGCTGCTCGGCACGTGCATCGCTGCGCGGCCGGGAGTGCCCGAGGCGTCGTATTCGATCGCGATTTCGCGGCCGGCCGCGCTCTTCAGCACCTCGGCGACGTCAATCCAGTTCGCGACCGGCTTGCCGTCCACCGTCAGCAGTTTCGCCCCGCGCGGCACGTTCAGGGCCGCCGCGGGCGTGCCCGGCACGACCGCCGCCACGATCGGCCCCGCGGTGTCCAGGCTGTTGCCGATCGAAATGCCCGCCTGCACAGGCTCGGGAGTGCCGAACAGCTTGAACGGCCGCGACGGCGCAAGCCGTGTCTCGAACCGCTCAATGCCGCGCATCACGACCACCGTGAGCTCGCGGCCCTCATTGCGGGCGTTCACGTCCTTCATTTCGGCGTGCGTAGGATTGGGGATGCCGCCCCATTCGAGAACCAGGTCGTTCGGCTTCAGCCCCGCCTTTTCGGCCGGCCGGCCCTTCATCACCTCGCGGATGCAAAGCCGCCGCAGAAATCCGAGCAAATGCGTCTTGTCCCACGTCTCGGCCTCGCGTTCGATCGGCAGATCGGCGTCGCTGACGTAGAGCTGGGCGCGCAGATAGCACGTCGCGTCGGCGACCTTTTCGGGTTCCGCCGGATCGGGCCGGCGGACTTTCAGCTCGAGCAGCCGTCCGCCGCTGGCTCGAAACGCTTCGAGAATATCGATCGAGTCGTGGACTTCCTTGCCGTCGACCTGCGCGACGCGGTCGCCTTTCAGCAGATTCGGCCGGTCGCCGAGCTTCGGTCCGTCCTCAAGCGCTTCGGTCGTCGTTTGCGGCGCCATGCCGAGTTCGGCGATGCCGTAGCGGCTGTTCGCGTCCGGGGTAACCACGATTTCTTCGGGCAGAACTTTCCCGCCGCGCTCGACCTGGAACCGCATCGGCTGATGCGGATCCGCAAAAGTCACGATCGCACCAACGTCGATAAACGTGTTTACTTCCGTGCCGTTGACGGTGCGGATGCGGTCGCCTTCCATCAGCTTGCCGCGGGCCGGGCTGTTCGCGGCGAGATTGCCGACGATCGCCGGCGGCATTTTTCGGCCGATCAGGTACACCGCCATCAGCAGGATCGCCGCGAAGAGCAGGTTGAACACGACGCCCGCGGAGACCACCACCATCCGCTGTCCGACCGGCCGATTCGTGAAAGCCCGCGGATCGGTGGAGAACTCCACGTTGTCCTTGTCGTCGATGATGATGTCGTCCTGCCCGAGCATCTTCACGTACCCGCCGATCGGCAGCAGGTTCAGGCAGTAGTCCGTCTCGCCGTAGTTGCGCCGGGCGAGCTCTTGCGTTGAATAGTCCGGCCGCGTGCCGAAGGTCAGCCCTTCGCCCTTGCGATAGCCGACGATGCGCTTGCCGAAGCCGACCGCGAAACGATGCACGCGCACGCCGACCCACTTGGCGGCGAGGAAATGCCCCAGCTCGTGGAAAAAGATGATGACCGAGAAACCGATCAACACGTAGATGATCGCCGCGGTGTTCGACAGCCACGCGGGCAGGACTCCCTGCCCCAGCAGCGCCCATCCGGTGTTCAACTCATGCATGCATCAACCTCAGCGCGGGCCCAGGCGTCCGCGTCCAGCAACTGCTCCAAAGTCGGATTCGCAAGCGGACGATGCCGCCTGCAAACCTCCGCCGCCAGCCCCGCGATGCAACCAAACCGCACCCGGCCCGCCCGGAACCGCTCCACCGCCGACTCGTTCGCCGCGTTCAGCACCGCGCCCGCCGTGCCGCCCGCGCGGGCCGCGTCAAACCCGAGCTTCAGCGCCGGAAAACGCTCCAGGTCCGGCGGTTCAAAGTGCAGCGTGCGGGACTGCGACCAGTCCAGCGGCTCCGCAATGCCCGCCACCCGGCGCGGAAACGTCAGAGCATATTGGATTGGCGTCTTCATGTCCGGTGTGCCGAGCTGGGCAATCACCGATCCATCGATGAATTCGACCATCGAATGCACGATCGATTCCGGGTGAACCAGTACTTCGATCCGGTCCGCCGGCATCTCGAACAGCCAGGACGCTTCGATAACCTCGAGCGCCTTGTTCATCATGGTGGCGCTGTCGATGGTGATCTTGGGGCCCATCACCCAGTTCGGGTGCTTGAGCGCTTCGTCGAGCGTGGCGTGCTCGATCCGTTCGCGCGGCCATGTGCGGAACGGTCCGCCCGAGGCCGTCAAATGCAGCTTGCGCACCTCGTCGCCGCGCCCGCTGTGCATCGCCTGGAAAATTGCCGAATGCTCGCTATCCACGGGGATCAGCTTGCAGCCGGTCTTGCGGACCAGCGGCATCAGGATCGAGCCCGCGACGACCAGCGATTCCTTGTTCGCGAGCCCGACGTCCATTCCATGCTCGACCGCGGCCAGCATCGGCCGCAGCCCCGCCGCCCCGACGATCGCCGCCAGCACAAAATCCGCCCCGCTCTCGGCGACCAGATCCACCAGCCCGGCATCGCCCGACAGCACGCGGGTTTTCGCACCCACGCGGCGTTGCAGTGCCGCGGCGTGGGATTGATCCTGGATCGCCACCGCCGGGCAGCGCACCCGCGCCGCCTGCTCGGCGAGCCGCTCCCCGTTTCGCCCGGCGGCGAGCCCGACGACCTCGATCGCCCCCTCCATCGCCGCGACCACGTCGAGCGCGGACTGGCCGATCGAGCCGGTCGAGCCCAGAATGACCACGCGTTTGTGCATCGACGAAGACTATATCCGTCCGGCGGGATTTCTTCAGGCGGCTGCTCGATGCGCCACCGTTGGAATGGGGCTGTTCTGTTTGGAAGCATGGGCGCCTGTGAGAACTCCAAGCGCGAGCGCGCAGGGCCGGCTGGTGCGCCGATGTGAGGGCGCATTTCCGAGGCAGAAGCGCAAGTGAGGTTGGTATCGCGCGAGGTCACTCGGCGCGCAGAATCCAACCGGAGGTGACGGGAGCCAAACTCGCCAGCGACCGGAAATTGCGCTCGGGCAGGAGCGCAACGCGACCCGCTGCCGCGAAGCTGCGCACCCGATGCGGAACCTCATCCCGTACCCGTTTGGGAATCGGAATTCAGTGTGAGATAGCGCGAATTAGAATCTCGCACGAGCGGACCGAGAGTACGCTGTTATTGCGAAATTCAGCGTCCGAAACCGCTATCGACACGTCATTGGGGGCTTATTTTTGAGGGATTTCAGACAACGACTTCGTGAGTGGCACGGTCCGCTGGCGGAGGGTCGCAACCATCACAAAAAATCCGAGAACAGGCTTGACGAATATTAAGGCTACGTTAGACTCCGGATAATGAGCGGGGTTGTCTCCCGCCAGTCCGCCAGTCCGCCAGTCCGCCAGTCCGCCAGTCCGCCAGTCAGAAGGAGATTTAATATGGTACGATCATCGCTACGGGCGCCGATTGCGAGCATCGTCCTTGGGCTTCTGCCGGTCGTGTTCGGGACGGCCATGGCCGACTACCGGTGCCTTTATGGTCAAACCGGATGCGGCAGCGACTTTGGCTGTTCTAGCGGAAGTGGCGTCTGCCCAGAAAGCGGAAATTGGATCCGAAAGACAGGCGCAAGAGTGCCGTACAATATGTGCGTGTCCAGGAAGAATTCCAGCTGCGACCTGGTCAACGTGCTTTGCCATGTGGAGACGCACTACTCAGACTATGATTGCGTATTCGGGTGCGAACTTGTGAATACTCTGACGCCTGGATGCTATTGACGTTGGGCATGATGGGGTCTGGTTGTTTCTTGGCAACTATGGAGCTGGACATGACAACACGCAAATGTCCTCGGATTCTCGCGGCCTTCTGCCTCTTTTTCCCTGCGGCGAGTGATCTTTCAGTCGCGGACGACAAAATCGATTCGGTCGCATCGGATTCCCGCCAGGCGGCTTCACATCTCTCGGACCAGCAGGCCCGGTTTCACAACGTCACCAGTTCGTGGGTGATGATCCAGGAGGAGGTCGCTACCGAAAGCGCTGGCGGAAGTTCGATGCCAACGAGGATAACCTCGAATTGGACGTGGAACAGGTGCGAAGACGCGGAGTGCATTGGCGTGAAGTTTCAGTTGCCGGTCCGCTCTCGTTCGCCACAGCAGGTCGATCTCGATTCCTACTTCAGCGGGGGACGACTGACGCTTCACTACCCGCTGACAAAGCAAGTAGTGATTTTCGACGAAGTGGCTGTCCGAACGTATTGGCCGGCTCCAGCCGATTTTCTTCTGCCGCATCGTGCGCCGATCGACGCGCTCCTGTCCAAGGGGGCGCAGATTGCCGTCGGGAGGCAAGGGGAGATGACGCTTGCGACTCTGACGCTCGGCGGCGACGGTGGGGGCAGGATCCTTGAGATGACACTCGACCCATCGCGCGACTACCGAGTCGTCGCGTGGAGCGAACCGGCCGCCCGAACGTCGGGCAAGGTGGATTGGCGGTTGGATCGTTCGACCGGCGATTTCGTACCCGTCGGCGCCCTGCTCTCCATCAACACCGAAATGCGGACGACGACTTACACCCTCACGATGAACTCATTCAGCTTTGACACTGCGGAACCAGCGGTAGCGGAGTTTCGATTTCAGCCCGGTATGCTCGTAGGAGATCACTCGACTCCGAAGACGAGCGATGAACCACAAGCAGGTCCGTCTGTTTTCAGAATCGGGGACGACGGCAAGCCTCAGAAAGTCTTGATGATCGACGACGAACCGGTTGAGTTGTCGTCGACGACACGGATCTCCGTCTGGACCGGAGCGCTGCTGGCCAGCAGCTTGCTGCTGGCGTTGCGTGTTCGCATATCGAAATGAACGGGCTCTGGACCGTAGCGTGCGTGCCCGCGTCCAGACGGATTGCGGCTTCTCGTGTGTTCGCGCGATGCAGTGGTGGCCCAGTGCCGTGAGAAATATCCTCAGGTTGCCGGTATGGGTTATGTCCTGTGAGTACGTGCTCTCCGTCGTCTTTCTTGGGGCAGGCATGCTCAAAGTTGCGGCGGGTCCGGCGGCGACCAAGATTGCGCTGCTCACGGTCGGTATTTCCGCGCCAGCGTTGGTCGACGTGACTGCGCAGGCGATTCCGGTCTTTGAGATATTGCTCGGTGCGTGGCTGGCGATTGGAGTGCGAAGGCGATTGGCATTGGGCGTCGCGCTTCTGTTCTTGACGGCAGCCACCACCGTGCTGGTCTCGTTGGGGCGGATCTCTGGTTGGAATGCTCCATGCAATTGTCTTGGCCGATCGGTTGGCAGCCCGATCTACCTTGCCGTGATTCGTAATATCGTACTCCTGTCTATTGCGTTCGCAGTGGCTGTGCGCCTTGGCGTGAACAGATCCTCGGCGACTCGCGCAGAGACGTGATTCTGCTGTGATAATCGGGCTTCGCAAGCGTTGGGCGGCGGCCTGGTGAAACGCCGTCGAAACGCCTATCCCCAGTTGAAGTTCCGCAGACATACCAGCGTGGCGGTCCGGGTCGCCGAATGCCATCGCCGCGACCACGTCGAGCGCGGACTGGCCGATCGAGCCGGTCGAGCCCAGAATGACCACGCGCTTGTGCATCGACGAAGACTATATCCGTCCGGCGGGATTTCTTCAGGCTGCAAATCCGACCCTTCGGGCGTTTGGCCCGGCTGGGTTCGCGAGACGTTGATGGCATCCAACATGCGAATCGCGGCCTGGTGCCTCATCTGCGCCGCAGTGCATCTCACGGTGATTCGCGAGTACGCCCCGCGCCATTTCATCGACGACGGCGCTTTCTTCTTCCGCTACGCGGAAAACCTCGCCGCCGATCATGGCTATCGGTTCAATCCAGATGAAAGTCCTGTGCTTGGCGCCAGCGCGCCGCTTTGGCCGATCGTCCTGGCGGCCGGCGTGTGGGCCGGCTTGTCTGTGCAAAACGCGGCGATCGTCATCGGCGCGACGCTGACGATCGCGTCGACACTGTTGCTGGCGCTGGCGGCGTATCGGATCGCCGGCCGGACCGCTGCCGTGCTTACGGCGGCCTTTTTCATCGTTAATTCGCGGGTTACCTGCTGGGCGACGGTCGGCATGGAAACGCCGCTCACCATGCTGCTGATCAGCACGGCGATTCACCTCACCGTGGTTTCGGGGCGAATGTGGCTGATCGGCGATTTGGTCGGGCTGCTCGTGGTTCACAATCGCCGCTTTGGTTGTCGGAGCTTGGGTCGCCGTCGCCGTCGCGTATTTCGGATCGCCGATCCCGAACAGCGTCACGACCAAGCTGGCCTACGCTTCTCGCGAGACCGCCTTCGGCTGGTACGCACGGGAGAGTCTTCTGACGGGGTGTCGTGCGGTGTTCACGATGCTGGTTCCGCTGGCGTTGATCGGGCCGCCCGATCGTCGGCCGGTCTTGCGTGTTTGGGCCGGCTTCATCGCGTTGACCGTCGGCGGCTACACGCTCTTTCCGCCGCCCGAGCCGTACGACTGGTATCCCGCGTCGGTGCAGCCGGCTTTGAGCTTCCTCGCGGGAATCGGACTCGGCGGTCTTCTGGTCGTCGGTGCAGAACACTTCTCGCTCACCGATCGTCGCCGCCAGGCGGTCAGCGCCGTCGTGGTCGCCGCGAGCTTTGGGATCGCGCTGCTGATCGAAACGCCGGAAAAGCACCGGCAGAGAAGCTACGTGGACACGGTTGAGCGCGATCGCCAGGCGGCGGGTGAGTGGATCGACCGGCATGCGCCGGCCGATGCGCGTGTGCTGACCGGATTCGGCAACATCGCGTATTTCGGCCGCCGAACGACGATCGACGCGTCGTTTCTGAACCGCCGCGGGCCGCTGCTGCCGCTCGAACAGCTCATCGCCGAGCACCAGCCCGAATACGTGGCGGTGTGCCCCTATCTTTCTGGAACGCCGCCGGAGCGTTTCGTCCCGCCGGATGGTTATGCGGTCGCGACGGTGATCGACCGCACGCGAAAGGAAAGCGGGTTGGATTTCTACGTAGTCGTGATGCAGCGGGCGATCCCGACCACAAGACCTTCGGCTCCGACAGCTTCCAACTCGCCGCGCGCTTGATGATCCGCTCGGCTTGAAACCTATCCTGCAACGTGCAGAAACACCGGTTGAAAATCGGTGCCACCTCGCGCCGCGGCCCGGGCCGCGGCGCAATTGGAAAGATTCAAGACGATCGGCGTGGCGGCGGTGCCGGCGGAGATCGAATCGCTCGACCGCAAGGTGCGCTCGCCGATCAGGAAGAAAGCGTTGCGGTCGCTGCGGGAGTATGCGGTGAAACGGCTGGAAATGCTCGATTGCGCCACCGTGTTGGCGCGCCAGTGGGGCATCGGCTCGGAACCGACCGAGACGATGTGCAAAAACCTGACGCTGCGGCTCAAACGCCCGGGCACGAAATGCGACGCCGACCACGCCGCGGCCATGATGAACCTGATCGCCTTCTACGAAAGCCACCAAGCCCGCCAATGGTGGACCAGACGGGCAGCGTAACGCCAAGAAGAATCGCCACAGCCCACTGGTACGTTTTGAATGTGGGTCCGGCCTCCGGCCAGTCTCCTCGGTGAGTTTGGGATACATGGCGCAAGAGACAGGCCAGAGGCCTGCCCCACATGGTAGACAAGCCAGAGGCCTGCCCCACATGGTTGACAGGCCAGAGGCCTGTCCCACATGGCAGGCAAGCGAGTGGCCTACCCCACATGGTAGACAAGCGAGTGGCCTGCCCCACAGTCAAAACCGACCCGTGTCCGAACAGCGCTCCGGGCGGTGCGTTGCCCGCCGTCGGGCAGGGCGATAGAGTGCTTTCTTTCCCGGTTTCAAGCCACTCTACGGAGAGCCAAGCAAATGTCGGTTTCAGCGTCGGTGCATGCCAAAGCGATCGAGTTGGGCAAGCTCGCGGTTCAGATGACTTCTCGCGCCGGCTCCGGACACCCGTCCAGCGCCCTCTCGCTCGCGCACATCGTCACCTGCCTCATGTACCGCCACATGCGATACGACCCCAAAGACCCCTGGAACCCGGCAAACGACCGGCTCGTTCTGTCCGAAGGGCACGCCGTCCCGATCGTCTACGCCGCGTACGCGGACCTGGGCGGCCACGTCGGCTGCTCGCCCGGCGGGTGCGCTTGCGCGGGCACGCTGAAGCCCGCCGATCTCGATCAGTTGCGGGCGCGCGACAGCGTGCTCGACGGCCACCCCAATCCGGCGGAGGGTTTTCCGTTTTTTGACGCGGCGACCGGCAGCCTTGGAATGGGCCTGAGCGTGGGGGCCGGGCTGGCGCTGGCCGCGCGGCGCGACGGGCTCGACCGGCGAATTTACGTGATCGTCGGCGACGGCGAATCGCGCGAGGGGCAGATCTGGGAAGCCGCCGATTTCATCGTCGATCACAAGCTCAACAATTTGAGCGCGATCTTCAACTGCAACAACCAGGGGCAGGCGGCGGACGTTTCAGGGCAGCAGTCGGCGGAACGGCTGGCCCGCAAGCTCGAAGCGTTCGGCTGGAATGTCGCGTCAATTGACGGCCACAATCCGGAACAGATCGCTGCGGCTTTGGAAAAAACAGGCGACGCCCGCCCGCTGGCGATCGTCGCCAAGACCGTGAAGGGCTGGGGCGTCCAGCCTTTCCTCAAGGGCAACTGGCACGGCAAGCCCTTGCCGGAGAAGGAGCTCTCGACCGCATTCGCCAGTCTGGATGCGGCCGGCGCCGCTCTCGGCGCCACGGGCGCGCCCGCGTTGCAGCGTCCGTCGGCCCCGGCGCAGCCGGCCCGCCCCGCGGCACGCGTCGCGGCCGGCGATGTCGCCTGGCCGCCCTTTGGCGATGCGATGAAGACCTGTGGGCTTGGAGACGCGCTGGCCAGGAACGCGCTGGCGACCCGCAAGGTCTACGGCGCCGCGCTCAAGATCGCCGGCGACCTCATCCCCCAGGTGGTCTGCCTGGATGCCGACGTGAGCAACTCGACCTTCGCCGAGATTTTCGGCAAGGCGCACCCGGATCGGTTCTTCGAGTGCAAGATCGCCGAGCAAAACATGGTTTCCGCGGCGGCCGGGCTGTCGGCCGCAGGTTATATCCCGTTCGTCAACTCATTCGCGAAGTTCATCTCGCGGGCGTACGACCAGGTTGAGTTGGCGAGTATCTCCCGCGCGAACATCAAGCTCGTTGGCTCGCATGCCGGCATCTCGCTGGCGGCCGACGGCCCAAGCCAGATGGCCTTGCTGGACGTGGCGTTCTTCCGCGCCTTCACGGCGGTGCCGGGCGACGACCGCGTCAGCCCGCTTTGCTGGTTCTTCAACCCGTCCGACGCGGTGGCGGCGTATCACTGCACGCGACTCATGACGGCGATTCGAGGGATGTGTTACATGCGCACCTATCGCCCGGAGGTTCCGCTGCTCTATTCGCCGGATGCGACGTTCGAACCGGGCGGCTTCGGCGTGTTCAACCCGGGCGGCGACATCGCACTCGTCGCGGCCGGTTACATGGTCCACGTAGCAAAGCAGGCGGCGGAGTTGCTCGGCAAGCAGGGAATCCGCGCGACCATCATCGATCTTTACAGCCTCCCGGTCGCGGCCGAAAAGCTGCTGGACGCACTGCGGCGGTCCGGCGGATGCGCGCTGGTCGCGGAAGACAACTACGGCGGCGGCCTCTCCTCGCTGGTCGCCGAGGTCGCGGCGGTCGATGGCGGCGTGCGAACGGCCGGAGCGATCTGCCGGCGGATTCCGAAATCCACCCGCACGGCGGAGGAGATTCTGGACTATTGCGGTGTCGGCGCCGTGCAGATCGCGGATCAGGCGCTCTCGCTGCTGCGCCGGCCCGTTTCGTGAAAGGAACTGAGTTCATTACCCCGGGCCGGCGCACGGGGCTACAATCTACCTCCCGCCGGCGCTGAAGCGGTCGCCCGGCCTTGGGTGGAGCGGACGGAAACCAGTTTGAGATCAGCGATGAATCTTGTCACCGGAGCAACCGGCCTGCTCGGCAGCCACATCGTCGAGCAGCTTCGCAAACGCAACCAGCCCGTGCGCGTCCTCCTGCGGCGCGGCAGCGATCGATCGTGGCTGGAAACGCAGAACGTCGAGTACGTCGAAGGCGACGTGACCGATGCCGCATCGTTGAAACGCGCCTGCGAGGGCGTCGAAGTCGTCTAGCACGCGGCGGCCCGCGTCGGCGACTGGGGGCCGTGGGAGGAGTTTCAGCGCATCACGATCGACGGCACGCAGAACCTGCTCGACGCCGCCGCCGCGGCCAAGGTCCGCCGCTTCGTGCACGTCAGCTCGATCAGCGTCTACGGCTATCACACGGCCGAGGGCACGATCGACGAAGCCTACGGCGAAAAGCACGGCCTCGGCTACAAAATGTACAAGTGGGCGTATTACACGCGCTCCAAGGTGCTGGCCGAGCAACGGGTCTGGCAGGCCCATCGCGCCGGCCGAATCGAAGCGACCATCATCCGGCCCGCCTGGATCTACGGCCAGCGCGACCGAACCACCATCTTCCGGCTCGCGAACATGATCCGAACCGGCAAGGCGAAGATTCTCGGCCCCGGTAATAACCGCCTGAACGTCGTCTACGCCGGCAATATCGCCGAATGCGCGATCATCGCCGCCCATCGCAGCGAGGCGATCGGCGAGGCGTTCAACGTGTCCAACGACGGCGAAATCACCCAGCAGCAGTATTTCGACCTGCTCGCCAAGGCGCTCGGCGCCCCGCCGGTGCGAAAACACGCTCCGTATTCCGCCGCGTATTTCGTCGCCTTTCTCATGGAGTGCCTCGGGCACGCGTTCAATTGGAAGAAGCCGCCGTTCATCACGCGCTACGCAGTGTGGCTCATGGGCCGGCGGTCCTATTTCCCCGCCGACAAAGCCCGCCGCGTGCTGGGCTGGAAATCGACCGTCACCTACGACGTCGGAATTCCCATGACCGTGAAGTGGTATCAGGAGCAACCGCAAGGCGCTGCGCAATCGACGCCGAGTCCGGCAGCGGCCGGCGCCACGGCGTAAACGCGCGGCGAAGCGACCATGCGAATCGTCGATGTCCAAATCGCCGGACGGGCCTATCCGATCTTCATCGGTCGGGGCGCACGTCGCCAAATCGCGGACGAACTTCGTCGGCTCGGGGGCGTTGAGACCGTGGCGATCATCGCCGACCAGACCGTCGCCGATCTGCATCTGCCGAAGCTCCTCGAAGCGTTTCCCAAGCCGCCGGTGCAACTGTTCGTGCAGCCGGGCGAGGCGAGCAAGTCGCTCGATGCGGCGGCGCGGCTGTATGACGGCCTGGCCGAAGCCCGCCTCGGCCGCAAGGACGTGATCGTCACTTTCGGCGGCGGCGTCGCGTGCGATCTGGGCGGATTTGTGGCGGCGACGTGGCTGCGCGGCGTGCGGTTCATACAGGTCGCCACGTCGCTCGAAGCGTCGATCGACGCGTCCGTCGGCGGCAAGACCGCGGTCAACCACTCCACGGCCAAGAATCTGATCGGCGTCTTTCACCAGCCCAGCGCGGTGATCGTCGATCTGGATTTTCTGGGGTCGCTGCCCGAGCGCGAGATCCAAGCCGGGCTCGCCGAGAGCGTCAAGCAGGCTGCGGTCCGCGACGCGGAGTTTTTCGCTTGGCACGAGGCGAACGTCTCCGCGATTCTCGGCCGCTCGCCTGACGCCCTGATGCACCTGATTTCCCGAAACTGCCAGATCAAGGCCGAAATCGTCGCGCGCGACGAGCGCGAGGAAAACCTGCGGGCCATCCTCAACCACGGGCACACGATCGGCCACGCGCTCGAGCACCTGCTGCACTACGAGCTGCGGCACGGCGAATGCGTCGCGCTCGGCATGCTGGTCGAGAATGAGCTGGCGGTCGCCCGCGGACTGCTGCCGCGCGGCGTCGCCGAGCGCGTCCAAACGCTGCTCCATCGGCTGGGCCTGCGTACGTGCCTGCCGCGGGAACTGGCGACGGAGGACGTCCTGGCCGCCTGCCGCCTGGACAAAAAGAACCGCGCCGGAGCGATTCACTGCGTCCTGCTCAGCGCGATCGGCGCGCCGCAAGTCGTGGGCGGAGTCGCTGACGCGGAAATCGTCGCGGCGCTGGCGGTGGTTGCGCCGAAATAGCCCAAACCCGCTTGGCCCCAGCGCGAATCGCCGCACGGCGTGGGGTCGATCTTCTACAACACATGCAGGACGCCGATCGGCCGCATCGACGTCGAACAGCCGGCAGACGCGTCGCACGCTTTGGAATTTCTCGCGGATCAGATCATCTCGATCGCCACCCAGTGTGCAAGCCGGTTTAGGCTGAGTGACTCTCGCCGGCGCGTCACCAGTGGCTAGGATATACGCTTGACGACGATAGTGCTCTACGTGACAATGTATGGAAACCGGCGCGAGTGTCCGCCGGTCGTCCGTCCCGGCCCAGAGGTGATTCATGAACAAAGCCTTCGCGATCTTCGTGGCCTTGATCGTCGCTGCGCTCGCCGCGGTCTACCTGCGCGGCGGCATATCCACCTGGGATCCGGAGAAGAAGGGCGCCGAGGTGAAAGCCGCGATCGCCCCCGGCATGAGCTGGTCGCAAGTACTCGACCTCGACGAGCCGGGGAAACTTCAAACGACCTACAAAACCAAGAAGAAGATCGCCGGCGAGGAAATCGAAGTGGTCGAATTCGGAGCCGTCCAGAATTTCGATCGCGCGATGTTCGAGCGCGAGTGGAAGGGCAAAAGCTTCGCCGACGGCTTCGCGTTCAT
>JACRLV010000288.1:0-19132 GCA_016235145.1 Planctomycetota bacterium
CCGACCCGGGCGGGACGCCCGGACCACCCTGTTAAGATGCAAACAGCGCGACTAAATACACTAGACGCAGGCCGCTACGCACCGCGGCTCTGGCTCACCGCGCGCTCCAGCGCCCACGCGGGCGCGACGCGGCCGATGATCATCGCGATCACGATCCCCAGCATGCCGAGCTGATACTGGTTGATTCCGAGCCCGATGCCGCTCACTAGATTTCTCGCCGTCACGGTCGAGATCAGGTCGCTGGTCAGCCCGCCTCCGCCGACGACGCTCGACGCATCCAGCAGCGCATCGGCGAAAGTGGGCGGCGGTTGGTAGCGCGTCGCCACCGTCGCCTCGATCGCCAGCAATCCGAGCGCGGTCAGCAGCGTCAGGACGCCCAGCACGGCGATGGTGCGCACCAGTGCGACGCGCCAGATCGAACCGCGGCGTCGCACGCCCAGCCACAAAAGCGTGGCCGTCACACCTCCGCTCGCCCCGCCAAGCGGTCCGCCGACCAACTGCACCAGCGCGAGCAGCCCCTTCGACCCGTCCCGCACGCCGCGATCGCTCAGCGGCTCCGTCGCGATTCCCGCGACCCCCGCGGCGGTCGTCGCCACCAGGCTGCGGCCGTAGCGCTCTGCGAGCGGCTGGCGCGCGAGCGTCATGTCCGGCTGCTCGCCGGCGGCGTTCAGCTTGCCGACTGATTCTCCGCCGCGCGGTTGCTCGACGATGCAGAGCAGCCCCGCGAAGCAGGCGAGCGCGAGGGTGAAAAAGACGAGCGCGCCAGCGCCGAACCGCCGACCCCGCGCCCGCAGCCGCGGAACGAGCGAAAGCCACACAGGCCACCCGAGGCCAGCCAAAAAAGCAGCCACGGCAAGCATCAACGCCGTACCCGAGTTCGGCGACTGAACGAACCCCAGCGAAAAAGCCGCACAACCCACCAGCCAACCGGTTTCGCCGATCGTCACGGTTGGGCAGGTTGCGCGGCCGGCCGCGAACACGCCGAGCGTCAGCAGCGCGGCGAGCACAACCGGCACGAGGAGGACGATCCGCAACGGCGGCACGGGCGAGAGAGGTGTCGGCGGCGGATTCTGCGGCACGGAGAATTCGGCGTTTGGATCCAAGCTGGCGGCGATTGGCGCCGGGGCCGGCGCGTTTGCGACAGCCCAGATGCGCCGCAGAATCGTCGCCGTCATGCCGATGTGCAGCAAAGCGCCCGCGATTCCCGCAGCCAGCAGCACCCAGCGCCCGGATTCGGCGTAGCGTTCATCCAATCCGCCGGCGAGCAAACCCGACCCGCAAACCGCGCTGGTCGCGTCAAACACGCACTCGGACACGTGCCGAGCCAGAAAGTACTGCACATCGCGCTCGTCGCGCTTCGTCACGCCGGGCTGCGCAAGCAGCGACGCCGCTGCGGCGATCAGCACAAGCAGGCCGGCGACATACCAACGAACAGGGTGCTTCATACTTCCATTGTAAGGCGTTTTCAGAAACGATCCGGCGTGCCACTGCTGTGCCAGCAGTGGCCCCCGCGGCAGCACACTGCTCGCAGAGCTTGCTGTTACCCACATCTTTCGCCCCGTGAGGGGCGACTGGATGTAGCCACGGGTGAAGCGGCGGCCGAAGGCCGACGCGAAACCCGCGGCAGCTTGCGGGCGTCGTTTCCCGCCCCGGCAGGGGCGGAGGGAACGGTCCGACTCGAACTTTGCATCTCCCGTAACGCCGGCTTCCTCCGCCCCGCCGGGGCGGAAACACAGGAATCCCCCGAAATCCACGGGTTCCGGTCGCTACGCGACCTTCACCCGTGGCTACATCCCTTGGTCCCTCCGGGACCAGGCTACGCCGGAAAATGTGGGTAACAGTAAGCTGTGCCAGCAGTGGCCCCCGCGGCAACACACCTCGCAGAGCAGTGGCACCGTGAACGAACGTTGCAGTGCAAGAAACACGGCGCGTTGCAAGGAACCGGAGCCGCTCATCCGGACTCTCGACACGCCGCTACGCGCCGAGGGAGCGCATCAGCGCACAAACCAGCAAGCTGGCGGCGGACGATTCGAGCGGCGTCACCAATGCGTCGAGGCCGCGCACCATTTCTTCCCGCCAGAAGCGGTCCGTCAGCAGGTCGGACGCGACGCGCGCGACAGCCTCCGCCGACGGCACACTCGGCATGAATTCCGGCACAAGCCGCGTTCCGGACAGCACATTGACGAGCGATAGATGCGGCGTGTGGACGATCCAGCGGCCGACCACGCGGTGACCGTGGCCGAATAGCGGGCCGGCGTCGTACATCACGATCATCGGTTTGCGATAGTGCGCCACGTGCAGCGTCGCCGTCCCGGATGCCACGAGCACCAGGTCTGCCGCGGTCAACAGGCTGGCGTTGTCCTGGACGACCAGGTGGGCGGTTCGCGCGGTCTGCCTTCCATTCGGTTCCGTGTCCGGCAGTTCGCGCGAGTGAACGCGGCAATTGAAGCCGCTGCCGGCGACGAGTGCGCGAATCGATTCCAGCCGCGCGGGGTCTGCGACCGACACCGCGATGCGAATGTCCCGTCCTTTTCGGATCATCGACTCGGCGACCGCGAGTTGGAGCGGCAGCATGGTGCTGATGACGTGGCCCCGCGAGCCCGGCAGAAGCGCCACGAGCGGCCGGTCGTCGCCGCGCAGCGACTCGACCTGATCCGCCGCGGGTCGCTCGGCTTTCAGCGATTCGAACAGCGGATGCCCGACGTAGCTCGCCTTGACGCCGAATGATCGGAAGTACGCCTCCTCAAACGGCAGAATGCACGCCAGGTGATCCACGACGCGCCGCAACGTCCGCACACGATACTCGCGCGACGCCCACGTCTGCGGGGCGATGTAGTACAGCACGGGGATTCCAAGCCGCTGCGCCTTCTTTGCCATCGGAAGGTGCAGCTCCGGCGAATCGACCAGCACGACCAGATCAGGCCGGTGCGTACACCACCGCAACGCCGCCGTGTCGATCGCGCGCACGGCGCGCCCCAGCACGCCGAAGACGCCGCCGAGCATCGCGGCGTGGCTGGCCAAATCGAAGACGGTCTCGGCGCCTTCCGCGCGGGTTCGCGGTCCGGTCAGCCCCTCAAAACGCGCCTCGGGAAGGGAGCGTCTGGCGGCGCGCATCAGCGCGGCGGCGTGGATGTCGGCGGAATCTTCCGCAACGCTGAGGAAGATGCGTCTGGGGTTGGCTGGCATCGGCAGAGGATGATACGGAATTCCCCGGCGCATTTCAGGCACGACCGCGCCGGCTGCGCAAATCGTGCGAACCGGGTCGCCGCCGCGCTGGCCGCGCTGGCCCGACACTGGCGGATGTGCCCCGAATCGTATCACCGGAATTGAGCCGAGTTTCCCGCTCGCCGCTTGTCCATAATTTCGGTAGATGTTAGTATATCATGGCTTGCGGATGTGGCGAGGAACCGTCCTTCCGTCAACCGGTTGGGGTATTTACACTATTGTACGCAAGATATTGTGTCAAAATGATTTGTGAAGAAAACGAAAAAGCCGCCCGATTTTTTTGCCGACCACAAAATGTTGGGCTATACTCGTGTTTGCCGCCCAAGATATTGGACCCATCGGAAGGGCATGCTGGGGCGACCTGTCGTCGGATGGACGTGGCACGGAGGCCTCCGGTCGCCCGTCTCAACGCAGTAGCAAAGCAAACCATCTACGAAGGGAGTTCGAGGGATGTCCACGATTGACGTCGGGTCTTCTGTCGCCACTCAACCCCGAACCAACGATAGCCAGCCCACACTCTCCGAAAACGCACGTAAAGTGCTTGAAGCTCGATATTTGAAGAAAAACGAGGCGGGCGAGTGCGTCGAGTCCCCCGCCGACCTCTTCCACCGCGTCGCCAAGACTATCGCCGATGTCGAGTTGCAGTATGGCGGGTCGGCGTCGGACGCCCGTCGGTGGGACGATCGGTTCTATCGCCTGATGACCAGCGGCGACTTCATGCCGAACTCGCCGACCCTCATGAACGCCGGCCGCGAGATGGGCATGCTCAGCGCGTGCTTCGTACTTCCCGTCCGCGACTCGATCGATGAGATATTTAACAGCATCAAGCACACCGCCCTGATTCAGAAGGCCGGCGGCGGAACCGGTTTCGCCTTCGACGAGCTGCGCCCCACCGGCGACTACATCAGCTCCAGCGGCGGCACGACCAGCGGGCCGATCAGCTTCTGGCGAGCCTTCAGCGAAGCGACCAACGCGATCCAGCAGGGTGCGTTCCGCCGCGGCGCCAATATGGGGATGATGTACATCCATCACCCGGACATCCTGAAGTTCCTGCACGCCAAGCAGGATCTCACCCAGTTCACGAACTACAACATCAGCGTCAAGATGACCGACGTCTGGATGGAAGAGTTCCTGTCCGACCCCGATTCGCCGCAGGTCGTCCGCAACCCGCGCAGCGGCCGCTGCTTCCTGCTGCCGCGCGACCTGGAGATCTGGAAGTACGACGTCCGCAGCTTGATCGAAACGAATCAGGTCGAGCCGATCCACTCGAACGACCCGCGGGCCGCGTATTACAGCTCGCCGCGCTTCGTCGGCAAGCTGCCCGAGGCCCTCGCCGGCAAGGTCTACACCAAGCGCGACATCTGGGACTTCATCATCCAGAACGCGTGGCAGACCGGCGAGCCCGGCGTGGTCTTCATGGACCGCATCAACGAGGCCAACCCGACGCCGCACGTCGGCCGCATGGAAGCGACGAATCCCTGCGGCGAGCAGCCGCTGCTGCCGTACGAAGCGTGCAACCTGGGCAGCATCAACCTCGGCAATTTCGTCCTCGACGGCTGCACGCCGGAGGCACAGGTGGATTGGGACGGGCTGCGCGAGTGCGTACACGTCTCGACCCGCTACCTGGACAACGTGATCGACGCGAACAACTATCCGCTGCCCGAGATCGACGCGGTCTGCAAGGCCAATCGCAAGATCGGCCTGGGCGTGATGGGCTTCGCCGACGCGCTCTACAAGCTGAACGTCGCCTACAACAGCGACGAAGGCGTCGCCTGGGGCGAGCGCTTCATGCGCTTCATCAACGACGAGGCGCACAACTACAGCGAGCACCTGGCCCGCCTGCGCGGCTGCTTTGCGAACTGGAAGGGCAGCACCTGGGACACGAAGCACCACCGCCTGATGCGGAATTCGTGCAGCACCACGGTCGCGCCGACCGGCACGATCAGCATCATCGCGAACTGCTCCGGCGGCATCGAGCCGATGTTCTCGCTGGCGTTCTTTCGCAACGTGCTCCGCCTCGCGACCGAGGGCACGCTCGCCCACATCGACGGCATCCCCAGCGACGTGAAGGGCGTCTTCGTCTGCGCTCACGACATCGCGCCCGAATGGCACATGCGGATGCAGGCCGCCTTCCAGCGCCACAACGATTCGTCGATCAGCAAGACGATCAACTTCCCCAATGCCGCTTCCATCGAGGACGTGGAGCAGATCTACAAGCTCGCGCACGAGCTGCGCTGCAAGGGCGTGACGGTCTATCGCGACGGCTGCCGCAACCACCAGCCGATGGCCCTCAAAGACAGCGGGAAGAAGCACGAGGAAGGCACGAAGGCACGAAGGCACGAAGGCACGGAGGGGGGAGAAGAAGGCACGGAGGCACGAAGGCACGAAGGCACGCAGGGAGAAGAAGGCACGGAGGCACGAAGGCACGAAGGCACGCAGGGAGAAGAAGGCACGGAGGCACGAAGGCACGAAGGCACGGAGGGAAATGCGGGCACCTTGCAGGGTGGTACGGGCGTCTCGCCCGTCACTCCTAATGCGGAACCCGCCGGCAACGGCCATGGCAAGGGCAACGGAAACGGCAACGGCGGACATCATCCGGTCGCCGCCGTTGAGAGCCAGCCGGTCGGCGAGGTCGTCCGCGTCGCCGCTCCATTGTCGGCGACGCCAACGGCTGCGGTTGCCTTGGCCGTACCGGCAGTGGGTGGCACGGCCGCTCTCGTCGTGGGTGGTACGGGCGTCCCGCCGGTCCCGCGGCTGGAGCCGCAGGATCTGCCGGAGATCGTCTCCGGCCTGCGCATCCGCCAGCTCACGCCGTTCGGCAACATGCACGTCAAGATCACGGTCGACCTGCGGGCTGATCGCGAGCTCGAAGTTTTCGCCCAGCTCGGCAAGGGTGGCGACGTCGCCACCAGCGATCTGGAGGCGATCTGCCGCATGATCTCGCTGTGGCTGCGGGCCGGCGGTTCGCTGCGGCATGTGATCAAGCAGTTGGAAGGCATTGGCAGCTCGCTCCAGATCCCGACCCGCGCCGGCCGCATCATGTCCCTGGGCGACGGTCTGGCCTGTGCCCTGAAGAAGTACCAGCGCGCGAAGGAGCGCTTCGGCCTGCGTCCGCTGCTGCTCGGCGAAGTCGATCTGAGCGAGCTCGATCGGCCCGCCGGACAGCCGCCGGCCGCCGACCGCCGCCCGGTCGCGAGCGCCGTTCCGGCGGCCGTGATCGCAGAAGCGGCCCGTTCCGCCGGGGTCGCAACGGCGGCCGCGCGTGCGGTTTCCGTTTTTCAGACGCGCCTGACGGAATCGGCGACGCTGATCACGCGAAGGGACCAGCAAAACCCAGGCACGGAGGCACGAAGGCACGAAGGCACGAAGGGGATTTCAGAATCCGCGGCGCTGGCGCGTGGCGTCAAGCTGGCAGCCGAGGGCGGCTGCGGTCCATCTCCCTCGCCCGGTACACCGGGAGAGGGCTGGGGTGAGGGCGCGTCTTTTCAGCCCCTCGTCCCCAGCCGCGAGTCCAACTTCTACGCCCACTCCGACGGCAGCGGATCCACCGCGGTCGCAACCGGCGATTTCGACACCGCCTTGGCCCTGATGGACGCGACGGGCGAAGCCGCGCCGGACGAAGGCATCGAGCCGGTCGAATACGTCTCCGCCCCGGCGGTCGCCGCCGCCCCGGCCCGGCACTTCCACGACAGCGCCGAACACTTCAAGCTGCACTGCCCCGAGTGCGGTACGGCGTTGGCGCTCCAGGAAGGCTGCCGGCAGTGCCACGGGTGCGGGTGGAGTGCGTGTTGAGGAATAGCGAATTGCGAGTAGCGAGTAGCGAAGTGAAAGCAGGAAAAAGGCGGGGTGGGCTCAGCCCACCACTTCACCGGCGGGTGGCATTGCCAGAATGTGGCATGGCTGCGTCCGTTGGCAGCCATGCAGGGCCGCGAGTCGGCTCGATTGCGCAAGACGGCGGGGCAATCTGGCAGTTTGAGCGTTTCTCGCGTCAAGCATGCTCGCCAACGGACGCGAGCATGCCACAGTGCCGTGTTCAGCGCAGGAGGCGGCGGGATGGGAATCCCGCCGGATTGCGTGCGAGATAGGAATCTCGCACGGGCGGCCCGCGTTACGTATTCTGGCGACGGTCGTTCGCGCGCTCATACGAGAATCCCTTCTCGCATTCCTTCTGCGGGAGTCCGTTCTTGCAAGCCAGGAGGAAACGGAAAATGGTTGAAACGGCGCCGTCTGTCGACCTGGAGGCGATACGGGAGCGTTACCGCGCCGTGCGGGCGCTTTGTACGGACTGGAGTCACGAGATGATCCGGTTGCTCGGCAAAGCCGCGATTGACGTATGCGCCAAGCGGCTCGGCATGTTTCGCCACGGTGTGCTGATGTGCGGCGACGAAGCCGAGATGTACGTTTTGTTCGATTTCATGCTGTACGACTATCGCGACCGCGACGGGCGCAACGCCGTGCAGCGCTATCTGCGCGCGCACCCGCCGGCCGACGACTCGCTGGAGCAGGAACTCGCGCGGGCCATGGGCGCCGCCCGCTACGAAATCATCACCGTCAGGCAAACGCATCCCGGGTTCGGCCTGGACGTCGTGAGTGTCGGCCGGCAACAGCAGTTCTTTCTTGCCGACCTGGCGCTCAGCCGCAGCGCGCCCATCGGCGGCTGCTTCGCGAGCCGCCTGTTGCACTTCGCAGGGTTTTCGGCCACCACCGGCGCTTCCGTACTCATGACGCAGGCGGCCTTGCTGCTGGTCACCGGCGAACTGGAGCGACGTCGGTTCGACCCGGCCCGCGATCCCGCCGCGTTCTCTGAGCTGATCATCCGCGCCGGACAGCAAAGCGGCTCGACCGAGATGATCGCGTATAAAGACGCGGCTTCGTGAGCGACGCGAAACCGGCCGGCAAGCGCGGCGCAGGCCGCCGCGGACGCGAGAACGGCGAGGCCCGCAACGATCTGAACCAAGAGATCGGTCCACATTGCATCACCATCCGCGGTTCGCATACTCAATTCAAATTGATCGCTACAACAGCAGTGGTCTTGCGGCAGTCGAATCACACTGCTCAAGAGCAGTGGCACACCCGAACACCCGTCAGGAAGTAGGGTGCGTTCGGGCCGCTGTAGGTTATTTCGAATTCCGAGGCACTCTTGCGGCGGCCCGAACGCATCCTACGGCTTCTCATCGCGCTCCGTCGGCGCCGCGGGCAGCTTGAGCCGCTGTCCGGTCCGGATCGCCGACGGCGTTTCGAGCTGGTCGCGATTCAAGTCGTAGATCTCCCGCCAGCGGCGCGAATCGCCGAGAAGCTGCCTGGCGATGTAGGGGAGCGTGTCGCCCTCTTTCACGATGTATACCGGACCGGACTTCGCCGCGGGAGCCGGTCGCTCGGTTCGCGGCGTCGTGGCGGGTGGCTTTTCGCCGGGCTGCTCCAGTGGCGGCAGAACCAGCTCGTCGCCGACCTTCAGCCGGAGCGGATTCACCTCGGGATTCGCCCGCAGGATCATCGGCCAGTACTGCGCGTCGCCGTAGTGATCGAGCGAAATCGACCGCAGCGAATCTCCCGCCTTGACCGAATAGACGATCGACTCCGCCGCCTTGGTTTCGGCTGGGGGAGGCTCATCCTCTTGCGGCGGAGTTCGCTCCTGGCGGCGTTGTTCCGGCTTCGCGGGCGCGGTCGGCTCGACCTCGGAGTCTGCGACCGGACGACGCGGCGCGGGGCTGCGATTCCCGGCCTCAGCGGGCGATCTTTCCGGCGGATTCGCCGGTGCTTCGCGCTTTGCGCGTGCGGGCGGCTTGGTGGGCGCGGCCGTTTCCGATTTCGCCGCTTCGCGGGTCGGCGCGCCCGCATCCCTTCCGCGGACTGACGCGGTTTCTTCCGCAGGCGGCGGAGATTCGCGAATGACATCGGAATCGCGCCTTGTTGAGCGAGCGCGGGCGGTGGGTGGATTCGACTCGGCCGATTCCTCCGCACGGGGACGCGCCGATTCTCGCTGCTGCGGCGGCTCGCCCCGTCGCGCCGCCGCGATTGGAGGCGCTTCCTCCAGCGGCGGGTTCTTCGCCACTTCCGGCGCTGCCTCTTCGGCGGGTTCCTCCGGCGGCGTTTCGCTCTCTTCGCGCGCCGGGCGCTCGGCGACCACCGGCGGCGGCGAAGGCGCCGCGACGAATTCCGCCGGCAGCGGTGTTCGCTTCGTCGCCATCACCAACCCGTCGGGCGTCACGATTCGGTATTCCACCTGGGTCGCGCCGTCGTCGCGGGCCGCGTTCAATTCGGGCGAGGGAATGCTGACTTCGACGTTTTCGAAATTCCAAGGCGACTCAAACGCCATCACGGTCCGCAAGGCCATGAGCCGGCCCGTGGCGTCCTGGTACTTTCCGGTGCGCGACTTCACGGGCCGGCCGCTCGAATCGAGGACGCCGACTTCAAAGAGCAGTTGCTGCTCTGGATCGAAGTTGCTGGCCTGGAAATCCGCGCTGAAACGCACCGCGTCAATCTGCTCTTCGCCGACGATGAGCTGGCTCGCCGCGCGGGAAAAACGCACCTGCGGACCGACGCATCCCGTCGCGCAGAACGCGATGCAGCACAGCAAAGCGGCTGCGATTCGTGTCATGGATTTCCTCCGCGGAACGTCGTCCGCCGGCCGCCGCGCCTCGGCTTCAGCCGACGAAACGTCGCCGCTTGGCCTCGACGTCCGCCAGCATTCTCTCAAACGAGTCGGCGAATTGCTTGACGCCGTCGGTCAGCAGATGCGCCGTCACGGCGCCGAGATCGATTCCGGCGGTCTTCAGTTTCTCGATCGCTCCATAGGCCTGGTTTACGTCCATGTCGATGGTGCGGGCCGCCGCGCCGTGGTCGCGGATCGCGTCGAGCGTCTGCGGCGGGACGGTGTTGACGGTGTTCGGGCCGATCAGCGCGTCGACGTACTTGGTATCGGAATAGGCCGGGTTTTTCGTGCTCGTGCTGGCCCAAAGCGGGCGCTGCACGCGGGCGCCGGCGGCCTTCAGTTCGGCGAAGGGCGGACCTTCAAACACGTTTTTGTAGCAATCGTAGGCGATCTTCGCGTTGGCGATCGCCGCCTGCCCGCGCAGCGTATCGAGGCCGCGCTGACCCGCGCCGATCCTGGCCGTGAGCTGCTCGTCGATGACGTTGTCGACGCGGCTGATGAAGAACGACGCGACCGACGCGACGAATCCCAGCGGCCGGCCGGATTCGCGCAGTGTGCGCAGCCCGTCGAGATACGCCTGCATCACCTGCTCGTACATGTCGAGCGCGAAGATGAGCGTGACGTTGACGTTTACCCCTTCGCCGATCAGCGTCCGGATCGCGGGCAGGCCCGCCGGCGTCGCGGGCACCTTGATCATCACGTTTTTGCGGCCCAGCGCCGCGAACAGGCGGCGGGCTTCGTCGATCGTGCCCTGCGTGTCGTGCGCCAGCTTCGGGTTCACTTCGATGCTGACGAATCCGTCGCGGGCGTTGGTCTCGCTGTAGACGTTGCGGAGCTGGTCCGCGGCGTCGCCGATGTCCTGGAGCGCCAGCGCCTCGTAGATCTCATAGGCGGTGCGGCCGGCGTGGGCCAGCTCGCGCACCTGATCGTCATACTCGCGGCCGGTCGCGATCGATTTCTGAAAGATGGACGGGTTGGACGTCATGCCCGTCACGCCTTCGTTCAGAAGCGCCCGCAGCTTCCCCGTGCGCAGCAGATCCCGGCTGATGTAGTCCAGCCAGATCGCCTGGCCCAGCGCGCTGATTTGGCGGATGCGATTCGACATCGTTGCTTACACTCCTGGACGCGGCCTGATCCCCTCTGCCACCACGGCCGGCAGGCGCCACGGTTGCGGAAACTCGCCGCATCGGCATTCTAGCCGCGAAAACCCCGTCCGGCTCAACCTTTCAGGAACTCGCCGATCCCTTGCCGCGATTCGCTCGTCAGGCGCATCGACGCGTTCAACTGGCGGGCCTCCTCCACCGCGTCGGCGTGCTGGAGGCTGCGAATGCGATTCCAGAGCTGCTTCGTGCTCGTCAGCGCCTGCGGCGGATAAGAGGCGAACATCGCAGCATAATGCCGGGCCCGCGGCAGCAGCTCTTCATCCGAAACCACCTCGTTGCACAGCCGCATTTCAAGCGCCCGCTCCGCCGGCAGGTTTTCTCCGGTCAGCAGCAGCCACTTGGCCTGCCGCTCGCCCACCAGCCGCCGCAGATAGGTCATGACGATCGCCGCGACCAAGCCGCGCTTGATCTCCGGATACCCGATCACGCCGGACTGGCCGCACACGACGATGTCGCAAACGGACACCAGCCCCGCCCCACCCGCCACCGCCGGGCCGTTCACCGCGGCGATCACTGGTTTGCCGAGCAGGTCGATTCTCTCGAAGAGATTGAGCAGCGAAGAGGCGTCATGTTCGGCCTGCGTAGCGGTCGTCTGGGCCACTTCGCGCAGGTCGAGCCCCGCGCAAAACGCGGGCGGCGTGCCGGTGATGATGATGCTGCGGACGTTCGGATCGCCTTCCGCCTGGTTCAGCGCCGCGGTGAGGGACGCGATCAGGTCGCGCGACAGCGCGTTGCGGGCGCTCGGACGGTTCAGCGTCAATTCGAGCGTGTGATCAATCCGGCGGCTCAGCAGCGCGTCGCTCATCTGGATTCGCTCCCTGCGGTCGAGTCCGCACCTTGCAGGCGGGCGCTGACCGCGCTTCAATGGACAAAAAAACAAGCGTGCTCTGGTGTGAAGGGACGTATTCCAAACCTCACCCTGGGAGCACGCCGCGAACGCGTTTTTAGCTCGATTCGGTTCCCTGATCAAGTTTGTGCGTTGGGGCTCCGACCGTCTGTGGTTCGTCGCCGGACGCGGAGATCCGACGCTGCCCGTTGCTGACGCGTGCGCAGCGCTACGCTCGGCGGCGCGCGGTGAAGATCTGAAACATGGCGACGAGCAGGTACGCGGCGCCGGCGACGATGATGATCGTAGCGCCGGCCGGCCAGTTCGCCTGATACGCGGTCCCCAATCCCAGTGTTACGAACACCATGCTCAACAAGCTCGCCGCGATCATCGACTGCCAGAGCGAGCGCGCGAAGATCGCCCCGACCGCGACCGGCAGCGTCAGGAGCGCGATCACGAGAACGATCCCGACCACCTTCATCAGGACCACGACCGTCAGGGCAACGAGGCACAGCAGCAGCAGATACCAGAACTCCACCCGCAGACCGCGCAGGCGCGCGAACTCCTCGTCGAAGCAGACCGCCACGAACTGGTTGTAGAACAGCAGCCCGATCGCTACGACGAGCGCGTCCAGCCCTGCGACCAGCCACATGTCGCGGGCCGACACGAGCATGATGTTGCCGAAGAGCAGGCTCATCAGGTCCGGTGCGTAGCCGCGCGTCGATTGAATGAAAAGCACGCCGACCGCCGTCCCGATCGCCCAGAGCGCCCCGATCAGCGTGTCCTCGCGCTGCCGGGCCCGCAGGCTGACCCATCCGATCAGCAGCGCCGCGAGAATCGCCGCGACCGACGCGCCCAGAATCGGATCGCACCATGTCCATCCGTACTCGATCTGGAAGTAATACGCCGCGCCGAGCCCCGCCAGCACGCAGTGCGCGATTCCGCCGGCGATGTAGGTGATGCGCCGCACGACGACATACGGACCGATCACGCCGGCGGCGACGCTGGCGAGCAGCCCGCAGACCAGCGCGTGCAAAAGCAACGGGCTGCCGGCCATAGCCCGGAAGAAATCGGTCACGATCGCACCTCCGCGCCGCCGCCGGCGTGCTCGACGAGCCGGATTTCGCGCCCGTAAAGGTTGCGGATCACGTCGCCGGTCAACCGGCTCATCTCGTGCGTGTGGACGGTGCGGTTCACGCAGATCGCGGTCTTGACGTACTTCGACACGAATCCGAGGTCGTGCGAGACGAGGACGATGGTCAGACGCCGGTTTAGTTCCTTGAGCAGGGCGTAGAGCTGCTCCTCGACGCTGATGTCGAGATTCGCGGTCGGCTCGTCGAGGAGCAGCACTTCGGGCTGGCAGGCCAGGGCTCGCGCGATCAGCACGCGCTGCCTCTGCCCGCCTGAAAGGCGAGCGAACGATCGCTTGGCCATGTCCGCCAGTCCAACCTCTCCGAGCGCGTCGCACGCGATCTGTTGGTCCGCGCGCGAATACAATCCCAGTCCACCGCCGCCTCCGAGACGCCCCATCAGCACCACGTCCAGCGACGTAACCGGAAAAAGCGGATCGAGATGCACGTGCTGGGGCATGTAGCCGATCCGCCGCCGGGCTTCATGCGGCGGCTTGCCAAACACGCGGATCTCGCCGCGCTGCGGAACGAGCAGCCCGAGCATCAGCCGCAGGAGCGTCGTTTTTCCGCCGCCGTTTGGACCGACGATGCACGCCAGGTCGCCCTGCGGCACGGAGAGGTTGACGCCGTGCAGCACGGTCTGCTGGCCATACGCGAACGCCACGCCGGCCATCTCGATGACCGTCGGTCCGACCGGCCGGCCGACATCCACGACCGGCAGCGACCGTGCGGCCTCGCCGCAGCCGCAACCGCATCCCGCGGCGTGTTCGCTCATTTTGGTTCCTTGAGTGCGGCGGCGATCTGTTCCGCGATCGCCAGCATGTTCCTGGGATAGTCCGCCGAGAGCGGATCGAGCATGACGACGCGTCCGCCGATCGCTTCGGCGACGGCGCGGGCGGCTCGATCGGAGAATTGCGGCTGGCAGAAGATCGTCTTCGTGCCCGTCTGTTTGGCCCGCGCGATCAGGCCGTCAAGCTCCCGCGGCGTCGGCTCCTTGCCCTCGACCTCCACCGAGACCTGCTTCAACCCGTAGCGGTCGGCGAAATAGCCGAAGGTCGGATGAAAGACGAGGAATTCGCGGCCCGTCGCCGCCGCCAGCGTCGCGCGCAGCTTGGCGTCGAGCGCGTCCAACTCGTGCTCAAACGCAGCGAGGTTCGCGGAATACTCGGAGGCGTGGGCCGGATCGACCTTGGCGAGCCCGCCCGCGATTGTGGCGGCCTGCTGTTTCACGAGGATCGGGTCGAGCCAGATGTGCGGATCCTTGCCGCCGTAGTCCGTGTGGCCGTGGCCGTGATCGTCTTCCGCGTGGTGCAGCTCCGGCGATTCGCCGTGCTCGGCTTCGCACAGGGTGCGCAAGGCGATCTTCTCGCGCGTGTCGAAAACCGCCAGGTTCGGGTGGGCGCGCTGGAGTTGCTCGACAACGCGGGTCTCGGAAATCACCCCGATTCGAAAATACGCCGCCGCCGACCCCAGCTCGACGATCTGCTGCGGCGTGGGGTCGTACGAGTGCTCCGGCGAACCGGGTGCGATGAGCACACGCGCGGCAACGTGCTCGCCGCCGATGCGCTCGACGAAGTAGCGTTGCGGCTGCAATGTGACGAAGACGACCGGTTTGGTCGGCCCGCCGGCGGGCGGCGGCTTCTGGCAGCCGACGATCGTCGCCGTCGTGATGGCAAGCGCCACGGCGTGATTAGCGAGTCTCATTGCCGGGCGCTCCGGGCGCGTTGATGGATGTTCCGCTCCGGCCGCGAGGAGCAGATCAGATGCCACTCGTGGCAATCGCTGCACTCGGCGAGCCCGTGATCCGCGGCGAAGGCGTCCCAGTGCGTTCGCTGGTTGGGCGTGAGGATCCCGCTTCCCTTGCAGAGCGGGCAGACGCTTTGCAAAGCGGCAAGCACGGCGTTGCGAATGAACTCGGATCGATTCGGAACTCCCGCCAATGCGTCCAGCAGCGAGCGATCCGCCTTGAAGGTGACGATCTCCGAACGCGAAGCAGACATCGAATCCCCCAGACAGCGGGTGCACCCGCGTTGTTATTACAGCGTATTACCAGGTAAGCAGCCGGTCAAGCGGGCCTGCCGCCGATGCGATGTGTCGCATCGGGCCTTCGGCCGGCTTGGCGCTGCGGGAAGTGGTGGGGGGTCGGCGAGCAAGTTCCGCTCGATCTGTCGGACCGTGCCGTCAACTCGCCGCACTGCCCTGGCCACCAACCGAACAGAATCGAGTTGCACTCGCGATTGGTCAAAAACAAGACGACTCCCGGCGAGCGCCGTTGCGCCCGCTGGGAGTCGCTGAATTGTCGAGTCGGTACTTGGTACTGCGCCCGAAGCCCGGGTCTAGCGCCGGCGAATCAGCGCAATTGCGCCAAGACCCAGCAGAGCAAGGCTCGTGGGCTCGGGAACCCAGTTGAGCTCGAAGGCGTTATACAGCCCGAACGGAGCGCCAGTTCCCACGTTAACGTCATTCGTGCCGACGGACGGCGCTGTGGACGTCAGCCACCAGCGACCGGCGCCGGTCGTCACGTTCAGGTCGAGAAACCCTGCGTTCGGCACCTGGAACGAGCTGAAGCCGCTGATCGTCCAAATGAAATCGCCGGCCGCCGGGAACGCGACGCTGAAACTGCTGAACGCCGTGCTGTCGGGCAGGCTGAACGCGAAGTCGATCACGTCGCCGACAGTCGTGACGCCGCCGACAAACCGCATGTTGTCCAGGTCGTACGGGGCGACTTGCGTGGCCGACACATAATCATCGTGTCCGGCCAATCCAGCGGCCGCGCCAAATGCTGAATACGGACCCGGAATGCTCGAATACTCGGTCACAGCACGAGTGCTGCCGCCCTCTCCGATCGGCGTACTCGTCAACACCAGCGAGCCGCTGTACGGAACGCCTCCAACCTCGCCGGTGACGGTCGTTGAAAACACGTCAGCGGACGCCGCACTGGCGAAAAGCCCCAAGGCCGCACCAGCTACACACATGCGCAACATAGATCCTCTCCTCCTGTTCTTTCACGAACGAGCACAACACGCTCGTTTCGTGCATTCACAATGGAAACACACGAAGACGCCGGACCAAAATAAGAGACGTCAGCGGGAACAATATTCCCACTGACCGCTCGAACCCGGTCTTTTCTGCTTGAACAGCCTGCAACGCGCCGATTTCACTCAGCGAGCGACAGACCAGCCTGAGACGTGGAAACTTGGCTGTTTCCTCCTCCTGTCCCGAGGCTTCTCCTTATCGCCGACATTAGCGGGGACGCACGCCAGATTCAAGCCCATTTTCATCGGAATCCCGAAATCATGGCCCGCGGGCGACCATCGTGCGGACGTTCCAATCACGGACTTTGGTTCGCGCGAACAAGCATCACGAGGGCTGATCGATCCGGGCAGTGACAACTCTCGATCGGCCCCGTTCAATACAGGCATGGAAACCTCACGGAGCATTGCAACTTTCCGGGCTCTCACGGCGGCGGCTCGCGTCCGCGGCGTACAAATCGGCTTTGTGCCGACGATGGGCGCTTTGCACGAGGGCCATCTTTCGCTGGTGCGGGCAGCCAAGGCGCAGTGCGGCTTCGCGACCGTCAGCATTTTCGTCAATCCGACGCAATTCGGCCCCAACGAGGATTTCGCGCGCTACCCGCGCGACGAGGAAGGCGATTTGCGGCTGTGCGCCGCCGCCGGCGCCGATGCGGTGTTCCTGCCCGCGGTGGAGGAGATGTATCCGCCTGGTGCGACGACGCGCATCCATGTGGCGACGCTCGGCGAGCATCTCTGCGGCCCGCGGCGGCCGGGGCATTTCGACGGCGTCGCCACCGTCGTGTGCAAGCTGCTCAACATCGCCCAGGCAGATCGAGCGTATTTCGGCGAAAAGGACGCCCAGCAGCTTGCGATCGTCCGGCGAATGGCCCGCGATCTCGACGTCCCGACCGAGATCGTGGGCTGCGCGACCGTCCGCGAGCCGGACGGGCTGGCGCTGAGCAGCCGGAATCGCTACCTGTCCTCGGAGCAGCGGCGGCAGGCGACGTGCGTCTACGCTTCGCTTCAGCACGCGCGGCAGGCGATCGTCGCCGGAACGCTCGATCCGATCGCAATCGAGCGCACGATGAGCGAGCGGCTCAACGCCGCCGGGCCGTGCCGGATCGACTACGCGAGCGTCGTGGATGCCGAGACCCTTCAGCCCGTGGATCGGATTGATCGTCCTGTGCTTCTGGCGATCGCCGTGTGGATCGGGACGACGCGGCTGATCGACAACCTGACGGTGGACCCGTCGAAGCCGCATCGCTAATATCCTTCAACGTGTAGCGCACGGGGATTGTCCGTGCGCCGAGTTCGCCTGGGTCCAGGAAGGACGCTCACGGAAGCATGTTCCCAACCGCATTCCGCATTCCCTTTATCGAGCGAGACATCCCGGGCTACGGCCTGATGCTGATGATCGGCTTTCTGCTGGCGGTCGGCTGGGCGGCCCGCCGGGCGCGCAAGTCTCACGGCAATCCCGAGGTGGTGCTGAACTGCGGTTTCGTGGCGTTGATCGCCGGCGTCGTCGGATGCCGCGGGATGTACGTCGTCCACTACTGGGACCAGTTCGCCAATCGCGGCAGCCTGGGCGGAATCATCTGGGCTATCGTGGATGTCAGCAAAGGCGGCCTGGAGTTCTACGGCGGGTTCATCCTGTCCGTGATTCTCGTGCCGCTGTGGCTGCGGGTGTTCGAGAAGGTCTCGCTGCGCTGGTACATGGATATCCTGGCGCCGTCCGCGGCGCTGGGCCTGGCGATCGGCCGCATCGGCTGCCTGGCGAACGGCTGCTGCTACGGCTCGACCTGCGAGCAGCCGTGGGCGATCTCGTTTCCGTTCGGCAGCAGCGCTTCGGTCGAGCAGTGGAAGCACCGCATCCCCGGGTCGAGCCTGCCGAAGGAGCTGCTTGTGACGCTCCCGCCGGGCGTGACGACGCCGATCACGCGCGAGAGCATCGCCGCCGGCGACGCCGAGATCGCCGCCGCCGAGGCGAACGAGAAGGCCGCCCGGGAGACCTATTCGAAGGCGCGGGAAGAACTCACGAAAGCGGACGCCGCGGCGAAAAAACCGCTGGAGCAGAAAGTCAACGATGCGCGCAATAAACTGGAACGAGCCGTCGGGCAGTTCCGCGACATCCGCATCAACATGGCCAAGTACGGGCTGTCGGCAGCGCAAATTCGCACCCTCGCCGCGCAATACCGCTCGTTGAGCGTCCACCCCGCCCAGATTTACTCGACGATCACCGCGGGTCTCTTGGCGTGGCTGCTGCACCTGATGTACTGGCGGCGGACGCGCGACGGGCAGATCATCCTGCTGCTGCTGCTGGTCGAGCCGGTCAGCCGGTATGTGCTGGAAATCGTGCGGGCCGACAACCCGGTGGACGCGTTGGGCGTGTTTACGATCTCACAGGCGCTGGGCATCGCGATGTCGGGGCTGGCCGCGTTGGGTCTGGTCGCGCTGCAATTCTCCGCGCCGCGATCGCGACTGGCAGTCGAGTGGACGCCCGAGCCCGAAGCGGCGCCGGCGAAGTAGGGCGGAAGGTCCAGCGCCGGCCTGGTCGCGCTGGGAACCGCCCGGCGCGGACGCCAGACGTCGGTTTTCTGCGTAGAATCTCGACAGGCGGCCGATCGCCGCCGTGAAACGAACGCCTACAACCGGGTGAGACATGGCTGATGACCGAAAAATCCTCGTAGATGACGATTGGAAGGCCCAGGCCCGCGCCGAAAAGGAGCGCCTTGCGGAGCAGCAGTCCGAGCGGCCGGAAGCGATTCCGGCATCCGGGATCGTCGAACTGATCAACCTGATCGTGATGCAGGCGATGGCGGGGCTGGGTCTGATGGCGGGCCCGGGCGGCGAGCGAATCCCGCCGAATTTCGCCGCCGCCAAGCATTTCATCGACTTGCTCCAGGTGCTCGACGACAAGACCAAGGGCAACCTGACCGCGGACGAAAAGAAACTGCTGGACCAGGTGCTCTACGAAATGCGGATGCACTTTGTGCAGCGGGCGGGAGCGGCGGGCGGCGCCGGCCCTGGAATCGGCGTCTAGCACTTCATCGCTTCGGGTTTCGTAGCGCCGGACCTCCGAGCCCGACGGGGTGAGAGTGTTGTGGTACAGGCGTCTCGCCTGT
>JACRLV010000288.1:19145-21314 GCA_016235145.1 Planctomycetota bacterium
TTTGGGAACAGAGAAAGCGATTCGTCGCTTGTGTTGATCACTGGATCCACACGTTCGTCCGACGCGACGACCGAATCGCAACGACGCCAAGGCGGGAAGCGGCGCGAAGTGATCGCATACCGCCCCGTACTATCGAACCTATGAGCGATCTGGACGACTCGCTGCTTGACGATCTCTCGAAGCCCATGCCGCGGGTCGAGTTGAGCCCGTGGTTCGCCGACCGCGAGCGGCGCAATCCGTTCTTCTGGGCCGCGGTGCATTTCGTCGCGCCCGTCTTTTCCAGCGTCATTTTCCACGCCTTGCTGCTCACCCTGCTGGCGTTGAAAACGTGGAACATCGTCGCGACGCAGCAGGACAAAGAGGACATCGAAGCGGGCATCGCCCTTTCCGGCGACCTGACCGGCGGCTTCAAGTGGCCCGGCGAGGGAGATCTGTCGCTGGCGCAACCCGACGCGCCGTCGCCGCTGACGCCGCCGCCGCTCGAGTTCACGCCGTCTCCCGGCCTGGCCGACCAGATCAAGGGCGCTCGCACCGACGCCGATAGCGACGACACCGGCGGCTTCGGCATCGGCAGCGTCGGCCGCTCGGGCGTGTTGGGAATCGGCAGCGGCGCGGGCACCGGCGGCGGCGCGGGAATCGGCAGCGGCTTCGGCGGCGGCCAGGGCATCGGCAAGGCGAACGTCTGGAACCTCAACGCGAGCGGCAATCATTTCGTCTACGTGGTGGATTTTTCGGGCTCGATTACGGTCGTCGCCGAAGATCTGAAACGCGAGCTCAAGCGGTCCGTCGGCGCATTGCGGGCGCCGCAGACGTTCGACGTGATCATCTTCTTCAGCGACACGACGGCCGACAAGGAACGGTTCATCACCGAGAATTTTGAAACCCAGCTCGTTCCGGCGGACGCGTCGAACAAGCGGCGATTCTTCTCATGGATCGATCGAAAGCCGCCGCGCGGACAGACCGAGCCGCTGGCGGCGGTGAAGCGCGCCCTGGCACTAAAGCCGGACGCGGTGTTTTTCTTCTCCGACGGCTTCTTCGAGGAGAAGGTCGTCCAGGAAATCGCGAAGGCAAACCCCGGGCAGAAGACCTCGATTCACACGCTCGCATTCGACGAGCTGATCATTTCGGACAAGAGCGGCCTGCCGAAACTGACCGACGGCGCGAAGCGGCTCCAGCGGATCGCCGAGCAGAATCGCGGAAAATCGAAAGTCGTGACGGGAAACGACCTGGTGAAACGATGAAGCAAACTCTGCGGATTGCGTGTTTTCTGCTTGCCTCAGGCCTTTTGGCCGCGCCGCTCTTGGCGCAGGCCGGACCGGCGGCGAGCGCGCCAGCCAGCCCCACGTCCATCAGCGGCGTCATCTGGGCGGGCATGGAGTGGCCGGCGTATTTCATCCTGGTCGGCTCGCTGGTCATGATCGCGCTGGTCGTCGAGCATTTCATCTCGATCCGAACCGTCACGATCGCGCCGCCCGACCAGGTCAAACGGGCCCGCGACCTGATCGAGCGGCGGGCGTTCCGCGAGTGCCTGGACGCAATGAAAAAGAGCGGCACGTTCTTCGCCCGCACGATGTCGGCTTGGCTTCAACACGCCCGGCACGGATTCGAGGCCATGCACGAGGCCGCGATCGAAAAATCCGGCGAGCTGAGCGGGCAGATGTTCCGCAAAGTCGAGTACATGAACATCATCGGAAACCTCGGGCCGCTGATGGGCCTGCTCGGCACCGTGTTCGGCATGATCATCGCGTTCAACGAGCTGGGCCACGGCGGCGGCGAGGCGGCGGCGGACGCCGGCGGCCTGGCGCGCGGCATCAGCCTGGCGCTGGTCAACACGCTGCTCGGACTCGGTCTGGCGATCGTCGGTCTGCTGTTTTTCGGCATCTGCCGGAATCGAATCGAATCGCTCACCGTGCGGGCGACCGTCCAGACGCTCGACCTGCTCGAGTACTTCCGGCCCGTAGCGGCGGCTTCGCATGCGGCGGCGAGCGAACCGCGGCGGCCCGCGTCCCCCGCTCCGGCGGGCGCCTCGGAGTCGTTGTAGCGTCGGACCTCCGAGTCCGACGACGAATTTGTGGCGAGAACCCCGTCGGACTCGGAGGTCCGACGCTACGAATTGCGGGGAAACCCGTCGGACTCGGAGGTCCGACGCTACGAATTGCGGGAAAATCC
>JACRLV010000289.1 GCA_016235145.1 Planctomycetota bacterium
CGCCTCACGCAGCGCCGTGATCACTTCGGTCCGGGCGGCGCGAAACGCCGGACCGATCGCGCCGAATACGCCGATCAGCGCGACCAGCGAAAGCGCCACAACGACGATCATCGGCGTCATGTGCATTTCGAACGCCAGCGTCGTGAAGGTGCGCCCGCCGAACATGTCCTTCGTATTGCCGGCCAGCGACAGCCACGCGGCGCACGCCGCGCATCCCAGAGCGCCGCCGAGCAATGACAAGATCACAGCCTCAATCACGAATCCCAGGAGGATGCTGCGCGGCCCGAACCCGATTGTGCGCAGCATGGCGATCTCCCGCGTGCGGCCGGCGACCATCGAATAAAGCGTGTTGGCGACGGCGAAACCCGCCGCGAGCCCGATCACAGCCACGAGCGACCACGCGATCATGCGGTACAGATTGAAAAAAGTAGATTGCTTCTGCCAGTAGCCGGCTTCGGTCGCCGCTTCGAGCTCGATCGGCGGGTCGCCGATCTGCTTGATGACCTCCGCGGCCCGGGCCGGATCGACCAGCCGCAGCGCCGCGGACGAGTAGTAGCCCTGGCGGTTATAGGCATTGGACAGCGCCGGCAGGTATCCCCAGATCTCGCTCTCGAGCGGACCGCCGTCGGCGGTGAAGTACCCGACGATTCGAAAGTCGCGCTTGGCACCGGAGCCGAGGCGGACGGCCTCGCCCATCTTCAGCCCTTCGAATTGCTGGGAGGCGCGCAGCCCGACGATGACCTCCGGCTCGCCGGTCGA
This sequence comes from Planctomycetota bacterium, assembly GCA_016235145.1. GTDB lineage: Bacteria > Planctomycetota > Phycisphaerae > UBA1845 > Fen-1342 > JACRLV01. Next base: position 760 of record JACRLV010000289.1, read on the forward strand.
AAACGGGCGCCCTTCGACCAGCTTGACGTTCCGGTGCAGTTCAAAAGCGGCGTCCGTCACGCCGCGGACGGCGATATTTGCAGCCGTCTTTCCGCCGTCCCGCTTGCGGCCGAGCGACACCTGCACCATCAGTTCGGGACTGGCCAGGGACGTCTGGCCGTCTTTCGCCGGCGCGATGCCGCTTACCTGCGACAGGCGGTTGAACTGCTCGCTGGTCAGCGCGCTGTTGGACTCGGACTCGCTCCCGCGGCGAATCACGATCAGCTTGCCCGCGTCGCTGGCGACCGAAAGCGACGCGCCCAGTGATTCGCTGAAGCAGAGGATCCACGAAAGCGCACCGACGACGGTCGCAATCACGAGCACGGTCAAGAGCGTCGTCGCGCGGCGGACAAAGAGGTTCCGCCAGTGATATTTCAGAGGCAAGGCCATCTCAATTCACCTGGTTCGCATCTCGACCTCAGAAACTCGCGAAACGACGCGGCAACCGTTCTTCGTAGCGTCGGACCTCCGAGTTCGACGCAGTCGGCCGCCGTCGATGCATCGTCAGACTCGGAGGTCCGACGCTACGGCCGCCTTAGGCCACCCGGCGAAGCGCGTCCACTGTCCGCAAGCGAAGCGCGTTCCACGCGGGCACGATTCCCGCCGCCACTCCGACAAACAGCGCAATCACCAGCGCGACCAGAACGGCGTACGGCGAAAACTCGATCCGCCCGATCGGCCCCATGCGGACCGAGAGCGGATTGAAGTAGAGCCAAAGGCCGATCGGAACGATTCCCGCGAGAGATCCAAGCAACGCCAGCAGCACGCTCTCCGCCAGAACGATCAGGCATATCCGCCCGGACTGAAATCCCATCGCCTTGAAGATCGCCAGCTCCCGCCCGCGTTCGCGAAAGCTCATCATCATGGTGTTTCCGGCGACCAGCCCCATGATGCACACCACGACGATGGCCATCGTCTGCATCAGGCCCGGAATATCGCCCAGGGCCTGCTGAAACGTCGCGAAAAAGGCGCTTTCATCCACTGAATCGGTCTCATCCGGCGTGTTCGCGAACAGGCCGTCGATCTCCTGTTTGATTTGCTGGAGCGCGGCCGCGTTCTCGCATTTGACCCAATAGACGTTGGAGCCGGCTTGGCTGGGGCCCTGCGCGCGAAGCGACTCCTCCATGTAATCCCGCCGGAAATAGACCGCGGCGGCACGCTCGGGCTGCGGCAGGAGCTTCACGAGCACGAACTCCAGCGACATGTACGGCGGGATGTTGCTGTTCAGCGTGAATCGCTCGCCGACGCGCCAATGGTATTTCGACGCAAGCTGCGCGCCGACGACGGCCGCGCGGCGCTCCTTCTGAAACCGAGCTGCTTCGTCCTCCGTCCAGCCAAGTTCATTGAACACAGTCGGGAAGGTGTCGGCATCGCAGCCGAGCGCCTGCACGCCTTCGTCGCTTCCGGGCACCTTTCCGCCGAACCAGCGAAAGCCGCAGACCGCGCGGATCCGCTGATGATTCGGATCAAGCTCTTCGATCTTGCGGCGGTGGCCTTCAGGCAGCAAGGTGGGCAAGGAGACCTTGCTTCGCACGGCGACGCGCATTTCGCGCTGCGCGTTGATGCCCGTTCGAACGAACAGCGCCACCAGCGAGATCGCGACGACGAACACCGCCATCGGCAGCGCAAAACTGGCGATGGTCAGCCCCGTTCGGAGCCGATTACGCCGCAAGTTCTGCATTAGAACGTACGAAAGCGTCATCGCCGTCCTGCCTCGTCATTCAGTCGCGCCGCCGCCCCACGGGTGGTACGGGCGTCTCGCCCGTCTGTCGGGAAATAGAACGGGCGGGACGCCCGTACCACCCAAGTAATCATCGGGTACCACCCAAGTTAGCGCCGGGCGTTCGTCTTTCGCGGCGTTTCACTAACCCGTCATCGCGGCGTCGCGCGGCGCATTCTGCACGTCGCGCTCGAGGACGCCTTTTTCCAGATGCAGCGTCCGGCGCGCGTGCGCCGCCGCCTTTGGATCGTGCGTCACCATGAGAATCGTCTTCTGAAACTCGGTATTCAGCAGATTCAGCAGGCCGAGAATTTCCTCCGACGTCTTGGCGTCGAGGTCGCCGGTCGGTTCGTCGGCCAGCAGCACGTCTGGATCGGTCACGATCGCGCGGGCGATCGCCACGCGCTGCTCCTGCCCGCCGGAAAGCTGGTTGGGCCGGTGGTCCATGCGATCGCCGAGACCGACGATTTTCAGCGCAGTCGCCACGCGCCGCTTGCGCTCGCCTGATCCCATGCGAAAAAGCAGCAGTGGCAGCTCGACGTTCTGCGCCGCCGTGAGCAC
>JACRLV010000075.1 GCA_016235145.1 Planctomycetota bacterium
AAGCAAGAGAATCCCGGACACCATTGGCTTCCGGCCGGTCTCTTCGGAAACAAGCCCGCGGGTTGCAGCGATCGTCCCTGCCAAAGAGACAGGCCGGAGGCCTGCCCCACACAACTCATCACGGACGAGCACCCATTCCCGGGCAGCAACCAGACAGTCAATGGTTGACGAGCCACCAGACCGCGCCGCGGAACCACAATAGCCGGCTGGCTCCGACCTTGCCGGCGACCGCACGCGAGGATGGGCCGCGACTGTCCCGGCATCCGCCGCGCCTTTTGACCGGCGACAGCGCCGCCGGAATATCGAGCTACGGCCGCGGCCCGTCGAAACACCGCTGGAACAGTGCGAAATCGAGAATATCGGTATCGCCGTCCCCATCCATGTCGCCGCCGCACGGGGGCGGAGATGGCGTCTCGGCGGTCGTCAGCGAAAAAACCAGCGCCGCCTCGCAGCGCCCGGGCTCAAGTGCTTCCAGAATCTCAACCGGCTCGACCCCTCCGACCTGCGTTTGGACGATCAGCTCGTAGACGCCGATCGGAAGACTCGCAGTCCACGCGATCGGCTCGGTCACGTACGATTGCAGGTGATCCGGATCGTCGAGCGTCAGTAGTGCCGCCACCCGCTGCTCGTATTGCGGAAAATCGCCGATCCGCCGAAATTCGATCCGCGTGCTGGCTTCGTAGTCGCAGGGCGGAAATGCCGCCAGCCCGGCATCAACCGACGCGGAAAGCGTGCCGAAAAAGGTCACGTCCGTCGGCGCCGTGACGGCCACATAGGATTGAAACGCGGACTCCGCGAAGACGCTCACGTCGAACGCATCCGGCGATTGAAACTCAAAGACCGCGTACTGCTGGCAGGCCAGGCCGTAGGGCCCAGGCGACGAGACCTGCCCGACGTGCAACCACATGTCCCCCCAGCTCCATTCGTTCGGCGCGACCAGCGCGGCGCTCCATTCCCCGTCGCCCGGGCCGGTCGCATCCTGATGCACCGGCGGCGGATCAACTTCCGTGCGAAAATCGCTGTCCGCGGCGACGGTTCGTTGAACCGGAAACCAGATGAGCGTCTGCGCCGTCGCCAGCGCCGGCACGACGCACAGCGCACCAACAAATCGCAGGACCAGGTTTCGCATGAAGGCCCCTCCGAACTACTCCAAGACCAGTGTAGCAAACCGACAGGCCAAAAAACAACGAGTGAGAGCACGTATCAGAACCCCAAGCGCGAGCGCGTGGGGCCAGTTCACCGATACGCCCGCCTGCATCACTGCCGGGCCCAGGTCCGTCAGGAAGCGCTGCGCGTCGGTGTAGTAGCCGGCCGTCGGCTTCAGGCCGGGAACCCATTGTCGCCAGAATTCGTTGAAGCGCTCCATCAGCGCCTCGCGCACGTATTTGGCCGTCATGCTCGCCAGCGCGACCGGCATCCGCAGCTTGTCCGCGTCCACGCCGAACTCCACGATCCAATCGCTCTTCGCCGACGCCAGCCGATAGCGGCTCCGCTCCGGCGTCGATTCCTGCACGTGGACGTGCCGGTCGGGAAATGCCATCGACAGCAGCCCGCGATATTCGCTGCGGCCGCCGAGCCGATCGACAAAGACGATCAGGTCGGCGTCGCGAGCCTGCGCGCCGGCCCAGGCGATGTGCCGCAGCACGTGCTCGACCACCAGCTCGGCCTTGTTGCGCGTCCTGGCGACGCGCTGGTTGAACGCGTCTTCGGGCACGACCGCCGTGCGCAGCGCCACGCAGGCGACTTTTTGCTCCGCCATCGTCTGCGCCAGGCGCTCGACGACCGCCGCGGAACTCGCGCGGGCACGATCCAGCGGCAGGTCGATCCGCAAATCGCGATACCACGGAATCGCGCCCGCCGCGAGATCGGAAACGCCGAGCCACGCAAGCAATTGGTCGAGCGACCCGGCCGCGTGCCCGCCCGCCGCCGCGAAAGCCAGGACGGTGCGTTCGAGGCTGCCGATGCCGGCGTGGCGGTCGAACACGGATTTCGAATCGTCGACCACCAGCCGCCAATCGCCGCGTTTTGAAGTGCGCGTCGCGGCCTCGCCGAGGACGGACCAGAAATCGGCGTCGATCTTGGCGGGCTCGACGCGCCAAAGCGACGCCCCGACCACCAGCGGCCCGAGCGTCGGGCCGTAACCGGCTTCATCGATGCCCGCGATGAATGGCACGCGGCGTTGCTCCGTGTCGGGCGATTTGCAGGCGAATACCACCGTCTTCGCGCGTCCGAATCAGCAGCCGAGGGCGGCTGCGGTACATTCGGCTGCGGTACATTCGGCTGCGGTACATCAAAACCCCAAGCGCCGGCGCGCGGGGCCAATTCGCCGTCGAACGCGGAGGCCCGCCGCTGCGGCCCTCGCGGCGCCGTCGTCAAATCGTAACCGGCTTGCCCAGCTTGCGGCGCAGGGCGACGAACTGGCCCGCGTGCATCAGCTCGTGCGGGCCGATGATGTTGAACACCGACCCGACCGTCGCCGCGTAGCTTCGCATCGCCTCGGGCGCGGGCTTGTCGAGGTCGGCGTCGGGCGTGGCCTTCAGCGCCGCGATGGTCGCGTCGTGCATCTTGCGGATCAGGGCGAGATAGTCCGCTTTCTTCGCGAACTTCGCCGGATCGTTGACGCTCGAGGTCTCTTTGGCGTGGGCCGCCTCGAAGCCCGCCGGCAGCTCCGGCATCGGGTGGCCCAGGCCGGCGATCATGCCGCGCTCGGACCCGATCAGGTGGCCGAGCTGCCAGGCGATGTGGTTCATGCCGGGCACGGGGCGTTGCACGAGGTCGGCGTCCGTCAGGTCGGCCAGGTACGCGTTCGTGACGCTGTGCGCCATCTCGATGCCTTCGATGATCAGCGTTTTCACGTTCATGGAAATGTCTCCAAGTAAAGTGCGGCGCGGGAACCGCGGTTCAATGCTGGCTGGCGATCGCCGCCGCCAGCGGTTGCACGACGAGCGAAAGCACGCGCTCTTCGCAGATGCGGGCCGCGTGCAACAGCAGACTTTCGTGGGTTCGCGGCAGATCGACTTCGCCTTCGGCCCGCAGATACCGCCGCGCGGTGAGCGAGACGGTCAGCGGCGTCGCGTCGAACTCGCCGGTGCGAACTTCGAACGCGGACGTGCGGCCGCGGACTTCGAGGTAAAGCTGCCGATCGCACTCCGGCCCGAGCGAAACGCCGATCAGCGGCTGGCATTCGATGAAGCGGCCGTCCTCTTGTGCGAGCGCGCGGGCCAGCGGATTGCCGGCCAGCAGCGTCTCGGCGACGAGTTCGTCGTGGTTGCCGCGGTACTCCAGATCAAACGCGAAGGCGACTTCGAGGTAGTCGTAGTCGAGCTCGCTCAGGCTCAGGTGGGCCGGCGCCAGCGCCAGGGCGCGCGCCGCCAGGGCCTGCACTTCGGCGGCGTTTTCGCTTCCGTACGTGCCGAACCGCAGCATGCGCGGGTCGAGCCGCAGGTAACGGCGCGAGCCTTCGTCCTCGTCCTGATCGAGCAGCAGCGCGCCGTCCTCGCGACGGCGCAGGCGGGTGAGTTGCGGAAACGCGCGTCGCACCTGCTCCAAATAATGCAAGATCGTCTCGCGCGACGGTTGCAGCTCTAGCCGCAGCGCGAGCCGCGAGCTGACGCAGAACTGATCGCACAGCGCGCTGAATGACCACATCGCCGTTTCCTCCTCCACGCGCTTGAGACCGCTGGAAGCACATTGATAATATCCGCTCGGCAGCGGCGCGTGAACACGCCGCGCACAAACGTGTTTCACGTGAAACGCGGCTGGGCAGGCGACGAATCGGGGAAAGTCAATTGAAACGACGCATTGGCTTGATTCTGGCGGGCGGTGCGCTGCTGTGCGCCGCCACGGGCTGTTTCAGCGAGCGCACATTCGAGGCCGATCTGAGCCGCATTGTGCATGTGAATTCGCCGAAGGACGTCCGCACGGTGCGCGAATGGGCGGTCGCCGCGGAACGCGAGTTGCGCCCGTTGCTGCCGGCGCATCACAAGCCGCCGTTGACGACGAACGAACTCACGGCGGCCGATCAGAAGCCGATCGACGTCTATCGGCATTTTAGTACGGATCCCAATGCGCTTGCGTCCGTGTTCCGCAACTTCTACGGAATGATGCACACGGCGCAATGCTCGCACACCACGGTCCCGTCGCACGATCCGCCGCCCTGGCCGGGATTTGAGGATGTGTGGATTCCGGTTGCGGACGGCGTGCGCGTTTTCGGGCGGCTCGGTTTCGCGCGAGAAAACGGCCGGCCGGCTCTGGCGGATTGCATCGTGGTGCTGCCGGGGCTGCTCGGCGATCTCTCCGTCGAGCGCACGCGGACGATCGCGAATGCGCTCGTCAAGAGCGGTCTGCACGTCTTGGCGATCGAGCTGCGCGGCTATGGCCGCACGGATGCGGAGCAGCCGAACGTCTACTACAACTTCGGCGTGCTGGAGACCGGCGACCTGCTCGCGATCGCGCAGTGGCTTCAGGCCAAGCCCGAGGTGCGGCGCACGGGTCTGATCGGGTTCTGCTGGGGCGCCAACCACGCCTTGCTGGCGGCGTGGGACGACGGCCGCGCTGACGAGCACGTCAGCGTGTCGCCGCATTTGGCGCCGTTTCTGCGGCGAGCGAAAGGGACGCGCTGTTACGAAGCGGGCGTCATTGCGTTCTCGCCGGTGCTGGTGTTCGAGGAGATCGTCGAGCGCAGCAAGACGCCGACGTCGGCTTGGGTTGATCCGGTCCTCAATACTCTTCAGGACGGCACTCGCGATCGCAAGCTGGCGAAGGGCCACACGCCGGCGGACGGCAACCTGCGCACGCTGATCGACGCGGAGTTCGCCTGCTCGCCGGTGAACTACCCGGGCGCAGTGGAAGATGGCCTCGACTATCTCCGCTTCATGCCGTTTCGTGGACGGACCGGCGGCGACAAGCTGGAATCAGCCCGCGTGCCCGTGCTGATCGTGCACGCCTCGACGGATCCACTGGCTTCGGCCCAGGCGGTCGCGGACCTGATGGCGACGACGAAGAACCCGAACGTCGCGGCGATCGTGCTCGAAGGCGGCGGGCACGTCGGATTTGCGGCGTATGCCAAGGACTGGTTTTATAGCCTGATTCTGGGGTTCTTTGATCAACAGAACGGGGCTGGAAGTAGAGGCCGGCTGCGCGATGTGCGTGTTTCACATGCCGAACGTCAACGACTGCCTGCTCGCCGTGCGGATCGGCAATGCCGCCTATCTGGTGGACGGCGGCGGGATTGACGATCACGGCGACGCACACGCCGCGGACGGGTTGTGCAACCGGGCGCGGCGCGGCGTGGCCGTGGGCAAAGTCGAAAACGGGCGATTTCGTGCGGCGTCGATTCGATTGCGCGCTGAGTAGCGCGACGCGCTCGGTGCGGCGCACGAGTCGAAGCGACTCTATTGCTTGCGGAGTTCGCGCAGGCGGCCTTCGATCATCTCCCGTCGCGGGTCGTCTGCGGGCAGCCGCGTCAGGATGTCATTGTACATGTCGATCGCTTCTTTCGTACGGTGATTGACCGCCAGCGCCGCGGCGAGGTTCATCTGCGTGCGAAGGTCATTGGGCTCGATCTGAAATGCGCGCCGGGCATGCGCGAGGGCCTGGGCCGGGTCGATGCCGTTGAGCACCGTGGCCAGATTGCCGTGCGCCATCCAGTCATTCGGGTCGATCAGCAGCAGCTTTCGAAACACCTCGGCGGCCTGCTCGTTTTGCAGGTTCACCGCCAGCGCCTGGCCGTATCCGCGCAACGCGTCGACGTTCTGAGGCGCCAGCTTCGCCGCCGTCTCGTACTGGCGCAGGCCGTCCACGTTCCGCCCGATTTCCAAATACGCCGCCCCCAAGTCCAAATGTGCTGAAACGTCCGACGGATCGTCGGCGAGTCGCTTCTCCAGTGCGGCGATGCGCTCCGCCGCCACCGCGGCCGAACCCCGCAGCTCCGCCAGCCAGAGCTGGGCGACGTTGTCTTCCGGGGCGAGCGTAACCGTGACTTCGAAGAATCGGACGGCTTCCTCGGTGTGCCCGGTCAGCGCGGCGACGATCCCGCGCAGCCGCATGGCGGCCGGATATCGCGGCGCCTTGCGCAGCGATTCATCGAGGAACGTGCGCGACTCAGCCAGCAGGGCCTCACGCTGGTTCGCAGGCGACATGCGTTCCGCTTCGTGGATCTGGAATCGGGCGTGCTCGGTCGCCAGGTGGATTCCCGCCGGCCAGGCCGCATGGTCCACCGCGAACAGCGTGCGCGTCGTTTGCCAATCCGGCACGCGCACGATCGTCCGCAACCCCAGCGCGGCCAGCAGCGCCAGCCCGAGCAGTCGGATGATCCGCACGCGCGATGCGTAGCCGGCGTCGGCCGGCCGAAAGCGAAACGCCTCTTCGACTCCCAGCCCGACGCCGATCGCCACGATCACGGAGGGCCAATAGAACAAGCGCTCGGCCACAGTCACGCCGACCAACACGAGCGTGTTCGAGATGAGCAGGTAGCTCGCGACGAACATCGCGGCCAGCATCCCGGCCGGGCGCTCGGGTCGTCGCAACGCAAACCCGATGCCGACGACCGCGATGGCCCCGACGAGCGTCAGTGCGGTCGCGCCGGCGTCGGGATCGATGATCGAAAGTCCGTAGTCGCAACTCAGCGAGGCGGGCGCGAGCGTCAGCCGGGCATAGTGGCCGAGAATGTCCAGCGTCGGCAGCCAGCGTTTCCAGCCGCTCGCCTCGCTCAGCGGATTGAAAATGTTTCCGGGCTGGCTCGTTCGAACCAGCCGGTTTTCGAGTGCCACGTAGCGCATCGAGAAATAGACGCCGCCCGCCAGAATTACGGCCGCCAGGCCCACCATCGCGCTGCTCTGGACGCACTTCCACGTCGCACCGGCCGCGCGCGCGCGGTGCCAGACCGCCAGCGCCGCGACCGCGGGCAGGCAGAGCGCGTTTTCCTTCGCCAGCAGCGCCGCGAACATGGCCAGCGCCGCCAGCAAGTAACGGCCGCGCGTCGGCAATCCTTCGCGCGGCAGCACCGCGAGCATGCCGAGCAACATCAAGACGGTCGAGAGAATCTCCGCCCGCCCGACGATGCCGGCCACCGCCTCGACGTGAATTGGATGCAGCGCGAAGACCGCGCCGGCGATCGCCGCCAGACGCTCGCGCCCGAATAACCGGAACGCGACCAGCCAGACCAGCCAGCAGGCCGCTCCGTGCAGCAGCACGTTCACGCCGTGGTATCCAAACGGATGGCCGCCGCCGACGGCGTAGTTCAGTGCGAAGGTGAACAGCGTCAGCGGCCGGTAGAGCCGGTCGCGTTCGGGGCGGATGAGTCCGCCCATCTGCTGGCCGTGGGAATACCACCAGTCGCGCAACCAGATGGCCCGAAAATCGGTCCAGTCGCGGACGCGCGGGTTGTCCCGCACGATGGCGACGTCGTCGTAGACGAATTCGCCCCCGACCGAATGGACGTAAACGAGCAAGCCCAGCAGCGCCGCCAGCCACGGCCCGAGCAGCCACCGGGCGACCCGACCCGCAGGCGGTGCGCTGCACTCAGGGGCGGTGTTTTTCATCGGCGATGACGACGTTGTTGTAGCGCAGCAGGGTGCCCTTGGCCCGCTCCAGGTTGGAAATGGCGATGTTGTAATCGACGACGAGCTGCGCCAGCCGCGCCCGCGTGTTGCCGAGATTCTCGATCTGGCTCAGCTCGGTCTGAAGCGTGTTGGGGTCGACGCGGTCGATGCGCTCCTGAAACGCGCGCAGGCTCAGGTCCGCGGTGGTCACGCTGTTGTGTTGCGTCGGAATGGACTCGTAATTGAAGTTCAGCTCGCGGACGGCGTTGTTCACGTCCTGCACGACCCCGTCCATCACCTGCCGCAGCCGCTCGATGCTCTGCTGCTCGCGCAGCTCGGCCTCGCGCAAGCTCGCCATGCGCTGGCGGTTGCCGATCGGGATTTCCAGGATCGCCTGAACCGCGTAGGAGTTGTAGCGGTTGGCGGTCATCAGATCGAAGGACGAATCCGCCGAGCCGCGCAGCCCCTGCACCTCGTACCGGAAACTGACGTCCAGGCGCGGCATCGTCTCGTTCTTGGCCCGCGCGGTGTTGATGCGGCCCTGCTCGATCGCGAGCTTGGCCTGGCGGATTTCGCTGCGTTCGTCGATCGCGCTGCGCACCTCGGCGAACTGGTCGATCGCCATGGGGGCGACGAAGGGCGTCTCGGTGGTCACGATCTCGACGTCCTGCGACAGCAGGAAGTCCGGATCGTTCATCAGGTTCTTGAGCACGTCCTCGGCGTCCTTGACCGTCTTGACCGCGCGGGCGAACTCGACCTCCGCCTGCCGCCAGCGCGAGAGCGAGTTGTTGACCTCGATCGGCGAGGCGTCGTTGGCGCTGCGGGCTTCGGTGTTTTCGTACGTCACCGCGTTCTGGGCGGTGGTTTCCGCGAGGATCATCACCAGCCGGCGGGATTGCGAAAGCTGCCAGTACGCCCGCTCGACGTCGAACAGCCGGTCGCGCACCTGAATCAGAAACTGTTCCTTGTTGATGCGCACGTCGAGCTTGCGGACGTTGATCGGCGCGCGGTTGTAATCCAGCCCGAAGCCGCGCAGCAGCGGCTGACTGAACTGCACCGCGAACGTCGTGTCGTACGCGGGGTTGTAGGCCGTATTCTGCTTTTCATCCACCTTGGCCTTGGAAAACGTCTGGCCCAGGCTGGTCTCGACCGTCATGCCGGTCGGCAGCAGTTTGCGGATGCCGCCGGAATAGGTCCGGCCGTCCACCTGCGGCTGCTCGAGGTCGATGGTGGCGCCTTTCTGATCCGTGCGGCTCGAAGTGGCGTCGAGAAAGAACACGGAATCGAACGCCGCCTCGGCCTGCACGAGCTGCGTCTGGCTGATCGCGGGCGTGAACGCCTCGACCCGGATCGAGTAGTTGTTGGCGAGCGTGCGCTGGATGCACTCCGCCAGGCTGAGCCGGATCGGCTGCGTCCGCCGCACGCGTTGCACGTAGGTGCGCGCCTTTTCGATCACCCGCTTGTAGTTGTTGACGATGCGCATTTCGCGCGGAGCGCTGCGGACCAGGCGATCGAGGCGTTCGGCGAAGACCTGCTCGGAGTCCGCGGGTTCCGGAATCTCGGCCAGCACCTCGGCCGGGGCCGGCTGCGACGCCGCTCCGGGCTGCGTCAGCAGGCTCTCCCGCTGCGGCAGCGACGATTGCTGGGCGACCGGGACGACGATCGCCGCGGCGCTGTCGCTCAGCCAGCGATGCGTCTGCGGCACGCGGCCGGACCGTCGCGCGTCGGCGTCGGCCTGGGCCTCTTTCATCATTCGATCGCGGTAGGCGTCGATGGATGGTCCGGGATCGGCCTGATTCGCCTCCTGGGCTGTAAGGGCCGCGCCGGTGAGACCGAACGCCGCCGCCAAGTATGCAAGGGGAAAACGATCGCTTCACGCCTGTTCCCTGCTTTCCGCGCCGGTGAGATTGAAACCGGGCTCAATATTAGAAATGGGGCGCGGGGGTGTCAAACCAACGCCGGCTCTGGAATGCGGCGGAAGCGGGCGGACGCGGGGAGTGGGGGAGATGTTTCGCGATCGCGGGCCGGCTCGGTTCGGCGATTCCGCGCGTGGCCGGCCGTGTCGCGCGGGTTCGGTTTCGAATCTCGTGGCGCATGTTCTACTGTAGCCAGTCAGAAATAGTGCATCGCGGGTCGTACGGGCGTCTCGCCCGTTGTCCGACCCGGGCGGGACGCCCGGACCACCCTGTTAAGATGCAAACAGCGCGACTAACTACACTACGTCCAGGGGAAGAGCTGGCAGGCGCGTGAAGCCATTCTCGCCCCGCGTCTTCGGGAATTCGTTCCCACGATCGCACGAGCGGGATAGGAATCCCGCAGGAAGCACGTGCGAGATGGGAATCTCGCACGAGCGGTGATCGCCCGAGCGGGCGCACGAGCGGCATGCTGAAAAACTGCAAGAGAATCTACGCCAGTTCGGCGATGACGGCATCGGCGATCAGGCGGCCGCGGTCCGTCAGGCGCAGCGAGCGATCGTCGCACGCGACGACGCCGAGAGTTTCGCACCGCTCGATGACCTCGCGCAACATCTCGACCGGATCGCGGCCGAAACGCGCGCGAAATGCGGCCCGGTCCACGCCGTCGTTCAACCGCAGCCCCATCAGCAGCGTCTCGCGAATCTGCTGCTCCAGCGTCGGCCGCTCCGTGTGCACACGCGGCGAGCGCTTATCGCGAATCGCGCGGATGTACTCGGCGACGTCGGCGATATTCTTGTAGCGCACGCCGTCGACATTTCCCGAGCCCGAGGGTCCGATCGCCAGATACGGCAGATTCCGCCAATAGACGAGATTGTGGCGGCATTCGCAACCGGGGCGGGCGAAATTGCTGATCTCGTATTGCCGCAGACCGGCGTCGGCGAGCGTGCGGATCGTCGCCTCGTACATCGCGGCTTCGGTCTCGTCGTCCACTTTGCGCACCATTCCGGCGGCCCGCCGCTCGTGCAGCGGCGTGCCCGGCTCGTACGTCAGGCCGTAGCACGACAGGTGCTCCGGGCCGAGTTCGAGGGCGCGGAGCAGGTTCGCCCGCCAGGATTCGAGGCTCTGGCCGGGAATCCCGAAAATCAGGTCCAGATTCAGATGGGTCAGGCCGGCGGAGCGGCAGATTCGCAAGGTGTCGGCGACCTGCTGCGGATGGTGAATGCGGTCCAGCACGCGCAGCTCGGACGGATCGAACGACTGCGCGCCGATCGAGACGCGCGTCACGCCCGCCGCCGCGAGAATTTCCGCACTGCGCTGCGTAACGGTCGCCGGGTTCGCCTCGACGGTGAATTCCAGATCCGCCGCCCTGCCGCGGCGCGTGGCGAGCGCGAATTCGTGCAGGCGCCGCACCAGCCGTTCGAGGTCGCTCGGCGGCAGCGTGGTGGGAGTACCGCCGCCGACGAAGATCGTCTCGATCGCGACGGGGCCCTGCGTGCGGACGCCGTCGAGCTCGGCGAGAAGCGCGTCCACCAGCGGAGCGAACTGCGTCTTGTCGGTCAGCACCGAAAAGAAGTCGCAGTAGCCGCATAGCGTCTGGCAGAAGGGGACATGAACGTAGAGCGCCGTGATCGGAGCGGCAGACGATCTGCGCCCCAGATCGTCGCCTGGGGCCACGCCGGGATCATGTCCGGGTGGCTTCGCGTCTTCGACATTCGGGGTGTTCGGCATTTACGCGGCTCATTCATCCGCGGCGCCCCGCCGCGGCGGCCAACCAGTCTATCGGGCTTCATCAAAAGCGCATCGCCGGCGGCAAGAGAATGCAGCCGGGGGCGGCTGCGGTACATGGGGAAATGTACATGGGAAAGGCAGCCGGGGCGGC
>JACRLV010000076.1 GCA_016235145.1 Planctomycetota bacterium
CTCGCCGGCGAAAAGCTCGAAGGAAATCGCGTCAACCGCGATTTTCTCGGTCCCTTCGACCGTCGGGAAAGCCTTGGTCAGTCCCTCAACGCGGATCATCCGGCGAACAACCTCCATGCCCGAAGATGATCCTATCGGCGGATTCACGGCGGCGTCCAACCGGCCGATTCTGCGCTTCGTCTGCAACCGGCGGCCGCGTCAGCAACCTTCGGTGCGGAGGAAGTACTCCATCAGGTCGCAGCCGCGCTCCAGGCGCAGCTCGCCCTCGGCCGCGTGCAGCTCGTCAAACGCCTCGCCGCGATTCGATGACGAACCGGCGCTGGCCATCAGGAAGGGCGACGCGATTCGCGCGCCACCCTCGGTCCGCTGCGTGGTCAGCACCATCATGCGCCAGTCCGCGTACGAAGCGAGGCCGGCGGCCAGCGGCGCCACCACCTCGCTGTCGATCCGCTGCATCGCGCTTGCGAGTTTTTCGAGCGAAATCGACCCGGCGATGTCCGCCAGCGGAAGGTGCAGCGCGACCAGATCCTGGCGTTCGAGCGCGGCGAGCGCGCCGCGGGCGTGATGGCCGAGCGTCTCGTCGGAGGCGGTCGCCGCGGGAACCAATTCCGTCCGCAGAACGCGGGCCACGCCGCGCATCAGCGTGCTGCCGGGAATCACGGCCGCTCCGCATCCGAATCGATCGCGAAAGCGCGGCGGTTTCGGGCGCGGGCCTTCGCCCCATACCCAGAGATTCGTGACGGGATTTTCGCCGAGATCGCGCCGCACGGCGTTCAGTTCGCAGTCCGCCAGCATCTTCTCGCAGGCCGTCATCCAATGCGTCAGCGAGCGCGAGCCCCGACCAGTCGGACCTTTTCCTGCGATCGCGCGATCGACGAGCTCGTCCGGCGACGTAGTGGCGAGCGTGTCCACGCGGCCCGCATTCCGCCAGATTGCGACGGCGAGACTCCCTTGTCCGGGGTGAACCGCGGACTCGGGCTCTTTCCATTGCCGGCTCGCCAGGTCCGCCAGGGCAGCGGTTTCCGCCGGCGAAATCCCCGCGGGCGCGGGGTCGCGCAGCACGCCGTCGACGACGGTGACGAAGCTGCACACGAGGGCCGCATCGCGCGGCCCGTATTCGATGCCGAGAGCGGCGGCCTCGAGCGCCGCCCGTCCCGCGGGATGCTCCTTCGGATCGCAGCTCATGCACGACAGGAGCGCCGTCTCCGCGCGGACAGGCCAGCCGGACGGCGTCAGAAACGTGCAGCCAAGCCGACCGACCCGAGCGAGCCGATCCAGCTCCGGGTGCGTCGCCGCCTGAAGCAACGTGCGGCCGCCAAGTACTTCGGCGGGCGCTGTGACGGCGCCTTCGAGAATCAGGGCAAGGCTCTTCATCGAGGCGGGAATTCTACGTGCGGCCTTTTCCGGCTGCCATACGCCGAGCGGCGCCGCTCGAGGCAGCGCGTGGCCGCCTCTTCTGTGTGGATCCGCGCGGACGGTTCTTCAGCCGGGCTCGGGCCGGAACGAGATTCAACACAGCAGCTGACCTGCGCGGAACCCATCCCACAACCGCGAAAAACGGGCTGGAATCCCTTGCCGCATGCGGATAGGCGATACGTGCTACGTTGCGAACGCCGTCACTTCCGGCGGCTTGGCCGCCTCCGGCTCGAACCGCCCGCGTTGGCCGATCTCCCGGCCGGGAACGCCGACGAGATTGGCATACGCCGGCACGTCCTTGATGACCACAGCGCCCGGATGAACGCGGGCGCCCTTGCCGACTTTGCGGCCGGGAATCACGCTGGCCCCGATTCCCACCGTGCCTTGCTCCTCGATCGTCACGCCGCCGGCCAGCCGCGCCGCGGGATGCAGAAACACGCCTTCGCCCAGCACATTGTCGTGCTCGACGATGCTCGCCAGCGGGTGGATTGCTGATGCAAGCGACAGGCCGAGCTCGACGAGCCGCTCCGCGATATTGACGCGCGGCGCGTTGTATCCGATGGCGACGATGGCGTGCGTGATTCCGTCCTTGCGCAGGTTGGGAATCTGCTCGAATCCGCCGAAGACGCGGAATTCGCCGCGCTGGACCTCGCGCAGGGTAGGATCGCTGTCGAGATAGCCGGCGATGAAATAGCCGCCCGCTTGCCGCAGCGTGTCGGCGACCAGCTCGCCCAATCCCCCCGCGCCGAAGATCACCACGTCGATCATCGGGGACTCCTCTCTGTCAACGATATCGGTTAGGCTTCGCGGCAGTTCGATCCGAATTGTGTATGAGGCGCGTCAGAGACCGCGTTTTGGGAGGTTGCATCGATGTGCGCGATCTTCGCTTTTCTGTTCGCAGTGGCCTCGACCGCCACCCTTGGCGAGCCGCGGGCGCAAGATTCGCCGACCAGCCGCCCCGCAACGACTCAACCCGGGTCGAGCCCGGCGGCTCCAACTCCGCGTGACGCCGAAGTGCTCAAGGAGCTGATTCGAGAGGCCGAGCGTCAGCCTCTCGCGGTTCCCAAGGGATCAGCCGAATCCGCTCGGCCCGAGGGCGATCGTGGTACGTCGAAGTCGAAGGACGATACGGCACTGGTGGATGGACAGGACATCGTCGAGCGCTTGGGACGCTTCACGAAGGTGCTGGAGCGGGTTGAATTCCGCGTCGTCCTCGACGGGGCAAAAGGCCGGAGTGCAACGCTCGAACTGCTTCCCAACTCCTGGTTGGAGCAAATCGAGCGCGAGGTCGCTTCTGGCGATTCGCAAGCCATTGTCACTGGAGAGGTTACGCGGTATCATGGCCGCTACTTTCTGCTGGTCCGCAACTATCGTCGTCAAGTCGATCGCGGCAATCTGAGCCCATAGAAACTGCGGTAAATTGGAAAAATGGCTAAAATTTTCGCCCCCACACGCGGTTTCAACTGACAATTGACAGCGAATTGACATACAAGATGTAGTAGCGCGCGCGCGATCCTCATCTAACATATCGAGCGATTGTCTTTACGCAGATTGAATATTCGCTATGTTAACGCCAAAATCCGAATAAGTGTAAAAATCGAGCATATCAATCCCGCCAGATTCGAGCTAGACTATCCGATGGAGAGACGAGAGACGCGATCAGCTTTCGTTCAGCAGTTTTTTGCGTCAGATTCGTTTGTGGATCCCGGTCGGCAGCAGAGTCCAAGGATGGGCGCGTATTGACCGACCTTGCGTCGGCCCCTGCAAGGAAGCTAGGGCCGATGCACCTTTACTCCGCCGGTGAGTCGGCGGAACACGAAAATTTGGGTGAATCTCTTCGGTCGGCTGTTCTCAGGCCGTCAGAACGATCCGCGGTAAACGCGGGTGCTGCTCGATGGCCCCTCGCTCGAAACCCAACCCCCTGCCCCTAAGAACACCAACCGAAAATTCACCCAAGTTCTTTTTTTCTCCACCGCTCCGCGGTTCTTCGAGTCGGGAACACCTTTCCAATCGCTCGCTGACGCGCAGACCGCCGCGCGTCCTTGGATTCGCTCCGGGTTTACGGGGCTGATCGTGCTGGCCGAAGCAGGTCTGCTCCGCCTTGCATACGCACGATCATTCCCGCATACTCATCGTTTTCGGCGTATTCACGGGGAGACACCATGACGCTCGCGCAACGGTTGGCGGCCCAGGCGAAGGCCGCCTCTTTCGACTCGCTGGGTTCCCAAGTCGTTCACGAAGTCAACCGTCGTATCCTGGACTCGATCGGCTGCGCGCTGGGCGCGTGGAAGAGCCGGCCAGGCACGATTGCACGTGCGGTTGCCCAGGGCGTGGGCATTCCGAACGGCGCGGGGCTGTTCGGATCGAAGCACCGCACGACGCCCGACCTTGCGGCATTCGCCAACGGCGCGCTCGTCCGTTACCTCGATTTCAACGATACCTATCTGAGCAAAGAGCCCGCGCACCCCAGCGACAACATTCCCGCGGCGCTGGCGGTCGGCCAGGCCGCCGGCTCGAAGTGCCGCGACATCGTCGCCGCGATCGCCTTGGGATACGAGGTACAGTGCCGGCTGTGCGACGCGGCGAGCCTGCGGGCCCACGGCTGGGATCACGTCTACTACGGCGCTCTCTCCACGGCCCTCTTGGCCGCGAGGCTATACGGGCTGAACGAGGCGCAAATGGTGCATGCGCTGGGTCTGGCGGGTGTGTGTAATTTCGCGACCCGCCAAACGCGCACTGGCCAGATTTCAGACTGGAAGGCCTGTGCTTTCTCAAACGCGGGACGCAATGGGGTGTTCGCCGCGAATTTGGCTCGCCAGGGCATGACCGGTCCGAACGAGATTTTCGAAGGCCCCAAGGGACTGTTCAAGATGGTGACCGGCCCGTTCGAACTGGGCTGGACCAAAGGGGCCGACGACTGGATGATCTGCAAGACATACATCAAATTCTGGCCCGCTGAATATCATTCACAGTCCGCGATCGATGCCTGCCTCCAGCTTCGGCCGGAGATCGGCGACGCCTCAAAGATCGAGAGCATCGTGGTTGAGAGTTTTGAGGCGGCGGTGAGCATCATCGGCAGCGAGCCGGAGAAATGGCGGCCGACAAGCCGGGAAACCGCCGATCACAGCATGGGCTTCTGCATGGCATGCGCCTTGCTAGACGGAGACGTGACCCGAGCGTCGTTCTCGGACGCCAAGATCCGGGACACGCGGGCTCTGGGTCTGCTCGACAAGATCAAGATCGTCGAGACGGAGGAATGCAACGCCGGCTATCCGGATGGAATTCCGAACAAGCTGATCGTGAGGACCACCGACGGGCGGACGCTGACGCGAAAAGTGACGTATCCGCGGGGGCACGCCGGCAACCCCATGACGGACGACGAGGTGATCCGGAAGTTCAAGACGCAGGCCGCCGGCGTCGTGAGCGAAGCGACTGCCGACCGGATCGTCAACGCCGCAATGTCGTTCGACAAGCTGGACAACGTGGCGGCGCTGATCGAGTTTGAGGCGCTCGGGTAGGGGCTGCGGCGGCTGGGGCGGGCAATTGGAGATTGGACGTACGTAGCGCAACGACGGGTGAACACCGTCGGGCGCTTCAGGCTTTTCAAATACAGCATCCCGAGGACGTGTCATGGGACAAACAGCAACTCTGGCAATCAACGGAAAATCGGTCGAGCTGCCGATCGTGGTCGGATCGGAGAAAGAGGTTGGCGTAGACATCGCCCAATTGCGTGCCAAGATGGGCGCCATCACGCTTGACGACGGCTACGGCAACACCGGGGCCTGCGCCAGCGCGGTCACGTTTATCGACGGCGAAAAGGGCATCCTTCGCTATCGCGGCTACCCCATCGAGGATCTGGCGGAGAAGTCGAACTTCATCGAGTCGGCGTACCTGCTCATCTTCGGCGAGCTGCCGACTTCGCCGCAGCTGGCGGAATTCAAGCAGCACCTGACGGACTACCAGTTCATCCATGAGGATCTCCAGCACGCGCTGGCGGGTTTCCCGCCGAACGCGCCTCCGATGGCGATCCTGTCCGCCATGATCAACGCCGCCGGATGCTTCGAGTCGGACCTGCTCGAATCGCACGACGACAAGAACATCGGCGAGATGGCGGCCCGGATCATGAGCCGCGTGCGGACGATCGCGGCGGCGTCGTTCAAGAAGCACCTGGGCCGGCCGATCATCTATCCGCGTTCGGACATGTCGTACACGGCGAATTTCCTGCACATGATGTTCAGCAAGCCGTATGAGAACTACGAGCCCGATCCCGAGATCGTGCGGGCCGTCGATCAGCTCTTCATCCTGCACGCGGACCATGAGCAGAACTGCTCGACCTCGACGGTGCGGATGGTCGGCTCGGCCAAGGCGAACCTCTGGGCGTCGGTCGCCGCGGGCGTGTGCGCCTTGTGGGGGCCGCTGCACGGCGGCGCCAACATGGAAGTGATTGACATGCTCAAGCGCATCCACGAAGGCGACGACACGGCCCAGTCGTTTATCGCGAAGGTCAAGGACAAGAACGCCCACGCCAAGCTGATGGGCTTCGGCCACCGCGTGTACAAGAACTTCGACCCGCGGGCTCAGATCATCAAGAAGGCCTGCGACCGCGTGCTGGGCAAGCTGGGCATCAAGGATCCGCTGCTGGAAATCGCCAAGAAGCTGGAAGAGGCCGCGCTGCACGATTCGTACTTCGTCGAGCGCAAGCTGTATCCGAACGTCGACTTCTACAGCGGCATCATCATGCGGGCCCTGGGGATTCCGACCGACATGTTCACGGTCATGTTCGCCATCGGCCGCATCCCGGGCTGGATCGCCCATTGGCGCGAGGTCAACGTCAACCCGCACGGGCGCATCAACCGTCCGCGCCAGATTTACACGGGCCCGACGCTGCGGCCGTACGCGCCCATCGAGAAGCGGGGCTAGGCCGCGGCCGAAACGGGTGATTTTGAAACGCGCGTCGCTTGGCGCCCGCGAGTGTGTACGCACTCGCGGGCGCCTTGCATTTCCGCGCCTTCCACGCGACGTTCGCGGGCAAGCGGTTACACTCCCATCACAAGGAGGCGACATGACGCCAGGTGCCGTCCGCTCGGCGAAGCTGCGGAAACTGCTCGACAGCCACACGGTCGTCATGCCGGGGGCGTTCAATGCGCTCACCGCTCGTGCGATCGAACGGGCGGGCTTTGAGGCGATTTATCTGTCCGGAGCGACCCTCGCCAACGGCCTGCTCGGCGTGCCCGACGTCGGCCTCACCACGCTCAGCGAAGCGACGCTGCACGCCACGCGCTGCGCCGCAGTCACGAGCATTCCGATCATCAGCGACGCCGACACGGGCTTCGGCGGCAGCGAAAACGCGGCCCGGACGGTCGAGGAATTCGAGCGGGCCGGTCTGAGCGGCCTGCACTTGGAGGATCAGGAATTTCCAAAGCGCTGCGGACACCTCGCCGGCAAGTCGCTGGTGTCGCGCGAGGAGTTCGTCGAGAAAATCGCCGCCGCCGCCGCTGCACGGCATGACCCGAATTTTCTGCTGATCGCCCGGACGGACGCCCGCGGCGTGACGAATTACGACGACGCGGTGTTGCGCGCCCACGCCTACCTTAAGGCTGGCGCTGACGCGATTTTCCCGGAAGCGCTCGAAGGTCGCGAGGAGTTCGTGCGTTTCGCGCGCGACATGACGCCCGCCGGCGCTTCGCGGCCGATCCCGCTGCTGGCAAACATGACCGAGTTCGGCAAGACGCCGTACCTGAGCGCGGCGGAATTCGCCGAGCTGGGCTATCGCATGGTGATCTTCCCGGTCACGCTGATGCGCTGCGCGATGAAGGCGGTCGAGCACGCGCTCGGCGAACTCAAGCAGCACGGCACGCAAAAGCACTTTCTCGATCGCATGCAGACGCGGCAGGAACTTTACGAACTGCTCGGCTATTCGGTCGCGCCGCCGACGGCGCCCCGGTGATCGCCGCGGAGCTTGGCGGCGCATCCCCCGCTTATCGCCATACATCGCAGATGACGAACGAGCCGTTGCTGTTGACGGCCCGGACACGCCGCGGGTAGACGGCGACCGTCGTGCGGAAGCGGAACGCGCCCAGCGCCGCCGCGTCGGCGGGCGCCACGTCCGCCCGGCCAAGCCGTTCGCCGGTTTCCTCATCGAAAAACACAATTTCGCCATCTGGCGTGGTTGAGTGGCCGCGGATGTCGAGCTCGCCGTTTGACCACGCCGCCCGGTTGATCGCGGTCTGGTTGGGCGGCCCGGCGATTTGCCCCGGAGCCTCCACGCTGTGGGCGCGAAAAACGCCGAACTCATCCAAGTAGCCCTCTGCGGCGGCGAAGCTGCCCACGGGAACCGTCTCGAACACGATCGCGAATCCTTCTTCCCTGGCGGCCGAGCCGGGCATGCGAGAGTCGGTGCAGAGCACGACCGGCGTTCCCAGTATGTACACAATCCCGGCTGCATTTCGGGTGACTCGGCCGGCCAGGACGTTTTCACCGGGTTGAACATCGACTACGGCCGCGACGCAACCGAAGCTGGTGGATTCGCCGGCGATGACGGCGATGCCGTTCAAGAAACCCGAAGGCGTTCGTCCCGGCAACGGCGGCCCCAAGAGTTCGTCGAATGGGATCGGACGGACAGGCGTTCGGATGACGGTGTTCAATACGATTCGGACGCTCACGCCGAGGACGCGGATGATCCCGGTACCGGGCGTTGGACCGGGTTGAATCGACTCGATGCGGCCCTCCAGCTCAAAGGGCACCGTGCCGACCGGGGGAACGCCCGCGGGCACGCCCGGTTCAGGCGAATCCGCATGCACATTCCCCCCGCCAGGTGGGCCGGGGATCAAACCAAGCGAGGCCGCGAAAACGGCCATGATTGCGGCCGTGGCGACCAAGCGCAAAGTCCGGTTACCAGACATGGTTCACCACACGCTGTTCGTCTGTCCGTCGGTCCGCTCCGAACGGGCGGCGCGCTTCGCGTTCCTTGCCAAAAGAGGCGAATCGAGATGAGCTTGATACACGCAACGGCAACGGCCGTTCGGATCCATTTCCGAGATCGGCGGATTTGGCCGCTGGCGGGGCGCGGTTTTTTGCTACGACGGGCTGAGGGTTCGGTATCATCGTCGCCAAGCGGATCGCATTGGCGTGCGGAACCGGCGGAGTCGCGGATACAGGAGTGCGTGCGATGGGTCTGTGGGACAAGCTCAAGGGCGAGTTGATCGACATTGTGCAGTGGCTCGACGCGTCGCAGGACTTGATCGTGAACCGCTTCGAGCGCTACAACAACGAGATTAAGAACGGCGCGAAGCTGGTCGTGCGTGAGGGGCAGGCGGCGGTCTTTGTCAACGAAGGCAAGATCGCGGACGTATTCGCTCCGGGCACGTACACGCTGGACACGCGCAACCTGCCGATCCTCGCCACGATCTTCGGCTGGAAGTACGGCTTCGAGAGCCCCTTCAAGGCCGAGGTTTATTTCGTCAGCACGCGACAATTCACGGACCTCAAGTGGGGCACGAAGAATCCGGTCATGCTTCGCGACGCCGAGTTCGGACCCATCCGCCTGCGGGCGTTCGGCACATATGCGATCCGCGTGAAGGACGCGGGGGCGTTCATCCGCGAACTGGTCGGAACCAATCCCGAATTTCGAACGGAAGACGTGGTGGAGCAGCTCCGCAACCTGATCGTCTCGCGTTTCGCCGACATTCTGGGCGAGTGCAAGATTCCCGCGCTCGATCTGGCGGCCAATTACGACGAGCTCGGCAACTTCGTCACGACCCGCATTCAGCCGGAGTTTGAAAAATACGGGATCGAGGTGACGAAGCTGCTGGTCGAAAACGTCTCGCTGCCGCCGGAGGTCGAGGCCGCGCTCGACAAGC
>JACRLV010000290.1 GCA_016235145.1 Planctomycetota bacterium
GGCCCGCGCAGAGGACGCCGCCGAACGCGTCAGCCGCCGCGTCGCTTCCCTGCTTGCTACTTTGAAGAGTTCGACGCAGGTCGGCGTTTGCGCGGTCGATCTGCGCACCGGCGCGACGTGGGCGGCTTCCGACGAGAATCTGCCGCTCAAGCCCGCGAGCGTGCTCAAGCTCTTCACCACCGCCGCGGCTCTCGTCCGCTTCGGTCCCGATTTCCAGTACGAGACGCAGCTCTATTCGAACGGAAACGAGCTGCTGCTGCGCGGCGGAGGCGACCCGGGTCTCGGCGACGAGCGAATCGCGAAACTGCACAACGCACCGATCGACGCCGCACTGCGCGCCTGGATCGAAGCGGCTCGCCGGGCTTCCGGCGGCCGCGCATGGCAGAAGATCGTGATCGACGACTCGGTCTTCGACGAGGAAAACCGCAATCCGCTCTGGCCCGAAGACCAGCACATGGCCTGGTACCAGGCGCCCATCGGCGGTTTGAACTACAACGACAACTGCGTCGACGCGCGAGCGGAAATCCGCGACGGTTCGGTCCTCGTGACACTGCGCCCGCCGCTGCCGCCGGCTTTCGTGCAAAACACGATGCGGCCCGGAAAGACGCACCGCCCGGTGGTTCGCCGGGACGCCGGCAGCGACATATTTGAATTCACCGGCTCGCTCGCGCATGGCGGCGAGTTGGAGCCGATCGCGGTGAACCGCCCGTCGGTAGTCATCGGCCAGGCCCTGCGGCAGGCGCTCGAATCCAACGGTTTGGGGGGGGATGTCGCGGTCGTGCGTCGCGTGCTGAGCCCTGCGGACCTGCAATCGGCCCAACTGCTCGACACACAGCGGACGCCGTTGCGCGAAGCGGTCTGGCGGGCGAACACGTTCAGCCAGAACATGTTCGCCGAGTGCATGTTGAAATCGCTCGCCGCTTATCGTCCGGACGGCCGGCGAAGCGGAACTCCCGGTAGCTGGCCGGGCGGCGTGCAGGTGCTGCGCGAGACGCTCGGCGGCGTCGGCGTGGATCTGAAAGGGGCGAATATCGTCGACGGATGCGGGCTGGCGCATGAGAATCGCGTCACGGCCCGGCAGATCGTGGCGCTGCTGCAAGCGATGAACCGCCACTCCGCCGGCGGCGTCTATCGGGACAGCCTCGCCGACGCCGGCCAGGAAGGCACGCTCAAGAACCGCTACAAGGACGCCGCCTTTGCGGGCAAGTTGCGTGCAAAAACCGGGACGATCCAGAACGTGCACACGCTGGCCGGATACCTGACTCGCGATGATCAGGCTACGCTTGCGTTTGCGATTTTGACCAATGGACCCAACGGCGCGGACCTTCCGCAGCGCATCGTCCGAGCGCTGCTGGAATAGCCGCGGACCACTTTCGATCATGGAAAGGCGAAGAAAATGATGCGAATCGGCACGCTGTTCGTCATGCTCACGTCGGCGCTTCTGATCGGTGGCTGCCCGAGCGATAACGGGGACGCCGGCATGGGCGCGCCCGCCGTCGCGGCAATCGCCGCCGGGACTTACGCCGGCCAGCAATCCTGCACGTCGGTGTTGCGGGCCAGCGCCGGCGGCGGGGGCGTTCCGCTGAACCAGAGCGGCGCGGGCGAGATCTCCATCGAGATCGACACCAGCGCCAAAACGCTCGTCGTTGTGGGCACGAAGATCGAGCCGGGCGTGGTTGTGGGCGGTTCCACCAGCGATCTCAGCGTTTCGCAAACCATCGCGAGCGTGGATTTCTCGGCGGAACGGGTGACGGTGAAGTACCACGCGCGGATCGCGTTCACGATCAACGGCGAGTCGCCGGAGTTCAGCGGCGAGGGTCAGTACGAAATCGTGGGCTACGACGACGGCACGCTGGGCTACACGGAATCATCGAGCTTGTCGTTTGCGGACGCCGCCCGCGGATTTCAGGCTTCCGTGGATTGCGAATCGATCTTGACCAAGCAGTAGCACCCCGGGGGCCGGTTCCCTCCGCGTCGATGCGGACTGCTGGTGTAGTTTGTCACGCTGTTCGAATCTTATCAGGGTGGTCCGGGCGTCCCGCCCGGGTCAGACGACGGGCGAGACGCCCGTACCACCCGTGATGTACTATTTCTGACTAGCCACACTAGTAGTGTATTTAGTCGCGCTGTTTGCATCTTAACAGGGTGGTCCGGGCGTCCCGCCCGGGTCGGACAACGGGCGAGACGCCCGTACCACCCGTGATGTACTATTTCTGACTAGCCACACTAGCTCGGAAGATGAGAGGGGATTTCTCGGAAACCGGCGCCGCCCCGCGGCGACCGATCAGTTCAAGCGCCCGGCGAGGCGCGCCCACAAGCGCGGAAATCGCGACGGGAGATCGCGCGGAGTCCAGGCCTTTCCGCCCGGGTCGCCGGGCATGGAATCGTCGACGCGCGAGACCGCCTCGCCGGTCATTTCCTCATACACCTCGTGCGGGACGCGGCCGAATTCCCGGAAGAAGCAGTCTTCCGGCGGATGAACGCCGAGATTGTGCTCCGCCAGCGCCTCGACCCGCGCGAGAACGCGCTCGAACGTCGTCTCGCCCTGGGCGATGAGCCAGTAACGAAAGGCGTCGAAGTCGTCCTCGGAGTAGCGATCCCGCAGCATGTGCGTCGCGGCGCGAAGATCCCACGTGTCGGCTTCCAACACGCATTCGCGCAGCATGGCGGCGAAGGCCGCAACCTCTGCCGGCATCTGGTTTTCAAGCTCGGCGCGGAGCGCATCGCACATCCGGCCCGGCCGGTCGCCGGCCCGGTCGCGGGCCTTTTCAATCAGAGCCCAGAATTGATCTCGCGTCATGCCGCAATAATAAACAACCTCATCGCAATATCGAAATTCCATTTGCGACGGGATGACGGGTCCGGAATCGCCGCTCCGGCGGGGCGGCCAGCGATTTTCGCGCGCCATCCGGATCCGAAACGCCGCTGCTTGGGGAACGTAGCGGCCTGCGTCTCGCAGGCCGTGGATTGGCGGCAACTCCGATCGCGGCAGCTCGACGGTCTACGACCGGCGAGACGCCGGCCGCTACCCATCTTGCGGAGTGGCGGCGGGCGCTCCGACCATCAGGACGAACCCGCGCTATAATGGACGAATGGCGGCGCTGGAGATTCAGGATCTTCGCAAGAGTTTCGTCGACCCTGCGGGCCGGCCGGCTCTCGTCGTCGATATCCCTCAATTCGCGATCGACACCGGCGAGCAGGTCGGGCTTGCGGGAACGAGCGGCTCCGGCAAGACGACGCTTCTGCATCTGATCGCGGGGATCTTGCAGGCGGACAGCGGCCGGATTCGCGTCGCCGGCTTGGACATGACCGGTGTTGCCGGCTTGGTTCGGGACCGCATCCGCGCACAGCACATCGGGTACATTTTTCAGACATTCAACCTCCTTCAGGGGTACACGGCGCTCGAGAATGTCGAGTTGGGCATGATGTTTGGCAGGGGGCTCGATTCGGCCTATGCCCGCCGGTTGCTCGACCGCGTCGGTTTGGGAGATCGGCTGCACTACCGGCCGCGGCAGCTTTCGGTGGGGCAGCAGCAACGAGTCGCCGTCGCCAGAGCCCTCGCCAATCATCCCGACCTGGTTCTGGCCGATGAGCCCACCGGAAATCTCGACGCCCGCCATTCGCTGCGCGCCCTCGAACTGATCCAGGAGATCTGCCGGGAAACAGGCGCGGCGTTGCTGCTGGTCAGCCACGACCAAGCGGTGCTGAGCGCGTTTCAGCGCGTCGAGGACTTGCAAACCCGCAATTGCGCCGCCGCTTCGGGCCAGCCGGCACAAGAAGCCGCCGCGCCGCCGCATGCGACCGCATCGACGGGGGGGTCGTGATGTCCGCCGCCGCGGGCGGCCTGTCCATGCAGGTGCAGCGCAGCCGTCCAGCCGTGCTGCATGCGCTCTTGCTGCTCGTGCGGCGAAGCCTGCGGCAGCACGCGTTCTCGTCGCTCGTGACGGCGTTTTCGGTCGCGTTGGGCAGCGGCCTGGTGATGGCGGTTTTCAGCATACAAAAACAGGCCCGGGACGCGTTCACCGGCGGCGACGTGGGCTTTGACGGCGTGGTCGGGGCGCGCGGCAGCCAGCTCCAACTTGTGCTGAACGCGGTGTATCACCTCGAAACCTCGCCCGGGAACATCCCCTGGTCGATCTACGATGACTTGCGCCGCAGGCCGTATGTCGAGCTGGCCGTGCCGTATGCCCTCGGCGACAACTACCGCGGGTTTCGCGTGGTCGGCACGACCGAGGAGCTGTTCACGAAATTCGAATATCAGTTCGGCCGCAAATACACCATCCAGCCCGGCGGCGTGGTCTTCGACCCGTCGCTTCAGGAAGCGGTGATCGGCGATTTTGTCGCCCGCCAGACGGGCCTGCGCGTCGGCCATGCGTTCTCGCCGTACCACGGGCTCGCTTTCGACGAGCACGAACAGCACCACGAGGAGTATCGCGTCGTCGGCGTCCTGGCGCCGACGAACACGCCGGCGGATCGCGTCATTTGGATTCCGATCGAGGGGGTATTCCGGCTCGGCGGCCACGTCTTGCGCGGGACCGGCGAGGAGTATCACCCGCTCGCGGGCGAGGAAATCGCGGACGAGCACAAGGAGCTCAGCGCGGTGATGTTGAAGCTGACGTCGCCGAAGTTCGGCATGCAGCTCGACAAGGAAATCAACAAACTCGGCAAGACCGCCACGTTTGCCTGGCCCATCGCCAATAGCATGGCTGAGTTGTTCAACAAGCTGGGCTGGGTCAACCGCGTGCTGGAGCTTGTGGCCTACCTCGTCATCGTCGTCGCCGCCGCCTCGATTCTCGCGAGCATCTACAACACCATTAACGAGCGCCGCCGGGAGTTCGCAATCCTGCGTGCGCTGGGCGCTCGGCGGCGGATGGTGTTTTCGGCGATCGTGCTGGAGGCCGCCGCGATTGCGGGCATCGGGTCGCTGTTCGGGTATGTGCTTTACGCGGTGGTATTGATGGCGGCAGCAGTCGTCGTGCGGAACCAGGTGGGTGTGGTGCTTGATTTCACACAGATTCACCCGATGCTGCTGGCGACGCCGTTGATCATGGTTTCGCTCGGGGCGCTGGCGGGCGTCGTGCCGGCGGTGAAGGCCTATGCGACTGACGTGGCGGACAATCTCACGCCGCACACGTAGCGAGGAATCGGAGATCGACTTGCGAATTCTGCTCCTGATGGCGACGGCGTCGTTGACGATCGTATCGGGCGGCTGTGAAAAGCTGCCGGATGAGAGCGCTTCCGCGAGCAAAGCGGGCGCGCCGCCGCCATTGGTGCGCGGGACGCCGATCAACAATCCAGCCGCCGTTCCGGTCGCGGAAACAAGGGGCGCCGAGCCCGCGGCGACCGGCAAGCCCGCCGGCTCGGCATCCCTGCCCGTACCACAAAAACCGAAAAGCGCCGCATCGCCGGTCGGCCGGCCGGATCCGGATCACGGCGGCTATCTGCTCGTACAGTTCGAGGATCTGGCCGGCTACGACTACAACGATCTTGAACGTGCCGCGACGTCGCAGCCCGATGGACCGGAAGGGGCAGGCGGCACCGTCGGCACGCCCGCGGCGCCGCAAACGAACGCCCAGATTCCGGCCCGCATCATGGCGCTGAACGGAAGACCGGTGACGCTCCAGGGCTTCATGGTCCCGCTTGAGTTCAA
>JACRLV010000077.1:0-2132 GCA_016235145.1 Planctomycetota bacterium
GGCAGCGGCGCTGGGATTGGGCTGATTCGATTGAGGTCTGGGGCGAACCCAGAATAATCCCAACAAGCGCCCGGCGTGCCACTGCTGTGCCGGCAGTGGGCTTTCGCTGCAACGCACTGCTCACAGAGCAGTGGCACCCAAATAGACGTCTGACAACGAGTGAAACGGCGCCGCAAACACGGTCGTCCGACTCGGAGCGCCCGGCGTGCCACTGCTGTGCCAGCAGTGGACTTTCCAGGCAGCGCACTGCTCACAGAGCAGTAGCACTCGTGCGGATTTCTGAGAACGAATGAAACTGCTCCGAACGGTGATCACAACAGTCCGTGCCGAATGATCGCGATCAGCAGCAGTATTCCCATCACCCCCGCCGCCAGATAACCGAGCAATCCGATGACCGGAATCTCATTCCACTTGGGCGGGATCTGCGCATTGACGATCAGCGACGAACCGACGATCAGGGCGGCGACCACAATCGCAAACGAGATGCGGTTCGCAATCCGCTCGTTGGAGTCCACGAAACGATCGAGCCCGCGATGCTCGAAGCCCATGCGAAAATGACCGCGTTTGGCGAGCCGCAGGATGTCGCGCACGCCGCCGGGAATCTCGCGCAGCAGTTGCATGGTCAAGGCGCCCGACTCGCTCAAGTCTCGCAAGACACGGAACGGGCGATAGCGGTCGACTTTGAGCTTGCGCAGATAGGGCCTGGCGGCGTCGACCAGATTCAGATCGGGGTCCAGTTCAGCCAGGACGCGTTCGGCCGTCGCGGCGGCTTTGAGCATCATCACCATGTCCGCCGGAATGCGAAGCTGGTGCCGCGCCGTCAGCCGCAGCATCTCGTGCAGCAGCTTGCCGAACTCCAGGTCCGCCAGGCGCTCGGTGATGTTGATGTCGAGAAACTCCGCCACGTCGCGCTCGAGCATCCGCATGTCGACCAGACCGTCGTCGTCGCTCTCCGCGATGCGCATGATCGCGCCCGCCACGGTGGACGCGTCGCGGGTCGAGATGGCGTAAACGAGATCGGCGAAGTCCTCGCGCGCCTGCCGGTCGAGCCGGCCGACCATGCCGAAATCCACCAGGCAGATCACGTCGCCGGGCAGAGCGAAGATGTTTCCAGGATGCGGGTCGGCGTGGAAAAAGCCGAACACGAAAATCTGCCGCAGAGTGAGCTGCGTGCCGTGCTCGGCGATCCGCTTGGGATCGAGCCCGGCGGCCCGAAGCTGCGCCGACGACGAGATCGGCAGAATGTCCAGATACTCGACGGTCAGCACCTTGGAGGTGGTGAGATTCCGGTACACCCGCGGGATACGCAGCGTCGGCTCGCCGCGGAACAGGTTGGCGAAACGCTCCTGGTGCGCGGCCTCGGTGGTGAAATCCTGCTCGCGCTCGATGGCCCGGCGGAATTCGACCACCACCCGCGTCGGGCGGTGCAGCTTGAACGTATCGAGGTGCCGCTCGGCGATGGAGGCCAGGTGCGCCAGAATCTCCAGGTCGGCCTCGATCGTCTCATGGATGCCGGGCCGCTGGACTTTCACCACGACTTCCTCGCCCGTCACGAGCCGGGCGCGATGCACCTGCCCGATCGACGCCGACGCGAGGCACTGCTCGTCAAACCGCGAAAACACCGCGCTGACCGGTTTCTTCAGCTCGGCCTCGATGATCTTGCGAACCTGCTCGAACGCGAAAGGCGGCACGTGCTGCTGGAGTTTCGAGAGCTCCTCGACGAATTCGGCGGGCACCAGGTCGGGGCGCGTCGAAAGCACCTGCCCGAGCTTGATGAACGTCGGCCCGAGTTCTTCGAGCGACATCCGCACGCGCTGCGCCGTCGTCAGCGACTCCACGTTTTCGCGCTTCTCGCGCGAAATCATCTGGAGCCCGGATTCCAGGTAGTGGTGAATGTGCAGCCGGTCGAGCATCTCGCCGAACCCGTACCTGAACAGCACGGCGAGAATCTGCCGGTACCGATTCACGTGACGGTAGATGCGCGAAGCGCCGGCAATCGGACTTAGCGGCATGCCCCCAATTCTAATCCTGACGCAATTCCGCTGCGACACGACCGCGACGCTCCCTCTCCCGGTACTCCCGGGGAGGGAGCAGTGAAGGCCGTAGCGTCGGACCTCCGAGTCCGACGATGA
>JACRLV010000077.1:2202-4336 GCA_016235145.1 Planctomycetota bacterium
AAAACACGTCGGACTCGGAGGTCCGACGCTACGAGTCCGACGGTACTGGCTGCGCGTCGTTCCGTTCCCCTTCGCCCTCTGGTACGGTTCGCGGCAGTGGCGGCGGCTCGCACTGCCTCCGTCCCGCGCTTCAGGAGTACAAATCGATGAACTGGAGAAGGCCCCCTTTGAGAACGCAACGCTCGGTCCCGGCAGCCCGCCTCAGCGTCCGCCGGGGATTGAAGAAAAACCCGGCCGCCCCGTTCGAACTACACGACCTGTCCGTCGATCCGAGCGAGCAGAACAACATTGCCGCACAACACCCGGACGTCGTGCGACGGATGAACGAAATCGCAGCGGTGCGCGCAAAGGCGGCGCTGCCGGAATGGAACTGCTGACAGGCGTTCCGCAGACCCCTGGTTTTCGGATGGGTCGGGCGTTCGGCCCGCCGGCGGGCGCTTTCCGCCCGCGGGCCGGGTCGGCATTATGGCGGGATGGTGATGCCGACTTCGCCGCCGTCGCCCACCTGGTTCTCGATCCGCGTGATGCGCGTTCCGGGCTTGACCAGGAAGATCAGGCAGATGGTGGCGTTGTCGCTGTCGTTCAGCTCGTTCTTTTCGACGTTCTTGAAGTCGAGCATGTGTTTGAACGACGGATCCAATTGGTCGTCGTCCGGACCGTTGAAGAACAGCTCAAACCGATCTTCGTTGCCTCGCTTCACGATCGCGTAGTAGCCGGCCAGGAGGTGCTTGTCGCCGCGATCATCAACGGCGATGTATTGGTTCACCGTCCCGCCGACGTAGTTGAACACCTGGCCGACGATCGTGCGGGCTTCCTTGGGCTTGTAGCGAATCTGGAGGATTCGGTAGCCCTGCGGAACCTGGAACGTTTTGACCGCGCCGGGCTGCCCGGACTGCAACTCGTATTGCGAACGATTGCCGGAAAGGCGCGCGTGGACGATTTGTTCGCCCTTGAGCTTCACGTCTGAAGAGTTCTTCAACTTCGCGGAGGCGAATTCGAAAGGCAACGTGTCGATGGTGGAGCCCTCGGAGACCTGCCCGAAGGTCTGACGGCCGGCCGCGGCCTGGGCCTCCTGCTGCCGCTCTTCGCCGGTCTTCAGCCTCAGCGAGACCTTCGGCGGCTCCTTCTTGAACTCGGCCTCGCTCACCGCGGCCCGCGCGTGGCGGCGGTATTCAACGAACCGCGGCTGGAAATCCGCCGGAACGTCGAAGAACGCGTCGATCAAGGGGTCGGACTCGTCGATCCGCAGGTTGTTGTCGAAATCAACGACGCGATTGGCGCCGCCGATGAACGCGTCCGCGCCGCCGAGCACCTTCGGCGTGTACTGTTCGGGACGGCCGTTTGTGTCGCCGACCAGGCGGATCATCGTGGGACGGAACAGGTGCGCCGCGTTTCCTTCGCGGTCGGCCGCGGCGCGCTTCAATTGAACCCGCATTGCGAGCAGCTTGTTGCCGGGCTCGGCCGTCACGGACTTGAGCAGCTCCATGGGCGGCGTGCGTTCGCGATCCGTCGGGACGGCTTTCCGGTAACGGGCGTCGGCGAGGGGCTTTTTCTGCTCCCACCACTGCTCCAGACTGATCCCTTCCTTGAAACCGTCGCCGCCTTTCTTGTCGCGATACGGCGAAGGCGTGGACTCCGGCTGGACGGTGTTGGTGGAAAAGTAAACCGCGTCCGTGAAGTTCGGGTAGACGGTGTTGAACGCGGTGCTGCCGCGCATCGAGCCGCCGCTCAGGAGGTTGAAGAGGCCGACGGTCATCTCGTCCGAGCGCGTCCAGAGCGCCTTGCGCTCGAACACCGTGACGCCCGCCTGATCCGAATCTTCGGTCCGGTCGTAGCGATCAAAGCCGAGGGGCCGCCCGCCGATCGGCAACATCGCGACGCCGATGACGAGCGTGCCGACCGTAAGCTGCGCGTTAACAAAGCCGCACACGCTGGCCCCGCCCCAGTCCATCCACTGCGGCACGTGCACGTTACCGCGGATCAGGTTGTCGGCAGCGCTGCGGAGCACAATCAGCGAGACCAGGAACAGCCCCATCAGGCAGCACGGCTCCGCATACGCGGGTGAGAGCTCGAACGCCTTGGTCGCCCAGTCGTTGGTCGCCTCGTAGAAACCGAAGGAGACCGCCACGGAGAC
>JACRLV010000078.1:0-10003 GCA_016235145.1 Planctomycetota bacterium
CTCGGCCGGCACAACGACCTGTACGACGCCCCGCGCGAACTGCTCCGGGCGATCCCTGGTCTTTCGCTCTTCGAGGCGGCGGAAAGCCGCGATCGCGGCATGTGCTGCGGCGCCGGCGGCGCGCAGATGTGGAAGGAAGAAGAGCACACCGCCCGCCCCGGCAGCCGCGAAGGCGACGGCAAGGTCAACCACGCCCGGGCCCGCCAGCTCTTGCGCGTGTTGCCGAATCTGCCGGGAGCACCGGCGAACCAGCCGGGAGTCGTGTCGAATCAAAAAGGAACGCCGGCGAACCAGGCCGGCGGCGAATGCCGCTCGCGCACGGTCGCCACCGCGTGCCCGTTTTGCATGACGATGCTCCGCGACGGCCTGGCCGATCAGGGCCACGAAGACGTGCAGCCGCTGGACGTGGCCGAACTGCTGCTCAAGTCGGTGCAGGGCTCGTGACCAACTCCCTGCCCCGGTACACCGCGAGAGGGTTGGGGTGAGGGCGCATTTCCGAGCCCGACGCGCAAGCGAGGGCGAATACGCGTGAGTCGAGAAACGAGAAACGACAAGCGAGAATCGAGAATCGAGATCAGAACCAATCCCGGCGCGTGCCAGACCCCCAAGCGCCAGCGCGCGAGGCGGAAGCCCGCTGGGCGCGCGGAAAAGTCCGATGTGAATTCACCGGGCATCGCCTTGCTCCAATGCATGCGGTCGCCCCCGGTCCCACGCCAGCTTAAGTAACGCCGAGCGCAATTGACCGCCCGCAGGACACACAGCAGTTGGCGCCACTATGTCGCTGATTCCTGCTGCGCGTCTGCCATCGATGGATGTCCGCGCTCGGGGCAAACTCCGGAGACGTTCCCTCTCAGCAGGTACCCTCACGCGACGCAGCGCCCCCGCTCCTGCCGCGCTTCGGCCAGTCATTCGCGATACCCCGCGCTCATGCACTCACCGGCAGGCCCGCGACTGCGGCTGCTCTGTTTGGACCGAGTCGCATTCGCGAGTTCCGGGAGATCGTGTGGCACTTTGGCGAACGATCGCGCGAACCGAACCCGCTCTATCGCTTCTCGATCGGCACGTACTTCCTCTCCTGCGGCCCCACATAGCGGCTCAGCGGGCGAATGATCCGGTTGTTCGTGTACTGCTCGATGAAATGGGCGCTCCAGCCCGTCACGCGGCTGGCGACGAACAGCGGCGTGTAGATGTCGATCGGCAGGCCCATGAAGTAGTACGTCGGCCCGCACGGGTAATCGACGTTCATGTAGATTTTTCGCTGCTCGGTCTCTTCGTTCGCGCCGCCGTGCAACGGACCCTTCAGCGTCCCGATTCCCGTCACCATGCCCGAGTAGATGTCGCTCAGCGTGCTGGCGGTGACGCGGTTGGCGAAGGTCGAGGCGTTGAACTCGTGCTCGGCGTAGAGGATCAGCGTCAGGTCGAGAACGCGGGCGTCGAGGGCCTTGGGCTCCTTGCCGAACGCCAGCCAGAGCGTCTGGGCCGCGTGCGACATGCCCGGCCTGGGCTCGACGGGCGTCTTGCCGGCCAGGAAGTGCATCCGGGCTCCGATGATGGTCGGCACGATCGCGAATATGCGGGCCGCCTTCTCGTTTAGCGACGCCTTGTCATCGCCTTTGATCGGACAGAAATGTCCCGCCATCGACATCGCCGTGCGGCAGACGTCCATGCCCGGCGCGCCCTTGGGCATCAGGCGGATGGTCTCGATCACCTCGCGCGGCAGTGCGCGGTATTTGTCGAGCGTGGCCTTGAATGCGCTCAATTGAGCGGCGTTCGGCAGCTCGCCGTTGAGCAGCAACCAGCCGACCTCTTCAAAGCAGCTGTGCTCGGCGAGCTCTTCGATCGCGTAGCCGCGGTACATGAGGCTGTCCTGCTTGACCGCGGAGATGTTCGTTTCGCCGGCGATGATGCCTTCGAGGCCGGGACGGTAAAGTTGTTCGACTAGTTGCGTCATGGCGAGTCTCCTCAAAAGGTGGGTCCCCACGAGAGGTGGGCCGGGTCTCCCAAATCGAAAAACGCATTGTACCCGTTTTGGACCGTGCGCGGTCGAGCGCGGCGTGCGAAGAAGCACGAGGTTGCGAACGGCTGCTCATGGGCTCGCGGCATACCGTCGCCGCAGGCTCGCGGCGGCGCCATGTCCGCGGTCGAAGAAATTCAGGATCAGGCTGTAGAAGTAGTCGCGCGCGTACGGCGCAAAACCGCAGTGCCCCCCGCCGGGCAGGATGATTGCGGCGACGTTCGGATTGCGTACCTGGCTGACGAGATCGGCCACGGGCTGGGCTGAGCCCACCGGGTCGTCGACCGCATGTACGATCAGGATCGGCACTCGGGCCGCATCCAGCTTTGTGCCGCTTTCGCCGGCGCTCGGCAGCAAGCGGACATACTCCACCCCGTCATCGTGAAAACCGGAATATTCCGGAGCAACTCGCCGCGCCTCGATGTGCAACAGTTCCCGCAGGCTCCCGTGCAGCTTCGGATAGTGCTTCTGCTTTGCACGCAGGTCGACGATGTCGCCCAGCGCCGCGGCCACGGGGTCGGCAAGAATCGAAGATCGTTGGTCGAGCCGATCGAGCAGTGCATCGAAGGACAGCGCCGGCGAAAATGCGATGATCCCCGCTCAAAAGCTCGTGTGTCCCGGCGGGATGCCTTCGTGAAGATACTGTCTCGGCTCGTCGCGGCTGTCCTCCCAGGCCGTCAGCAGCGCCGTGTTCGCTCCCCAGCAAAAGCCGATCAGCCCCGTGTCGCGGACCTCCGCCCTGGCTGCCAGCCAGCTCGAAACCGCGAGCAGATCGCCGGCTTCGAGCGTGCCAAACGCATAGGGCGTTTGCGGATAACGCGTTTCGGTCTTGCCGTGTCCGCGCTGCTCCACCGACAGGACGTGCAGGCCCGCGTCGCGCAGGGGCAGCGCGACATCCCGCGAGCGGATCGTCGAATTGTCGCCGAATAGCCCGGGAAGCAGCACGATGCAATCGGCGTACGCGGGCTCGCCGTCGCGTTTGGCCAGCCCCAGGCGGCCGGATAGCTGCAAGTCCGGGTTGATCGGGATCCAGACCTCCTCGAACCCGGGCCAGGGGGCCGCTTCATGGCCGAACCGCTGGCCGGTCACCTGCGCGGAACACAGGATGCCGGTCGTGTTGTACCAGAAGGAGTGGAGCCGCTCGGCGTCGACGCCGAAGTGCTTGAACACATCGACCGGCCGGCCCTCGGCGTCGTTCAGATCGGACGTAAGCAGCGGAGCGGCGGGCAGATTCGGATAGAGCGGCGCGAGCCGATGATGAGCCGCCACCGCCCATTCGCGCGTCGTCGCCGTGCTGGCGGATGTATCGGGGCAGCGGCCGCCACGAGACAGCAGGCGGCCCGCTCCCCCCAGTTTCGTATCATCGGAACAGAATAGGGGCACGCCCGCGCTGCCGCAAACCATGCGGCATGCTCCCGTCCGCCGGCGAGGCGGTTCCCGTCACATCAGCATCGGAAGCTGCGTCCAGTAGAACCAGGCGATCGGCGCGGCCAGCAGCGGCGAGTCGAGAATGTCGAGAATGCCGCCCATGCCCGGGATCATGGTGCCCGAGTCCTTCAGGGCGGCGTCGCGCTTCAGCAGCGATTCGAACAGATCGCCGGCGATTGAGAAGAAAGCCATCACGAATCCGAAGACCGCCAGGCTGACAGGCAGCAGCAAGCGCGGCTCCACGCTGCCGATCAACCCGCGGCCCGCGAGCCAACCGCCGACGGTGACCGCACAAGCAACAGCGATGATCACCCCGCCGATGACGCCTTCCCAGGTCTTTTTCGGGCTAAGCCACGGGATGAACTTCGTGCGCCCCAAGAGCATCCCGGTGAAATACGCGCCGACGTCGGTCATCTTGACGACGAACACGGAATAAAGCAGCAGGATGCTTCCGTGCAGCCCGCCGACCTCCAGCCGCAATTGCGGCATGTACCCGAGCAGCCCGACATAAAACGTGATGAACATCGTGCTGGAGAGATTGCCCATCGCGTTTTCGAGTCCGCGCCGGACCGCCTGAAAAAAGAACGCCGTCGCCAGCGCCAGCGTGAGCCAGAACACACCCCAGTTCTGGTCGCGAACCGGCGCCGCCGCATTGACGTTGTGTGCGAGATACGGACCCACGACCAGGCCGACCGAGAACACGTAGGTCACGAACCGGAGCGGGCGATAGCCGCGCTGGTTCGCGAAACGCGTCAATTCGCGCGTGGAGAGCAAAGCGAAGAGGACCAGCAAGAGCGTGCTGGGTGATCCATTGCACAGCCAGCGGCCGAAGTCGCCGCCCACCGGGCGCGCGTGCGCCAGCCACGCATCGCCGGACATCAGCGCGACGACCAGCAGCGCGATCAGGGAGCCGAAGATGAGCCGTTGGCGTAGCATCTGGGCCGCATCCTACTGCCTATCCCACGAATGCGCGTGGTATGAACCTCCGCCCCTCCGTTGCGGCCGTGAGCTGGCGGTTTGGCAACGTCGTTTTTCGAATGGGGAGCATCGGCGTCTCGCCGGTGCGTACCGGCGAGTCGTCGATGCGTACCGGCGAGACGCCGATGCTCCCCGGAAACTTAACGCTGACAGACTGCCAGGCGCTCATCGGCCGATCGCGCCGAATCGCCGCTCTCGCTTGGCGAACGTCCTGATCGCGGTATGGAGGTCGGCCTTGCGAAAATCGGGCCAAAGCACCGGCGAAACGAACAGCTCGGCGTAGCTGATCTGCCACAGCAGAAAATTGCTGATGCGCATCTCGCTCGCCGTGCGAATCACCAGGTCGGGATCGGGCAAGCCCGCGGTGTATAGCTCGGCGGATAGAGTCCGGTCGTCGATCTCGCCGGATTGCACCTCGCCGCGGCGGACGCGTTCGGCCAGGCGGCGAACCGCGTCGACGATCTCATCGCGCGAACCGTAGTTCAGGGCCAGGCACAGCGTCAGGCCGCGGTTGTTCGCGCTGGCCGAAAGGGTCAGGTCCAGCTCGCGCAGCACCGCGGGAGGCAAGCCCTCGCGCCGCCCAAGCTGGCGGACGCGGATGTTGTTGTCCATGATCTCGGGGCGTTCCTGCGCCAGGTATTGCGCGTAGAGCGCCATCAGCCCGTCTACCTCCGCCTTCGGGCGTTTCCAGTTTTCCAGGCTGAAGCTGTAGAGCGTGAGGCATTCAATGCCCAGGCGGGCGCAGGTGGTGATCGTCTCGCGAACCGCCGTTTCGGCGTTGCGATGTCCCTCGATTCGAGGCAGGCCGCGTTGCGTCGCCCAGCGCCCGTTGCCGTCCATGATGACGGCGATGTGACGCGGCAGAGCCTCGCGCGGCACACCGACCTCGGCGAGCGGATCCAGCGGCGGCTGCGTGGGCATTCAGACTGGCTCCTGTCGGGCACTCCGCCGATCGTGGCATCAATCCACGAAAATCACTTGCTCGCGCTCCGGCCCGACTCCGACGATTCCGATCGGGGTCTCGAGCCGCCGGCTGAGGCATTGAAGGTACTGCTGCGCCTCGCGCGGCAGATCGTCCCATCGCCGGCAATGGCCGATTTCCTGCTTCCAGCCGGGAAGCGTCTCGTAGACCGGCTCCGCCTCCTGAAGCACATACGTGTCCGCGGGAAAGGTGTTCAGCGTTTTGGTCCCATGCTTGTATGCGACGCAAACCTTGATCTCATCAAAGCTCGCGAGCGTATCGAGGTGCATGATGGCCAAATGGGTCGGGCCGCTGAACTGGGCGGCATAGCCCGCGGCGACGGCGTCAAACCAGCCGCAGCGGCGCGGCCGGCCCGTGGTCGTGCCGAATTCCTTTCCGATATGGCGAATCGTCTCGCCGACTTCGTCGTTCAACTCGGTCGGAAACGGCCCGGCCCCCACGCGGGTCGTGTAGGCCTTCAGAACGCCCACGACCGAGCGGACCGATCCCGGCGGAACACCGGCGCCGCTGGCGACGCCGCCGACGCCCGCACTCGAGCTGGTGACAAACGGATACGTGCCGTGGTCGACGTCCAACAGGCTTCCCTGGGCGCCTTCGAACAGCACCCGCTTGCCGCTTCTCATCAGACGATGCAGCTCGCCGACTGTATCTCCCACAAACGGACGCAATTGCGCGGCGAATTTCAGATACTCTTCCGTGATCCCGTCGGGATCGAGCGGATCGCGAATGTCGTAGAGCGCCTTCAGATAGGCGTTCTTGTGCGCGACGATCTGGCGGATGCGCGCCCTGAACCGGTCCGGCGAATAGAGCTCGCACACGCGCACGCCCCAGCGCCGACTGACCTTGTCGGCATAGCACGGACCGATGCCTCGGGCGGTCGTGCCGATCTTGTTTCCGGGCAGCGCGGCCTGCTCCGAGAGTACATCCTGCTTTCGGTGGTAGGGGAAGACCAGGTGGGCGCAAAAACGCGCGACCGCGCCAAAATGCTCGACCAGCACGTCGACGACTTTTCCTTTGCCCTCATCGCCCCACGCCAGGCCGACGACGCACGTATGCCCCAGATCGCCCAATCGCATGTCTATCCCCGTACGTACGGCGATCGTCCCGACGAAACGGCGCTGTGTCGCTGGGGGTCGTGTCGCCTACCGTGAAAAGCGGTTTGTAATCGCTGCATTCGACGCAGGCAAACCGCCGCTGCAAAATGTCGCATGTGGAACGCGCCGCTGGATCATCGCGATCGTCCGAGTCCCGAGCCCGACGCGCGAGCGAGGAACTGCGTTCGGCGCGAGCCGATCCCTCGTCCGGGCGCCAGCCTCCGACCGCCGGAAGAATTGTCGCTGCGATCGTGACGGGTGCATGGATTGCCACGGCCGCGGCGGCGCAACCGGCGAGTCTCGAACCCGCGTGGACGTGGACGACGCCGGCCCGAATCGAGTGGTGTGTGCCCGTGGGCGGGGAGAGGCCGCACGCGCTTCTGGTGCTCACCCGCGACGGTCAACTGAATCGGCTTCAGATGCTGCTGGGCCGCAAGGAGTTTGATGATCCGCCGCGCATCCCCGCAGCCGCCCGCTTCGTCGGCGAAATGCGTGGCCGGGCGTTCTTGTTCGACGAGCATTCGGCGTGGGCGATCGAGACCGGAACGCAATCGCCCAAGCCGGAAAAGACCGTCGCCTGGAAAGTCGATCTGGTCGGAGCGGAACAGGGAGAGGCGGCGGGCGACCCGGAATTCCGCTCGCGGGCGCTCGACGCCGCCGTAACGCAAAAGGGCGTTGTAATCGTCCGTAGCGATGGCCGCGTCGGTGAGCTCCGCTTTGAAGGTGGTGCGCTGCGGTGGTCTGCGCAGTTGCCGCGAACCAGCGACGCACAGGTCAAGGTGCTCGGGTCGCGGTGCGTCATCCTGCATCGCACGGCGGATGGCGTGAGTGCGTCGAGATTCGACCTGGATAGCGACGCGCCGACGCCCCAAACCACTCGCCTCGCGGATTCCTGGCCGCCGTGGAGCGGACTGACGGCCGACGGCCTCGTCGCAGTGTGGCCCAATCGTGTGTTGAGAGCTTCGCATGATGGATCCGTCGAGCGCGCTCGGCTCCAGTTTCGATCGCCATTGAAAATGGAAAACGTCGGCGTGCTTTCCGCAAATCAGACGCCCGCCACGCGCCCGCTGTTATTGGCGCTGGATTCTCGGCAGGAGCTGGCGGCTCATGATGTTTGCAGTGGCGAGCAGGCGTGGCACGTGTCGCTGGCAGACTGGCAACAACTCCACGCAGAGATCGACGGTTCAATCATCCGCGTCTATGACGCGCGGGGCCGACTGGCGGCGTACCACGGCGATGGCGGCGAGCTGATTGCGAGCTATGTGGATGGTCAGGACGGCCGATCCCTCAGCGCCAGAACCTCACCTGCGTTCCTGTTCGGATTGCGGCAAGCTCAGGGGCGACACAACGGATCGCCGACCGGCGAAATGCTGCAACTCGTGCGAACGCCGGTGTTTCGTCCGGGAGAATGGTCCAAAGATCGAGCCAGGGCGGGGCAGCGGGAGTGGTCCGTGAACTTGGCCGCTCTTCCGCGTACGGTAATCTGGCCGCCGGGCCGCCTCGTGCTCATCGAGGAGAAGCAGATACGCGTTTTCGTGCTTCCGACCGAGTAGTGGTCCGTCACGATTCCGTTCTCGTGTACCGGCGCTCACCGAATTCACTACGGGACGCCGGCCCGGAGAAATGTGGGGCCGGCCTCCGGCCGGTCTCTTCGGAAACAGGCCCGCGGGTTGCAGCGATCGTCCCTACCAAAGAGACAGGCCGGAGGCCGGCCCCACAGAACTCATTACGGACGCGCACCCGTTCACGGGCAGCAACCAGAATGTCAATGGTTGACGAACCACTAGCCGTTATCCGCCGGCGAGATCTTCGAGCAACGCGGTTGCGAAGCCGCACCCGGCGGATTCGAAATAGCAGTTTCCGTTGAAGAAGCTGGCTTTGCGTGTTCGGCTGGGGAAACCGT
Organism: Planctomycetota bacterium; assembly: GCA_016235145.1. Taxonomy (GTDB): domain Bacteria; phylum Planctomycetota; class Phycisphaerae; order UBA1845; family Fen-1342; genus JACRLV01. The sequence continues at coordinate 8,400 of JACRLV010000078.1, forward strand.
GGTCGCCGGCCCCAAGGGCGTCGCCGTCGTCGTCATGGATGAAATGTGCCTGACCAAAAGGCCCCTCGCGCGTCAGCTCCTGAATTCCCGCCAGCCACCGGATCGCCTCTTTCCTTGCTCCGAATCGCAGCAACACCCCCGCCGCCCGCGCCGGCCAGCCGTCGTACGAGCCGGTCGCCTGGTGATCGGCTCGGTAGGTCTGAAACGCCGGCAGCCGCTTCGTCAGCGCGTCGGGATCGCTCAGCGCCAGGGCCCGCGCCCAGTCCTTCGTCTGAAGCTCCCGGACGAAATAATCAACCATGCGGCGCCTGACGGAATCCGGAAGATCAGCGGTCATGCTCCGCCCGACGTAAACAAAGTCGAGAATCGTCTTGACGATGCGTCGTGATCCGTCGGGCTGAACACAGGCAAAGGGTCCGTCGGCGAACAGCTCGCGAACCCGGACCGCCAATGCATCTGCTTTCGATGACAGCTCGCGTTGGCCGGTCAGCTCCGCGACGAATCGCAACCCCTGCACCGCGAGCGCGTTGAATGCGGCGATCGTGTGTTCATACGTGCTCACGCACTCCAGGATGTTCTGGCAATCGCCGTAGTCCGTGAGTTCCGGCCGCAGGCAGCTTTTCAGATAGGGCAGATGTTGAAGCGCCCAATCGCGATCGCCCGTGAGCCGGACGTAGTCGCCAGCGCACGAGAGAAACGCGCCGGGGTTCACGCCGTAACCCATGCCCGCGCCGGCCCCGGTCACGGTCTCAATGCCCCAATGCCGGTGCAAATCCACGCGCATCATCGCCTCAAGCTGTGCCCGCAGCACGCCTGGATCAAGTCGCGCCAAAAGGGGCGCCTGAAACTCGACCTCCCAGAGAAAGCTCGTCGTCGGCGCGCCTTCCGGCCCGCCCCAAACGTACGCCCGGCTCAGCCGCTCAGGCGGCAGGTTGTTTTCGCCGCTTCCATGAGCTTCGGGCGGCGTCCAGATGCACTGTCCCCCTGTGGCGATCAGCGTCCTCGGATTCGGAGGCGGAATGAACCGGCGCGTCATGAGCAACGTGAGGATGCTCATGCAGTACAGGCGTTCGAGCGACGGACCATCGCGCAAGTGCGGCGCAACGGCGTGCTGATAGGTCGGCAGGGATCCGGAAAAATGCGGGTTGTTCGGCGTGAACGCGGCCTGCCAGGTCGCTTCCCAGTCAGTCCGAGCGCGCTCCCAAACACCTGGGCGTTGATCGTCTGGAATCACGTCGAGCGTTTCATCGGTTCCAATGACCCCATGCCAGGCGATTTCATCACCGGCGTTGACATCAAACTCCGCGACGCCGACGCGGCCGGTCGACGGCGCGGGCGACGCTCCATCCAGCCACTGCTGAAGGCTCGTGTACACCTGAAGGCGGCCGGGGGCGCAGACTCGTGCTCTTCCAAAAGTCTTGCAGTCGTCAAGCACAAATCCACCTTCGGCGCGACGCAGATTGAATTGCGGCACGTCCTCGGGCGGCAAATTCCAGTAATCCGTGAACCGCCAGACCCGCGGCAACCCGCGAAATACAATCGCCATCCTCCCGGCGATGGAGAATCGCAGCCGTTGCATGACTCCGTTGGGCTGACTGACCAGA
>JACRLV010000078.1:10022-14580 GCA_016235145.1 Planctomycetota bacterium
TCGACGCCGCCGCCGCGCCGCCCGATCTCATACGCTTTCCACCGGTATGAAACGCGCTCGCTGCAAAGCCGCCGCCAGCGCCCGTTTTCGTGTACGAAAAGCAGGGCGGCAGGTGTGTTCATGCCGCAAGGAGCGAAAATCCAATTCTGTATTCCCGCAACATCCCAGGCAGCCTGGACTATCCCGCGACAATTGGCGATAGCCGGAAGGCTGAAGTGCTCTTCGTTCGCGGGACTCAGCCAATCGCTCGCCAGATCGTCAAGTGTCAGAACCACGGTTCGCTCCCCGGTCTGTTTCAGACTCGCCACCCTGGGGGGACATTCTACGCGCCCGCAAATCTTGCGCGTTCCCGGACGCGCGATTTCAATTCGACGATCGCCCGGGGGCGTCGAAAAAAGAACGGAAGACGGGTTCAGGCCCGGTCGATACCAAGTATGCGTCGCCAGTGGATTCGTCGGAGGGGTTTCGGCGGACCGGGTGAGAGCGTTAACTTTCGAGAGCGTCGCTGCATGCCCAAGCAGGCTAGTGTCACGATTGCCGCCCCGCCGCCCGCAATTTCGCTGGACGCAGCCGCGCGCCGCGTCACGGACATTTCGACTTTGCCGCAGGTCGCGCTGCGCGTCATGGAGGTCGCCCAGAACCCGGAAGCCGGGGCCGCTGATCTGAAGGCTGTCGTGGAAGGCGATCCCGCGCTTAGCGCGCGTGTGGTCCGGATGGTGAATTCGGCGGCGTATGGGCTGCGCAACGCGGTCACGAATCTGCACCAGGCGATCAGCTACCTGGGCTTCAGCCAGATTCGCAACCTTGCGATGACGGCCAGCGTCAGCGAGATCTTCCGAAACGACGCCGCCATCAACACCTACTCGCGGCGCGGGCTGTGGAAGCACCTGGTGTCGGTCGGGGTCTGTGCGCGGCTGGTAGCCAGACGTTGCGGCGAAGCGGCGTTCGAGGACGCATTCCTGGCGGGCCTGCTGCACGACATCGGAATCGTCCTCGCGGACCAGCATGTCCACGACAACTTTCGCTACATGCTCGAGAACGCGCTCGATCCGCAAAAGACGCTCTGTGAAATCGAGCGGACAGTCCTGGGATTCGATCATTGCATGCTCGGTGATCGCGTTGCGGAGGCTTGGCGCTTCCCGGAATCGGCGCGTGCGGCGATTCGCTATCACCACGATTCGATGCGCTACCGCGGGACCTACGCAACGATCGTGCGCTGCGTCGAGATTGCCAACGTCGTCTGCACGCTTAAGGGTTGCACGTCGATCGGGATGCGTTTGACCCGCGCCGGCATCGAAGCGTTTCAGGCTCTGGGCTTTGGAAGGGAGGATGTGGTCGTGCTCGCTACCGATCTCGACCGCGAGATCAGGGAGAACGGGGAACTTTTCGAGATCTGACGTGAACGAACTGCTGTCGGGACTTGACGGGCTGTTCTCTACGCACGCGCCTTTACTCGAAGACGCCGGCGGGCTGGAGCTCGCGCGCCTGAACTTTCCGGAAGCATGTTGCGCCGGCGCGTTCGTCGCTTCCAGCAGCGGCGACCTGCTGGCTGCTGATCCAGCGGGCGATGCGGCGGTCACCGAAATGCGGCAGCTCGCGCCGCTGCTCGTCCAGGAATTCAGCGACGGAGTCGCGCGGCTGAGCACCGGCCACGGCGCCAACCAACGTCTTCGTGCGGTCGCCTTGCGCCCGGTCAGCGACCTCGGCGAGACCGTCGGATTCATTCTGGACCGGGACGCTCGGATGACCGACCTGACGACGGAACAGATTGAACAGCTCCGCCCCTACGCGGCGCTCGCCGCACGGATCATCCACGCCGCCCGAGCTTCCGCAACGGATTCAGCCCGCGTACGACAGCTCGAGCTCGAGCAGCAGTCCATGCGGCGAGCTCACTCCGACACGGTCACCGCGGTGCTCCAGGAGCGCGAAGAAGCGATGATGGCCAAGCGCCGCTACATCGATGAGCTGGAAGGCGAGGTGCAGCGCCGCTCCGCCGCGTTGCAGGAGGCAGTCACCCGTGCGGAGCAGGCCAGCCGGGCCAAGTCCGACTTTCTGGCCAACATGAGCCACGAAATCCGCACCCCCATGACGGCGATCCTCGGTTTTTCCGAGCTGCTCGCAGAGCCGGATCTGGGCGACGAGCGGCGAACCGAGGCGGTGCGGACGATCCAGCGCCAAGGCCAGCACCTGCTGGAACTTATTAACGACATCCTCGACCTTTCCAAGGTCGAAGCCGGGCGCATGGTGGCGCACATCACGCCGGTCAATGTCGCCACACTGGTCAACGACGCCGTCGCGTTGATGCAAGTCCGAGCGGATGCCAAGAAGATCGACCTCCAGATTGCGTTCATCGGCCCGTACCCGGAGACGATTTCGAGCGACTCGACTCGCCTGCGGCAGATCCTGATCAACCTGTTGGGAAACGCGATCAAGTTCACCGAAACAGGCTACGTTCGGGTGGAGGTCCGCTACGATCCGCCGCGGCCAGGGGACGCGCAAAACGGAACGCTCCGCTTCGACGTCATCGATACCGGCATCGGCATTTCGGACGCAATGCAGGCTCGGCTCTTCGAGGCGTTCACGCAGGCCGACACATCCGTAACCCGCGGCTTCGGCGGAACGGGGCTGGGTCTGGCGATCAGCCGGCGGCTCGCGCGGATGCTCGGTGGAGATATCGAGGTCGAGAGCACGCTGAACGTCGGCAGTTGCTTCCGTCTGCGAATGTCGGTTCGGCCGGAGCCGCAGGCGCGCCTGGTTACGTATTCGCCCACGCGGACGCCGGAGCCGGCGCAACCAATCGCTGCACCGCCGCCCGCGACCGCTTCCGGGGCCCTGTTGCTCGCCGAAGACGGCCCGGACAACCAGCGGCTGATCGGGTTCGTCCTGCGCAAGGCGGGTTACGACGTCACGATCGTCGACAACGGGCAGAAAGCCGTCGAGGCCGCCCTGGACGTGGCAAACTCCTTCCACCTCATTCTGATGGACATGCAGATGCCGGTCATGGACGGGTACAGCGCCGCCAAGGCCCTGCGCGCCGCCGGCTTTCAGCGCCCGATCATCGCCCTCACCGCGCACGCGATGCCCGGCGACCGCGAGCGGTGCATGGAGGCCGGCTGCGACGAATACGCCACGAAGCCGATCGACCGCGCCAGTCTGCTGCACGTGATCCACCAGCAGATTCAGGCCGGAACGTCGAAGACTGCCTGAGCTCCGCGGCGTGGCTGGCCGTCCCGCCGCCGGGCGAGCCCGCGCCCGTGCCGGTGTAGCGGGCCGAGCCGGTCAGCTCGTTGCGGGCGTTGGCGATGGGTGGCGTGGGTGTCCCCACCCGCGAATCAAATGCGCCCCGCTGGCGGCCCCATTCTGCCCGTCAAACGCCGCCCCGGTCCGCACGCACGAAGTCCGCCGGCCGAGCGCGTCGTTGCCGTACGCCGGCGGCTGGGCCGGGTCGGCGTAGTCGTACTTCGAGATCGTCGGCGAGCCGCTGATGGCCGCTACGCACAACCAGCGTCGCGCTACAGTTGGTGCGTACACGTCACTACTTTGCGGGTTCGATCGGCAGTTCAAAGCTCCAGTCGTGCCGGGCGCGAGTGGCGAGGTCGATTGTCACGAATTCGAATCCGACCTTCTCGGGATTCAAGCCAGGCGGGACATCGCACACCATGCTAAACGACCTCGCGAGGCCGCCGGACTCCTCTATGCCTCGATTCCGAATATCATGTCTAGACCCATCAGCCGCAGACACGTAAATGTCCTTGAACTCGCAACGCCATCCTGAATCGCCCGAAAGATAGGACAAGAGATAATTCATCCGTACCGCCACTTTCACACTGTCTTCCAGCCGAACAAAACACGCCCCTTGCGCACGTACGCCGATCTGACACATCTGCTTCCAGATCTCAGGCTCCAATAGTCCGTTCCTCCAGCGCCTGCAGAGTTCCTTCAATCGTCGGCACAGTTTGTCGTTCGTATCATACTGAATGGAAAACTCGCCTTCATCGATGTGGTTCGACTTCGCAACCACGTAATCAACCAACCATTGCGACGGCAACCACCGAATCCAGTATTGCGAACGTACAACCGCGATGATCGTCGCGATGACGATCACGAACCCCGTTAACACTGCACCCTTCCGATAGAACGATCGCACCGCGGCCGAATACGGTATTCGTCGCAACATCCCCTCGCGCACTTCATTGCCGCACTCCGGGCAAATGCCGGCGTTCATTGGATAATCGCAGAATGGGCAATAGCCGCGCGGTGCCGTCATTTCACGACCCAGGCTTCCGTTTCGGTTTTTTGGGAGTTTTGGGAAGAGGAAGATCGTGTTCGTAAGAGTTCAGCCGTTTGCGGTGATTGTATTGGGTAGCGGCGGGAGGGTGCCGGTTTGGACATAGGTTCGCAGGGCGGTTTCGAGGGTTTGGAGCGGGTCGTGGCCGCGGAGTTTGAGGGTGCGGTAGACGCTCATCAGCACCGCCTGGGTCGTGGCGCCGCGGTCGGAGCGGTTGGACTGGCTGTTTTTGCGCAGGACGACCGCCGGCCGGATTTGGCGTTCGGCGAA
>JACRLV010000079.1 GCA_016235145.1 Planctomycetota bacterium
ATGCGGTGCCTGAAGCCCCCGTGGCGCTGCGAACCCTTCACTCCAATGTACGCCGCGTGTGGCGAATCGGTGCGTGGATCGCCGCTGGGGCTTTCGCGGCCTTCGCGATCGTGCTCATCGTGCTGGCAGTCACGAGTGGCGCGCGATCGATCTATGTCGTCGCCGCGGTTTTTGGGCTCATCGCACTGGCGTTCGTCTGGTCAGCCGTGCAATTCACCGGTTGGCGCTATGCGGCTTGGCGCTACGCCGTACGCGAGCACGACGTAATCGCCAATTTCGGCGTATTCTGGCGAACGCGCCGCACCATTCCACGATTGCGCATTCAACACGTGGACATCGACTCCGGGCCGATCGATCGGTCCTTTGGTCTCGCCAATGTCAGCCTGTTTACTGCGGGCAACATTACCGCCGTCATCCGGATCCCCGGCGTCGCGCCCGAGGAAGCGGAGCGGTTGCGCGTGCTCTTGCTCAAACTGGAGCCAAGTGATGGATCAAAACCTTCGCCGACTGCATCCGGCCAGCATGCTCATTGAGCTGTTGCGCCGCCTGGGTTCGCTGGCATATGTTTTCGCCGTGGCGCTGGCGCTGCGTTTTTTCGGCGGCTCCGCAAATACTGACACGTACGACTACATCATCGCCGGCGTTGCCGTCTTCTCGGCCGTCGGCTCGGTGTTTCGCTACCTGACGTTGCGCTTCGGTGTACAGAATCAGCACCTGATCGTCCGCTCCGGCCTGATTTTCCGACAGAATCGGACGATTCCACTTAACCGCATTCAGAACGTGGCGCTGAAACGAACTCTCTTGCACCGCGTGCTGGGCCTGGTGGACCTGGACGTCGAGACGGCCGGCGGCGCGACGGCGGAAGCCAAACTCTCGGCGCTTTCGACCGCAGACGCCGAGGTTCTCAAAGCGGACTTAATGCAGCGCGCCGCCGCCGGCGAGGCAGCTGAAACCGCGACCGCGACCATTTCCGAGTCGACGTCCGCCGCAGCCGCGATTTCCGAACGTGCGCCGGCAGGCGCCGCCAGCGCTGCTCGCGCGGGAGAATCCGGCGAAGTTCTGTGGTCCGCGAAGCCCGGCGACTTGCTATTCGCCGGCGCTACCGAGAACCGCCTCGGCGTAATCATCGCAGGTATCGCCGGGTTGGCATACACCTTTCAGGAAGTGGCCGAACGATACCTGCGTGCGCACGCCGTCGAGTGGTTCGATGCGGCGAAAGGCCGCCAGACGCTGCTGGTATTGCTCGTGATCGGCGGCGCCTTGCTGCTGATGCTGGTCGGCTGGCTCGCGTCGATCGCGATCACGTTTGTGAACTATTACGGCTTTCAACTGCGGCGCGATGACCGGCGGCTTCGGGTGCGTTACGGCTCGCTGACGCACGTCGAGAAGCTCGTCCCCACAACGCGCGTGCAGACGATTCGCCTTGACGCCGCATGGCTTCGTCGGCGGCTCGGGTTTGTCGCTGCGCGGGTCGAATCCGCCGGGTCGGCGCTGGAGCAGGCGGCGGGCGAATCGACGCCGCTTTGTCCGCTGATTCGTGTGCAGGAGTTGCCGGTTCTCGTCCGACATGTGTTCCCGACGCTGCGAATGGAAGGGCTGCGCTGGCTGCCCGTCAGCCGCCTGACGATTCGCCGCGGTTTCATTCGCTATTCGTTTCTGGCACTGCTGCTTTCCGCGCCGATCGTCCATGCATTCGGTTGGGAAAGCGCTTGGACCGTGGCGCTGGGTCTTGTGCTCGCTGGGCTGGCGGCATGGGCGCGGTACCGGGCGTTGGCATATGCCGAGCACGGCGATTTCGTTCTTGCCCGCGACGGCATCCTGACCCGCCGGACCTGGATCATCCCGCAGACCAAAATCCAATGGATCGAACTGGTGCAATCGCCGTTTCAGCGACGAATGCGGCTGGCCAGCGTGGCGATCCACACCGCCGCCGGCTCGCACGCGGCGGGCATCGTGGATCTACCGGAGACCGACGCACGCGAATTGCAGGAACGATTGTCGCTTGCGTCGAATCAGTTTGGGCTCGTGCTGGACGGAGTCTGACGATGGGAAAAAGGGGGCCGGAAAATGGGATTAGCATGATTATCCTCTTCTGGCCTTCCGCGGCTGCCATAGCGGCCGCAGCGCGGTTTGCAACCGCAGCCGGGCAGCGGCCGGTTGCCCCCAGGCGTCGCCGCGCGCTGGGCTTGCCGCCGGCGTAACGCCGATTCCACGGCTGCGTCTGGCCGCGGCCGCCTGAAGGAATCAGCCAACGCACGTCCGCCGCGAAGACGCCCGCGCATCGATGCCCGGGGAGAGGATCGTCGCGGTGGCGATTCGGCGTCCCGAATCAGGCTTGCGGAGGAGGCCCGTCCGGCGGCGATTCCGATTCGTCGTCCGACTCCTCGTCGGTCCGGTCGTCGTCTTCATCGCACGTCGCCGCCTCGATCTCCGCCTCGGTCAGCCGGTACGAACTCCACACGTCGACATGCGCGGTGGGCGGCAGCGGCGGCGTTCGATCAAGAAAGTACCGCCCGATGCGCACCATCACGAACGAGCCGAGCACAAACGCCATCACGAGCACGAACACGCCCACCAGCGACGACGACATCGCCCGAATGAGCGACGGACCGCGCTCCGGCGTCAGGGCCTTCGTCAGCGGCGGCAGTTCCTGCACGCGCAGCATCCAGATGTTGAACGCGATGCCGCCGACGGCCAGCGCCAGCCCGAGCGTGACGAAGACCGCCGCCAGGCGGCTGGATCGTGGGCGTTCGTTCAAAAACCTGACCTCAAGTGGCCCAGCCCGAACTCGGCGGTCGCTTCCTCTATCAGGGATCGTAGCCGGGCGGACGCCTCTCGCGGTAGGACAATCTTCACGATCGCGTTCAAGTCGCCGGTTTCACCCGTCCGGGAATCGTGAATCCCCTTCCCACGCAGGCGCAGCCGCACGCCGCTCGAAGCTCCGGGGGGCACCGTCAAGCGGGTCGGGCCGTCGAGCGTGGGAATGTCCACGCGGGCGCCGAGAACCGCCTCCGGAACGGTCAGTGGCAGGTCCAGCAGAATATCGAGCCCGTCGCGGCGGAAGTACGGGTGCGGCTGAATTCGGGCCCGGATCAGCAGGTCGCCACGCCCTCCCGGACCGACCTGTCCGCGGCCGCGTACCCGGACGGCCTGGCCATCCGAAATTCCCGCCGGGAGCTTCACGGAGAGTTTCTCAACGCCGCCGTCGGCGTCGTTCAAGACCACCTCGCGGGACGAACCCCGGGCAGCTTCTTCGAATGAAATCGTGACCGAATGCTCGATATTCTCGCCGACGGCGGCTTCGGCGCCGGCCGCGCGCCGCCGACCGCCGCGTCCGGCGGGCCGACGGAAGAACTGCTCGAAGATGCCGCTTAGATCGCCAAGGTTGCCGAAATCGACCTGGCCCTGTCCGAACGGCGACGCGCCGCGACCGGACCAGGACTGGAAATTCGGCGGCGGACCGCCGGCACCGTACCGGTCATACTCCGCCCGGCGTTTCGGATCGCCGAGCACTTCCCAGGCGGCCTGCACTTCCTTGAATCGCCGCTCGGCGTTCCTGTTCCCGGGGTTATGGTCGGGGTGATATTCCTTCACCAGCCGTCGGTAGGCTCGCTTGATGTCGTCCGCGGACGCGCCCTTCTTTACGCCGAGAATCTCGTATGGATCTTTGCTGGACATTCCTGGTGCTGATCGCGGGATAGGTTGTCGGTCCTGAAATCACCGGCTGTCCGGCGCGGTTCGCTCCAAAAGAGCGGCGCAAAATCCTCGGCATCGGATTGTAGCGTCGGAACTCCGAGTCCGACGTGGTTTTCGCGGACTGTTCGTCGGCGGACTCGGCGGTCCGACGCTACGAACGCGCAAGCGTGCGGCCGCGGTCAGCAGGGCAGCTTCGCAATCTCGTTCTTGGCTTCCTCTGCGTAGATGGAATTGTTGTATTCCTTCATGACGCGCTCGTAGAGCGCCTTGGCTTCCTTGCAGCGGCCGGCGTCCTTCAGGTTCTTGGCCTGCGCAAGGAAGTCGCGCGCCCCCTTTGCCTGGAAGTCCGTGACGTGGCCCCAGACGACCGGGTCCTTCATCATGCGGTCGATCATCTGCTGGGCGTGCTCGGCCATTTCGGTGTTGGGGTAGTTATTGACGATTCTGCTCAACAGCTCCCAGGCTTCGCCGACGCGCTTCTGTTTGACCGCCTCTCGAGCGTCCGTGTACATCGCGAACGCCTTGCTCTCGTCCGTATACTGGTCCCATTGCAGCTTGAATTTGTCGTTTTCCTTCGACAGCGCTTCCGCCCGGCGTTTGGCGTCCAGGTAGACGTCCAAGCCGCGGAAGCGGCGCTCCACCTGCCGGCAAATCTCGGCGGCTCGTACGTACTCTTCCGCGTCGACCGCCGCGTTCACCTTGCTGAGACGCTCGTACCCGATCAGATCCAGAAGATCGATCATCGCCATCGCTTCGCTGCGCAGCCGGTCGCCCGATACCGAGCGCTCCAGCGCCTCCTTCGCGGCCGTCGCCGCGGTGGCGTACTTTTCGCCCTTGATCGCGTCGCGCGCATCCCCCAGGAGGCGGACCACCTTGCGTGCCTCCGTGGGATGCGTGCGCCACGGCGGAGATTTCTTCAGTTGATCCACGACCTGGCTAAGCCAGGCATCCATGTCCTGCGGCTGCCCCTTGTAGGCGATTTTGCCCTCGGTATCGATGACGACCACGCCCCAGTTCGAGTCGAAACCGTAGTCCTCCGCGGCTTTCTTCACCCCGGTCGCAACGGGAAAAAAGAGCTGCTTCTTTCGCACGAGCGGCTCCGTCGTCGCATAGTCCGCGTCGGTCACGCCGATCGTGAAAATGCCCCCGGTCGTGCCGACCCTCGGGTTGTTGGCGTACATGTTCACGTAGGGCAGGAGAACCTCGGCGCCGTCGTGCCACGACACCCAAAACACCAGCACGACGACCAGGCCGCGCAACCGCACAAGCGAGGGAACCTCGTCGCCGGGAGCTGCCAGGATCCAGTCCTTCGCTTCGATGTCCGGCGCAACTTGGCCGACCTTCGCGCCCTTCTCGTTTTGCTGCTGACCGAACGCAGTCCCGCAGAGCACCGCCATCGCAATCGCCGAAATCAAGAAAGTTCGGACCACGGCCTTACCTCCACAATCGGAGCGCACACCATCTCTCGAAAAATGCCTGATTCGATTATAGCGGACCCATGCGCACGCGCGAACCACTTCCCGAATTCCGGGCATTCCCTGGATCTGTCGTCCGCCTACGGCGACGGCGCCGACGTCGGCGGCGGGATCATCTGCGCCCCTGGCGTCATGCGCAGCCGCACATCCTCGATCAGCCGATTGGGATCATCCCGTAATTCCGAAAGCGGCACTCGCCCGGAACGCAGATCCTCATGGACGAGCCGCAGGCCCTCGCTCATTCGCCGAAACGCCGCCGGGATGCGCGGATCGTAGCCGCCGCCCGGATCGTAGCGCCAGACGCCGTCAACGCGCACCAATTGAGCCTTTCGGGCCGGCAGCCGGCCGTCAACCGTGAAAGCGACGGTCGAGGTCTCGCCTTCGACCTGGATGTCCACGATCTCGACGAACCGGCTGAAGATCTCGAGATTCGAGGCCAACTCCGATTGATCGATGATGCGGGCCGTGCCGCTGCCGATTTCATTTCGCACGAAATCGCACAGCATCTGGTTCGTATCGAGAAATTCGTCGAACGCGGTCAGGGTGGCGATCACGTCCGCCGCCTTCTCCCGCACGCAAAGCTGCTCAATCTCTCGATACCCTCGCTCGCGATGAGCGACGATCAAACGTTCTACCACGCGCCGCTGCTCCGCCGTTCTGTCGCTCGCGGCGGGTTGTGTGCTCGCAGGTCCGGGCCGCTCGCAACCCGCGGCGACGATCGCGATCCACAGCAACAGCGCGCGAAACCCATAGCGTCGGACCGCCGAGTCCGACGAAGCCGCAACGCAATTCGCCCCCCTCTCCCGGTACTCCGGGACAGAGCTGGGGTGAGGACGCATCCTCGCCACCGCAAGCGTCAGCGCATCGGGCGCGGCGTTCCCCTGCGTGCCTCCGTGCCTTCGTGCCTTCGTGCCTACTCTCATCCAGGCTTCTTCGCCGCTTCCAGCTTCATCGCCGCCTTCGGATCGAGCCGCGCGACACGGGCGAAGATGGCGTGCAAGCGCTGATGCTGCTCCGGCGTCGGCTTGGGGTTCGATTTGCTCATGCATTCGTAGAGATCATACAACGTCTCCGCCGCGAGTTCCGGCTCCCATTCTTCAAGCTTGTACGCGTCGATGACCGACTCCAGCCCCTCGAGCAAGGACGCGCCGAGCGAGAGCCGCCCCATGTCGAGACACAGGCCCGACAGCGCGAGCTGCGCTCGATAGCGCTCGCGCCGCCCGCGGGCCGCGTCGATCGCCGAGGAAAGCCGTTCGACCGCCTCTCCGGTCTTCGCTTCCGCGAGCAGCTTGCGCGCCTCCGCCGTCGCCTTTGCGACCGAATCGTCGCTGTCCGCCGCCGGCCCGGCGGACGAACCACCTCCGCCAAACGCCGCCGCAGCCTGAGTGAGCCAGCTCCGCGTGCCGCCATCGGCGAAGGGCGTCCCGTCCTTGAACGAAAGTTCGAACAGCCCGGGAAGCCGCCGCTGAAGGGCGACGGCATCGAGCAAGACCGCGTCGTGCGCCGCCGTGTGCGCCGCCCCAAGCCCCTTGAGCCCGAGCGCCACGTAGCGCTGCATGTCCAGCCAGAGCGGCGTCGTCACGAATTGCCCTTCCGCCTCCGCCGCCAGTTGTTTCCAATCGCCGCTGCCCGCGAGGTTGTCGAAAAACTGCCGTCGTTGCGGCGTCGGTCCGGGCAACAGCCGATCTTTCGGCGCTTCGGTCAAAGGGCCGAAGGCCGCGATCCGCGCGAGCCGGTAGCCGGTCGGATCCTTGTCATCCTGCGACAGCAGGAATCGCGCGACGGACTTCACCGCCTGGAGCGCTTGCGTGGCGGTGCGGAAAACCTCAGGAATTGCGGCAGGCGCGCCGCCGGCCATCGCCGCGGGCGCCGCCGATGTTCCGCCGGATCCCGGCGCGGCCTGGCCTTCGAGCGTTTCGGCAGCCGGAGCATTGAGCGGCCCGACGCGTTCGCGCAGCGACTTCATCGCACGAACCAGCGGCGCCACGTTCGGCGAATCGGCTTGTCCCGCATACGCGGTGGAAATCGCCTGATCGAGTGCGATCATCGCGTCGGCGGCGGCGTGGACCGCGGCGCGCTCGCCGCCGGTGGGAGTCCGTTTTCCGCGGCCGTCCTGCGGCTCGATCTGGGCCAGTACTTTTTCCGCGAGGTATTGAATCGCGTTGATGCGGCCCTGCGGCGGTTTGGCCTTCGGAAAACAGCTTTCCCAATACGCCGCGATCAACTCACGATACGCCGCCAGCCCCGCCGCCAGTCCGCCGAAGCCACCGGTCTCAAGAAGCCCGAGCGTGAGATACGTCATGATCAGCAGGTCTTTGGAGCGCGTCTTGAGCAGGCCGCTCGCCAGTTCGACAACTTGCTTCCATTCGACCTCCAGCCCGCTCAGCGAACCGATGCGGTCCATCTGCCCCTGAAGCGCGAGAAACGCCTCGTCATACCGGGCGGTTTCCCCCGCTGGCGCCGCCGCGGAAATCGGCTCTTTGCCCAAGGCCAGGATGGCGTCGGAATCGGTAGGCGACATGCTCAGGTGCTCCCCTGCTATCGGTCCGTGTACAACGGCGTTTCACGTGAAACAGCGCTGTTCGGAAGCGCTTCGGCTGAAACGCAAGTAGCGTACACGGAAAAGCACCCTCGCACGGTGTGGCGCGGCGTTAGCCGGTTTGGCCAAAAAAAGAACGCCCCACTGGGAGGCGTTCGGGCTACGGGCTTTCACCCAATACCCTGCGCGAACGTAAGCCTTTAGGACTCACATTCACTTACTGTGAGTTGTCGGCAAACGTCGCTCTGATACACTGGGGTTCAATTTACATTTCCCTCGGTGCACGTGTCAAGGGGAACAAATGCCCTCAGGCGCAGTTGAGGTTAGCTATCGTCTCGGGCTCGACCTCGGGGCGAAATCGCTCGGTTGGCAAGTCGTGCTGCTCAGGAACGGCGAACCCGCGTCGATCGCGGCGTGCGGCGTTCATACGTTCGATGCGGGTGTGGATGGCGACATCGAGGGCGGACGCGATGAGTCGCGCGGGGCAGCAAGGCGGCAAGCACGGCAGGTCCGTCGGCAATTCTGGCGGCGGCAGCGGCGGCGGCTGAAAGTACTGCGCATTTTGCAGGGCGCGGGCTTGTTGCCGCCGGGCGACATTTCCACGCCGGAAGCAATCCACCAGTATTTTCTGAGGCTGGACGCGGAGCTGGCGGCGCAGTGGTGCAGTCCCGAGACGACGGACGGCGAGCGCGTGATGCTGCCGTATCGACTGCGGGCGGCGGCGCTGGACCGACGCCTGACGCCGTACGAATTGGGGAGGGCGCTGTACCACCTGGCGCAGCGGCGGGGGTTCCGCAGCAGCCGCAAGTCGCAGCCGAAAGCGGACGAGAAACCGGGAGAAATCAAGCAGGAAATCGGGGCGCTGTACGACGAGGTGCGCGCGACGGGCGCTCGGACGATCGGGGAGTTCCTGTCGCGACTGGAGCCGCGGCAGCAGCGCGTGAGGCGGCGGCACACGCACCGGGACATGTTCACAACCGAGTTCGCGAAGATCATTGAATCCCAGGCGGCGCATCAGTTGACGTTGAACCCGGATGTTCAGAAATCCCTGTCGAAGGCGTTGTTCTTCCAGCGGCCGCTGAAGAGCCAGTCCGAGTTGATCGGCGAATGCGATTTGATTCCAGGGCGCAAGCGCGCGCCGCTCGGGCTGCGAATCGCGCAGGAATTCCGGCTCTTGCAGAAAATCAACGATTTGGAGATTGAGCTTCCCGATGGAGAACTTCGCCCGCTTTCCGCCGAAGAGCGCGAGGCAGCGGTCGGTGAACTACGGAACGAAGGCGACCTTACATTTGACAAGATTCGCCGTTTGTTGAAGCTGCCGCGTGGAACACGTTTCAACCTGGAGCGCGGCGACGAGAAAAAGTTGCCGGGAAACCGCACCGAATCGAAGTTGCGAAAAGTGTTCGACGATCGATGGGAGTCCATGTCCGAGCAACACCGCGACGCCGTCGTCGAGGATCTTCTGTCGATTGAAGATCCCAAAGCCTTAGAACGCAGGGCCAGGGGGCGATGGGGTTTGGACGAGGAGCGGGCGGCGAAACTCGCTGATATTTCGCTCGAGCAGGATCGCGCACGGCATTGCGCAGCCGCCCTCCAAAAGCTGGTCGATCGCATGCGTGACGGTACGCATTACACGACCGCGCGTGATGACAGGGAGTTATTTCCGGATCGACAAGTTGCGACGGCCTTGTTCTCGAAGCTGCCGCCCGTACTTCACGCGGTCAAAGACCTGCGAAATCCGGCCGTCTGTCGCGCCCTCACAGAGCTTCGCAAAGTCGTCAACTCGATCATCGGCCGCTACGGCAAGCCCGACACGATTCATCTCGAGCTCGCTCGCGACCTGCGGAATCCCCGCAAAATCCGCGAGCAACTTTCCAAACGAATGCGCGAGCGGCAGAGCGAACGTCAGAAGATCATCACGCGGCTCGAGCGCGAGGCCGGCATTTCCAACCCTTCCGCCGCGGATATCGAGAAAGGTCTGCTTTGGGACGAGTGCGGCGGTCACTGTCCGTACACGGGGAATCCGATCGCCTTTCAGGCGCTCTTCGGGACGAACCCGGAATTCGACGTCGAGCACATCATCCCGTTGAGCCGCTCGCTGGACGATTCCTTCGCCAACAAGACGCTCTGTTTTCACGAGGAAAACCGGCGGGTCAAGCGAAACAGGACCCCTTTCGAGGCGTATTCCGCCGATGAGCAGCGTTGGAACGAAATGCTGGGTCGCGTGAAGCGGTTCCACGGCGCCTACGCCGAGGGCAAGCTCCGCAAATTCCGCATGGATGAGACGCGATTCGAGGAGATCTACGCCGACTTCACCCAGCGCCAGCTCAACGACACGCGCTACGCCTCCAAGCTCGCGGCGGAATATCTTGGCTGCCTCTTCGGCGGGCGCGATGACGCCGACGGCCGCCGGCGAATCCAGGTCAGCGCGGGCGGCGTGACGGCGTTCCTGCGGGCCGAGTGGGGTCTCAACGCAGTGCTCGGACTCAAGGGCGAAAAGAACCGCCAGGACCATCGCCACCACGCCGTCGATGCGCTCTGCATCGCGCTGGCCGGTCCGAAGACCGTGAAAATGCTGGCGGACGCGGCGGAGAACCCGGAAATCGAGCGCCGCCGGCGTTTTCGGAAAATCCAACCGCCCTGGGATGGGTTCTTCGATGAGGCGAAGCGGAAGATCCTGGATGTCGTCGTTTCGCGGCGGGTGAATCGGCGGGTGCGCGGCCCGCTTCATCTTGAAACGAACTATGGTCGTCCGCGCCAAGACGCCGAAACGGTCGGACAGGAGGTGACCGAGCACCATCTGCGGCGTGCGGTGACGAGTCTGACATCGGACAAGGCCGTGGAAGCGATCGTGGACGATGCAGTCCGCCGCGCGGTTCGCGACAAACTCGCCGAGGTCGACGGCGACGCGAAAAATCTTGAGAACGACCCGCCGGTCCTTTCGGCTCGGGATGGTCGCAAGATCCCGATTCGGCGCGTCCGCGTTCGGGAATTGCTGACCGTCGCGACGGTCGGCAGCGGCGGTTCGCAACGCTACGTCAAACCCGGCGCAAACCACCACGTCGTCATCGTCGAAGTGAAGGGACGCCGGGGCGTTGTAAAGTGGGAAGCGCGCCCGGTTACGCTGCTGGAAGCCTACCGCCTGCGCGATGCGGCGGGGCATCCGCCGATCGTTCGCCGCGACTGGGGGCCGGACACGAAATTCGTCATGTCGCTTGTGCCGGGCGATGCGGTGCTGATCGTGGATGAAAAGGACGAGGAGTCGCTCTGCTATGTGACCAGCGTTTCGGAAAAGCAATGTGAACTGCGGTTGCACGCGGATGCCAGAAAAGCGGCGGATGTGAAGGTCGCAGGCAAGGCTGGCGGTCGCCTCGCATTGTCGATTACGCGATTGCAGGAAATGAAAGCGAGAAAAGTGTGCGTCACGCACTTTGGCGAAGTGGTCCCCGCGAATGACTAACCGGATTCTCGATTTTTCCGGCGGTGCGGCGTACTTGCGGCTGGAGAATGAGCAGTTGGTGATTGAGCGGCGCGGGGACGGGGGTACGGAAAATGCGCCCTCACCCCAACCCTCTCCCGGAGTACCGGGAGAGGGGGAGTTGGCCCCGCGCGCTGGCGCTTGGGGTTCGGAAATACGGGTTCCGCTCGCCGATATCGCCGTGGTGGTGCTGGGGCACTCTCAGGTGACGTGCTCGGCCGGCGCGCTGGCTGGCCTGTTGCGGCACGGGGCGGCGACGGTCGTCTGCGATCGCGATCATCTGCCGACGGGCATGCTCTTGCCGATCGCCGGACATTCCACGCAGGCGGAACGATTCGCGGCCCAGGCCGGGGCCGGCCTGCCGACGAAGAAACGCATCTGGCAGCAGATCGTCCGCCGCAAGATCGCGGCCCAGGCGGCGACGCTTGAGGCCTTGCGCCAAATCGACGGCGGCCTGCGGGCGATGGTCCCTCGCGTGAAATCGGGAGACCCGGAGAACGTCGAAGCCCAGGCGGCGCAGCGCTACTGGCCGCTGCTGTTCGACAATCCGGAGTTTCGCCGGCGGCGCGACGCCGAGGACGCCAATCGGTTCCTGAACTACGGCTACGCCGTGCTGCGGGCGGTGACGGCGCGCGGAATTTGCGCGTCGGGGCTGCACCCGTCGCTCGGCGTACACCACCACAACCGCTACGACGCCTACTGTCTGGCGGACGACCTGATGGAGCCGTTCCGTCCGCTGGTGGACGAGGCGGCGGTCGAGTGCGCCGGCATTCACGGGTCGGACGCGGCCCTTTCGTCGGCGGTGAAGCGGTCGCTGCTGGCGCCGCTACTGGGGTTGTATCGGGCCGAGGGGGAGGCGCGGACGTTGTTTGACTGGATCGCCCGGGCGTCCGCGAGCCTAGCGGCTGTCTTTCTGGGCGAAAGCGACCGATTGGAATTGCCGGAGGGGCTTGTCCGCGAGGATGAGCCTGATGCCGCGGAGTAGGCTGGCGCTGTCCGGGTACCGATCGGTGTGGCTGCTGGCGATGTTCGACCTTCCGGTGACGACGCCCGCGGCGCGCAAGGATTACGCGCGCTTTCGCAAGGTTCTGCTTCGCGAAGGCTTCAGCATGCTACAATTCTCGGTGTACGCCCGCTATCTGATCAGCGAAGAGGCGGCCGAACCCTTCAAACGCCGGATCGAATCGGAGTTGCCGGCCAGCGGCGAGGTGCGGCTGGTGCTGATTACGGATCGGCAGTTTGGAAAGATGATCGTGTTCTTCGGAAAGAAGCGGCGGGCGGCGGAGAAAAAACCTGATCAGTTGCTGCTTTTCTGAGCGGGTCTTTCGCGTAACCCAGCGGCGGTGGCTGGGTTACGCGGAAGACAGTGTATCAGAGCGACGTTTCCCGCCAAGTCACAGCGGCCGGATCGAACGTCGCGGACATGTTCTCAGTGTATCAGAGCGACGTTTCCCGCCAAGTCACAGCGCGACCGCGTATCCGACGTGTGCGCGTACCAGTGTATCAGAGCGACGTTTCCCGCCAAGTCACAGCGGAAGTCTGCGAACGGGCGCGGCTACTGTCAGTGTATCAGAGCGACGTTTCCCGCCAAGTCACAGCCACGC
Organism: Planctomycetota bacterium; assembly: GCA_016235145.1. Lineage (GTDB taxonomy): Bacteria > Planctomycetota > Phycisphaerae > UBA1845 > Fen-1342 > JACRLV01. The sequence continues at coordinate 12,793 of JACRLV010000079.1, forward strand.
TCCGCTCGACGTACGGAGCATTTCGAGTGTATCAGAGCGACGTTTCCCGCCAAGTCACAGCAGTGTATGCGGCGCGTGTCGGCCGCGCCCAAGTGTATCAGAGCGACGTTTCCCGCCAAGTCACAGCGCGCTGCAACAGCAGCTTGCGAGCGCGACCAGTGTATCAGAGCGACGTTTCCCGCCAAGTCACAGCATCAAGTACGTCGATGCAGCGTACAGCTTGAGTGTATCAGAGCGACGTTTCCCGCCAAGTCACAGCATTCCGATTCCGCTGGGTCGGCGTATCTGAGTGTATCAGAGCGACGTTTCCCGCCAAGTCACAGCGCGTCGATCTGCCGCGCCGCGATCGGCGGAAGTGTATCAGAGCGACGTTTCCCGCCAAGTCACAGCGTTGACGATCTGGAACGGTGCGGGTATGCAAGAACTAGGGTGGGTGCGCAGCACGGCGCCGGGTCGCCGGCGGATTTCGACGAAGACGGCGACGTGGACATGCTCGATTTGTCGCTGATGCAGAATGGCTTGCGCTGAATGCGAATTGAAAGCGGCGGCCGAGTCCGTCCGCTACAATTCCACCACCACACCCTCTCGGGCACTCTTCATCGCCGCGAACGTCGCGCGTGTCACCTCGTCCAGCTCGTCGAACGGTATCAGCGGCCGAACACACGCCTGCGACGTGCCACTGCTCTGTGAGCAGTGTATTCCCGCCGTCGCGGCCGAGGACACTGCCGACACGGCAGTGGCGCCCGTGGAGGACACTGCTGGCACAGCAGTGGCACAACCAACCGTTCTTACGAACGCCGCCACCTCCGCATTGTGGCCCTTGTCCTGTTTCATCAGCTTCATGGTCGGCGCGCCGCGCCAATCCCACGAGTTCAGCCGCCGCCAGTTGTCGATCTGGAGCACGCGGCCCTCGCTGAAGACCTCGATCCGCTCCTTCGGGAAGCTCTTGGGCCCGTTCGCCCAATAATGCACCGTGCTGATCGAGCCGTCCGCGTGCGTCATGCTGATGGTCATCTTGTCGTCGCGCACGCCGGCCCTTTCGCCGACCATCACCGCGCTGACCCGGCGGATCGGCGAGCCGACCAGGAAGCGGGCCAGGTCCACGAAATGGCAGCCTTCGCCGATGATCCGCCCGCCGCCGGACTCGGGGTCGTGGTTCCAGTTGTCCGCGGGGATGAAGCCCGCGTTGACGAGAATGTTGACGGCGATCGGCTGTGAGCGGCCCTGGAGCAGCTCGCGCGCTTTCAGCGAGTGCGGGGCGAAGCGGCGGTTGAAGCCGACCATCAGGTGCAGGTCGGGGCGTTTGGCGTAGGCGTCGCGGACGCACTGGAGCCCCTCTTCGTCGATCGCCAGCGGCTTTTCGAC
>JACRLV010000294.1 GCA_016235145.1 Planctomycetota bacterium
AATCTCACAGTAATCCCGGAGAGCCGACAAAGCGGCATGGATCACGCTCCACGGCGAGGCGGCCGCGCCCCGCCGCGCCGCGCTCCCAGAACCGGATCGCAATCCGCGCGAAAGGCGGCGAGATCAGAATCCCGCGCGGACGGACATGAGACCTGATGCGACGTTTAGGGATCATTCAATTTTGCGATGAGCGCGGGCGTGACGTCTTGCAAGTCATGCACGATTGAGGTCGCTCCGGCCGCTTTCAACCGTTCGGCGGGATGAGTTCCAACCAGTGCGATGCACGGCATGCCCGCCGCCAGAGCCGCCTCGATGCCCACGGGCGCGTCTTCGACCACAACGCACTGCACCGGCAAGAGCCGCAGCCGCTGCGCACCGAGCAAGAAGCAATCCGGCGCCGGCTTCCCGCGGCGCACGTCAAACCCGGTCACGACCGCATCGAAATACGGCGCGAGGGTCGACTCGGTCAGCACGAGCTCCACGTTCTCGCGCGGTCCCGATGTGCCGATCGCGAGTCGCAGTCCCGCGGCGCGAAGCCCTTGCAGGATTTCGCGTACGCCAGCCGTCAGCGGGATGCATCCGTGAATCAGCTCTCGATACGCGGCCTCCTTGGCGTCGTCGATTCGCCGGACGTCTTCGTCGCTCAGACCCGTGCCCCACGTGACTCGAATGATGTCCCGGCTGGGCCGGCCAAAGTGGGCCTTGAAATCCGCATCGGTGATTTCGATCCCGTCACGCCGTGCGACCACGCGCCAGCTCTCCGCATGCGCCGGTCCGGACGCGACGAGCACTCCGTCCATGTCAAAAATCACTCCGCGTATGTCCGCGTCGCTCACATATTTCTCCGTGGATGCGGGCGCGCCGTTCATGGCGATTCGCCGTTGGGAAGCGCGCTGCGCATGGCGGCCGACGCAGCTCGTTTCTTCTTCCCATGACTGCAATTGAACGTGCGGCGCCGGACCGATCTCCGCGATTCGTCTCGTCACAACCCGAACTCGCGCAGCTTGCGGTAGAGCGTTCGGATGCCGATCCCGAGCATCTTCGCGGCCTGCTCGCGATTGCCGTCGGTCGCCTGGAGCGCGGCTTTGATCGCCATCCGTTCGATCTGGTCCATCGGCATGCCGACCAGGCTGCTGGCCGCCAGCGGCACGATGTCGCGCGTTCCGCGGATTCGCTCGGGCAGGTCGTCCAGCTCGATCTGGCGATCGCCGACTTCGCAAGCGACCGATTCGATCGTGTTCTTGAGTTCGCGCACGTTGCCCGGCCAGAGGTATTTCGTCAGGGCCTGCATCGCCTGCCCGGAAAAGCCGGGAATTTTCACGCCGTGCGTCGCGTTCGCGTCCTGGAGCAACACGTGGGACAGCAGCGGAATGTCCTGGCGTCGCTCGCGCAGCGGCGGAATGATGATCTCCCACTGGTGCAGGCGATAGTACAAGTCTTCGCGAAATTTCTTCTCTTCCACCGCGCTGAGGCGGACATGGACCTTTGGCGTCTCGGTCGAGCCGAGCGGCGTGATTTCGCGCTGCTCGAGCGCCCGGAGGAGTTTCGCCTGCATGGCGACGGGCATGTCGCCGATTTCGTCGAGAAAGAGCGTTCCGCCGTCCGCGGCGACAAAATAGCCCTTGCTGTCGCTCACGGCGCCGGTGAAGGCGCCGCGGACCTGTCCGAAGAGCTGGCTTTCGAGCAGGTTTTCGTTCAGACCGGCGCAGTTCAGGCTCTTGAAGGTCTTGCGCGAGCGATCCGAACGGTTGTGAATCGCCCGGGCGATCAGCTCCTTTCCCGTGCCCGTCTCGCCAAGCACAAGAACAGTGAGCTTGTTGCGGGCCGCCTTGCGAATTCGCTCCTTGATGCGCTCGATCTCGCGTGACTGGCCGACGATGCCTTCAAAGACTTCGACCGGCTGGCGCTCCAGCGTTTGCTTCAGCAGCCGGTCTTCGCGCCGCGCAACCGCCTGCGCCGCCGCACGCGCAATCGCCTTCAGTAGCTCCGACTCGCCGCCGTCGGCGATCTCCTGGAATTGAATGCGCGAACCGGTCGGCGGCTGGCCGGAACCGACTTGCAGCAACGTGGCATCGCGGGCGAGCGACGACAGCAGCTCAGCGAGGGCCGGCGCGGCCGGAACTCCGCCGATTTGTGCATCGGTCACAACCAGATCCGGGGCGCGCTCGCGGATGGAATCGAGGCCTTCGGAGATCGTGGCGACGGCCAGGCAGGAATGGCCAAGCTCCTGCTTCAACCGGTCGCGCAGCGCCTGCCGGCGATTCTCATCTTCAGAAATGATCAGAACGAACGCAGTCTTGGCCATTCGCACTCGCTGCCGACACGACCCGCATCCCCGTACGCGTAGCGTCGGACCTCCGAGTCCGACGTCGTCATTGGCCGAGTTCCCGTCGTCGGACTCGGAGGTCCGACGCTACGGCATCCCACGCTCAGCCGCCGAATGCGTCCGGGATCGGCTTGCGGCCGGCGAACCCTTCGGAGATCTCGTGCCAATGCGTGATCTCATCCTCGCCGGGCTTCCAGCACAACCAAACCGGCCGACCTTCGTGCATTGCGGGGAAATCCACCAGACCGGTCTTCCAGTCCTTCAACTCGCAACCGATCTCGCTGAGTTCCTCGCGAAGGTCGTTCAGCCGGCTGATCCGGCGTTCGATCTCATCGCGCATCGCGGCCACCGATCCGGCCTTCGCGACGGAGTTTTCGAGCTCGGTCCAATCGTCGCGGAGCCGCATCATGTGACTGTGCTCGGCGACGATGTCCTGCGTGACGCGTTTGACCAGCGTCAACGCCTTGTTCGCCGATTCGAGCGTGAAATAGCGGATCGGGGGCGCGCTTCCGGATCGAGCGATGGGTGCTTTCTTGATGCTCATGACTGACCGGCCTTCCTTTCCCCTGCACTCCGAACCGCTCAGTATTCCCGAGAGGGGGGCCTATCGTCAAGCGACCGGCGATCGCCATCTGGGCGCCATCGCGACTGATCCAGAAAGAGTACTAACCTGTGCAATCCGTCGCTAGGATACGGTCGTGCAATGTCATCCCGCCACGCGATGCTAACTCCCTGTCGCATAATGCATTACATCCGTGCAAGGGTGAGCCGCCGGGAATGGGTGCTTGAGTCGGGCCGGGGGGTTTGCAAGAAAGTGCGGCGGGACTTACTCTTGCTGACGTGCCATTGCGGCGGAATCGATTCGCGGCGGGGGATAGCTGAAATAGAATTTGCCACTAATAGTAATTGCTTAGTGTTAGTTTGCAGAACTGCAAACGCTTGCAGTTCGCTATTTGCGCGAGAGCGGCGGTCCTTGAACCGACTTTAGGGATCCGGCCCATTCGACCTGGCATGCCGGTTGCAGAACCGTTCGCTCCGGCAGCTAGAATCCGCTGTTCGAAGTGGCGTTGTTTTCTTTTGCGGAGGGCCACATGGCCGTTCGGAAGTTGGGAATTCTGGTGGGCGGCGGACCGGCGCCGGGAATCAACGGCGTCATTAACGCTGCGACGATTGAGGCCATCAATCGCGGCATTGAGGTCATCGGTTTCTACGAGGGATTTCGGTGGCTGGCCAGCGAGAAGTTCGACGCGGCTCGCCATGCGTTGCGGCTCGACATTGGAACGGTCGCCCGCATTCACTTTGATGGCGGCTCGATTCTCAGGACATCGCGAACGAGTCTGCTTGACGACACGCGGCTGAAATCGCACAAGCTGGTCGCACCAGACGCCGAAAAACTCGGGCGCGTCATCGCGAATTTCAGGAAGCTCGGGATCGACTCGCTGCTCACCATCGGCGGCGACGACACGGCGCTCAGCGCGCGTTTCGTGTGTGATTCCGCCGAAAACGGCATCCGCGTCGTGAACGTACCGAAGACGATCGACAACGACCTGCCCCTGCCGGCTGACGTTCCCACGTTCGGCTTCTCGACCGCGCGGCTGGTCGGCACCAACCTGCTGATGAACCTGATGCGCGATTCGCAGACCACGGGCCGGTGGTACATCTGCGAAGCGATGGGACGAACGGCGGGCTGGCTGGCGCTGTCGATCGGCATGGCGGCGGGCGCGACGGTCACTCTGATTCCCGAGGAATTTCCCGGCAAGATCAAGGTGTCGGACGTTCTCGACGTGCTCGAGGGCGCGATTATCAAGCGCCGCGCCATGGGGCGGCCGGACGGCGTCGCGATCGTCGCGGAAGGCCTGGCCTATCGGCTCGGGGACAAGGAAGAGCTGGAGATCATGCTCGGGCACGAGATTCCGCTCGACGCCGCGGGCCACATGCGTTTGTCCGAGGTCAATCTGGCGCAGCTGCTGAAAAATCAGTTGCAGGCGCGCTTCCGCAAGCGCGGCCAGAGCATCGAAATGGTCGACCACGAGCTTGGATACGAGCTGCGCTCGGCCGATCCGACGCCGTTCGACATGGCCTATTGCCGCATGCTGGGCTATTTCGCGATCCAGTTGCTGCTCAACGGGAATCGATCATCGGTGATGGTGAGCATCAAGGACGGCAACCTTCACCCGATCGAGTTCCACGACATGATCGATCCGAACACGAATCGCACGCGAACGCGCGTGGTCAATCTCGATTCGGATGTGTATCGGGTCGCCCGGGCGTACATGATCCGACTCGAACGAGCGGATTTCGAAAATCCGGAGCAACTCGCCAGACTGGCCGCCGAGGCGAAGATGACGCCGGAGGAATTCCGCGCGCAGTATGAGGCGGCGGCGGCTCGAAAGTAGCTCAGTACGAGATTACTTTTTTTCGCAGCGAATCCGTGAGGCGCAGGCGCGCCAGGGCTTGCGCGATGCGCGCACCTGCCCGACCGTCGCCGTAGGGCGACCGGCCGCCCGGGCGAAGGCGCAACCGAAGTGCGGCCGTCAGCGTCCTTTTCAGCGTCGCCGGCGCCTCGCCGCAATGCAGCACGCCTTTGCCGCCGGCCAACCGGCCCGACTGCCGATCGCCGACGTTCACGACAGGCGTTCCCGCAAGCGGCGCTTCGATCAGCCCGGCCGAAGAATTGCCGATCAACACGCGGCATCGCAGGAGCAGGCGTAGAAATTCATCGCGCGGCAGAGACTTGTGGATGACGCACTCGGCGTTCGTTGCGGATCGGCGACAGGCGGCGTGGAGCTCGATCGCTTCGATGACGCCGTCACAACCCCGGTCTGAATTTGGATACACGATACAGCGGCGCAGGCCGGCTGCGCTGACCGCGTCCAGAATCGCCGCCATCGTGCGGCGTTCAACCGCTTTGCCGCGGCCGCACGGATGCTGAACCACCAGCGCCAGCGGCTCGCGTCTTGGGGGGCGTTCGGACAGAAGTTCGCGCAGCCGATCCAGTCCCGGGGCGCCGGCGACAATCACACGCTCGCGCTGCTCGCCCATCCGGATGATTCGCCGCGCTGCGTCAGCAGAGGCGGGGAAATGCACGTGTGCCAGCTTCGTGATGGCGTGTCGGATCGCGTCGTCGATGTCGCCGGGCGCCACGTCGCCCCCGTGGATGTGCGCGAGAACGCGGCCGGTCGCGGACACGGCCAACGCCGCGGCAAGCGCTTCGACGCGGTCGCCGAGCACCAGCACGATGTCCGTCTGCGCCCTTTCGAAGTACGCCGCCATGCCGCGAACGCCCCGCGCCAGGCCGTCGGCCTGATCGAGCGGCCGGTCATCGCCGCGCTGCATCGGAATGAGCGCGGCGATTCGGCGTCCGTCGCGCTCGATCTCGCGGCGCGTGAGTCCGAATCGCGGCAGCAGGTGCATTCCCGTGACGACGAGTTGCAGATCGAGTGCGGGGTTGGATTCGATCGCGCCGAGGACGGATTGGAGCAATCCGTACTCGGCTCGCGTACCCGTGACAACGGCGACTCGCTTGTGCATGGTCGCGACGATTCTCCCGGACCTGCGTTCGAGACGCCCGGTCACCGAAGTTGTTCCCACGCCAGGAGGCTGTCGCCGGGCACGTCGACCGCGAGCGTGCGTCCGACCAACGCGTCGAGGCAATCGGGCTCGATTCCGCCGCCGGGCCGCTTCACCGCGAGCATTTCAGCGGAGAGCACAGTGCCGGCCGGCAGCGGCTGCCGCACGACGATGCTCTTCCGGGCGACTCTGCGGACGTCCAGCTCGCAGTCGGCCATGCCGATGTCGCCGCTGCCGACGGCGAGATCGACCTGC
>JACRLV010000080.1:0-11931 GCA_016235145.1 Planctomycetota bacterium
CGAGCGGCCCGCATCGGCAAGGCTGCGAACCTCGCTTGCCGGCGCGGTGCGCACCGGCGGGAATGACGAAGGGGCGGTCGCGGCATCGATCGTCGGATTCGCCAAGCCGAAACGCTCGCGACGTGTCGGTCGATTGAGGATGTTGACGATCGGCGGCGGGGCGGGTGAAAAACCGACAACCGGCGTTATCGGCGCCGTCGAACGCTCATCCGCCGGCACGGGTCTGGTCGCTACAGCAGGCGGGTCACTCTCAATCGCTTGCGGTTGCTGGTCGATTCGCCGTTCGATTTCGCTCAGGCGGTCGACCTGCCGGGCGATGCGCTCTTCGCAGCGTTGCGTGACGGATTCGAGCTCCGCCACGAGCTCACTGACGACCCGCCGCATTTCCTCCGCTTCGGTGTACTCGCGCGACGCACGCCGCCGCGTTAGGCCCAGGCGACGGTAGAGAAAAACGGCTGCGAGGATGAGCGTCGGTACGAGGAGCACCGAAAGCGGCGGCGTGGTGACGAGCTTGAGAAAATCGCTCATGGACTTCGCGTCTGCTCTTCTTTCCTGCGGCGCTGGGCCTCCAGCGCCGCCTGCTGCACGTCTGCCAGCGTCGCGCCGCTCCGTCGCGCGGCGGCGGCGCAGTCGTCGTACTCCGGGCCGCAATGCACGATCCCGCCCGGCCCGCGGCCGATCTTGACGCGGATCGCTCCGTACGGCGTCTCGACCGTCTGGTGCTCGCGCACCAGCTTCGACCGGGCCGCCTCGCTCCGGCGGACGCCCAGCGTGCTCGTGTGCCGCAGCACCGCCGACTCGACCGGTCCGCAGCGCTCCGGCGGACACAGCACGGTCAGGAGCTGCCCGGGGCGGCCCTTCTTCATCATGATCGGCGTTAGATAGGCGTCGGGCGCACCCGCCGCAAAGACTTGCTCCATCGCGAAGGCCAGCGCCTGGCCGGTCGCGTCGTCCACCTGGCATTCGAGCACGACGACGGAATCGGTTTCCAGCTCGTCGGCGGCGGCGGGGCCGGCCGCTTCGCCCAGCAGCACACGCAGCACGTTCGGCCGCGTTTTTCCTTCGCGCGTGCCCGCGCCCACGCCCACCGCGCGGAGCGTCATGGCGGGCGGCGGGCCGAATCGCTCCGCCAGCGTGACCGCCAGCGCAACCCCGGTCGGCGTCGCCAGCTCGCCGATTTCGTCGCACGCCGCGATCGGCACGCCGCGCAACAGATGCGCGGTCGCCGGCGCCGGGACGGGCATCACGCCGTGCTCGCAGGTGACCGTCCCGGAGCCGACGGCGATGGGGGAACAGACGATGCGATCGATGTGGAGATGCTCGATCGCCGCGCAGGTTCCGACGATGTCCACGATCGCATCGACGGCCCCGACCTCGTGGAAGTGCACCTTCTCGACGGTCGTGTTGTGCACCAGGGCCTCGGCCTCGGCCAGCCGGGCGAAGACGCGCTTGGCCCGCTCGGCGACGCGCGGCGGAATCGTCGCGGCGTCGATGATCTTGACGATGTGGTGCAGGTGCCGGTGCTTCTGCGGCACGCTCGCGTCCACCACGACGTTCACGTAACTGGCCGCAATGCCGCCTTTCTTCACCCGCTCGACCGTCACCGTGGCCTCGGGCACGTTCAGCCGGCGGACCGTGTCGTGCAGAACTTCCGTAGGCAGACCGGCGTCGATCCACGCCGCGAGCAACATGTCGCCGGCGACGCCGGAGAAGCAATCCAGGTATGCGATGTTCATTCAAACCTCATCAGGGGCGGCGGCACGATCTTGCTATGCCCAGCGCGAGCCGTAGGGCGGGTTCAGCCCACCGAGGGTGGCATGCTCTCGCTGTACTCAGCGTGAGCATGCTTACGCGGACTACCGCGAAAGCATGCCACCCAACCGCACAACATGAACAGGTGATTACAATACCCGAACGGCGGTTCGTGGCAGGTTGTACGATGCCGCGCCGGACGGCCGTGGGGCGTGCATGGATTGGCCCATCTACAGAGCCCTGTTTGCGGTCCTGCTTGGCGTCGTCTTTGTCGTCCTCGCGCTGCGTGGTCGTCGGCGGGGGGATGAACGCACCTGCCGGCGCTGCGGCTACAACGTCGAAGGACTGCCTGCGCCCGTCTGTTCGGAGTGCGGGGCCGATCTTGCGAAACCCCACGCCGTAAGAGTCGGGCGTCGCATGATTCGCCGCAAACCGTTGGCTGCCGGACTAATCCTGCTGCTCATCGGAGCGCCGCTGCTGATCGGTCTCGGCGTCCGTCGGCTTGCCGCCGTCGATTGGTGGCGATGGGCGCCGACGAACACGGTAATCAACTCCGCGGTCGCCGGATCGTCGGGGGCCAGGCGCGAGTTTGCGCGGCGTTTGTGCACGGAGCCGCTGGACGAGCAGACGCTGGATCGAATGCTCGCCGTTGCGACGAACGCCCGACTATCCGTGCGAAAGACCGCGGTAATGGATGAGTTCTATCCGGTGCGGCTGGTCAGCGTCCAGTGGGTCGAGCTCATGTTCGGCGATCGTCACACCCGGCTTGAGATCGTTGCGCTGCGTGTCGACGGTCAGTCTCCTCCGGTCGATCAACGCGGCATGAGCATGCGCCGACCGTGTGTGGTGTACGAGTCGCCGGGCGAACACGTCGTCGAGATGGACGTTCGCCTCCATAGCCCGGCGTACGGACGCGAGCAGGGCGCCTCCGGACCGATCCAGACCTTGCGCGAGGTGGTTACGGTGCTTCCGGCCGGCGCAGACGACGTCGAGATCGTGCCGGCGTCGGCAGTGGAGAACCTCTCGGAGGATGCATTCGCAATCACGGCCCTCCCGTTTTGGACGGTTTATTCGGAGCGCGAATGGGACGACGCGCGGCTGCGAGTGATCCCACCCGTGCCGCTCATATTTCGCGTGGAATTGGAGCGTGACGGAAAGCGGGTGTGGATCGGCGATGTTCGATTCAACTCAAAGTCCCCATGGTTCGGTGAATGGACTCGGCGCGGAGACGTGTCTGGCGTCAAACAGGTCTTTGGAGAAGTTCCGGATCGCTGCGACCTGATTCTTCGGGGCGACAAATCGGCCGCACGCTGGACCACGGACATCACGCAGGTGTTGGACGGCGAGATTCGCATCCGCGATGTTCCCATCATCAGCCCGCAACCCTTTAGGCCGTAATCCCCGCACTGTGTGTGCCGATGCGCGCCGCTGTGAATGGAACGCCCCGCCGGCCGTGCGCAGGTTGTGTTGTAGAAAACACTGCTCGCAGAGCGGCGTGCATTGGCGGTACTCCGCCTGGTCGCGAAATCCCTCGTTTCGTCACGGCCCGTCGCCTAGGTCGCCGGCTGTGGCGTTGAACGCCGGCACGTTTGCATCTTTCGCCCGCATTTGCACGGAGTACGCGCAGATCCCCAGCAGCCGCTCGTCATTCGACCCGGGCGAGGTCTCCTTGGGCACCCAGCCGTGACAGCGAACCTCCAGGTTCATCCGCTGCGACGCAGTCGGCGGCAATTGCGCAATCAAAGCCGTCGTCTCGGGCTTGATGGCGGCGATTTGCTGACCGTCGAGGTATAACCCCGCCTCGGCCGAGACGGCCTGCTTGGGTACATTCACTTCGATCCGTACCTCATAGGGCGTGTCCGCAACCACCGGCAACACCAACCGGCTTTTCGCGGATGACCAGCGCATGCGGCGCTCGGGTTCGCCGGCTCCAGTGCGTTCTCGTCCGTGCCAGCTCCTCACAAAGGGGCCGTCGCCCGCCGCACCGATCTCGATTCGATAGTGCAGCTTCGCCTGCGGCGTCGCGTCGAGGATATTGCGTTCGTTGACTGACGCCTGGGTTCGTTCTCCGGCGTGATTCTCAATCTCGAACCCGCCGTCGGCTTGATTGGCAGAAAGGATGGCGGATCGAACGTGCGCGCCGACCTGAACAGCAGTGCCGCTCTGGGCAAACGTGCATGCTTGCACAATCGCCTTGCCGGCGTCGAGTTGAATCGCCGGGCTGCCCCGGTTGGCATTGTCCCAGTGGACGAAATTGCAGGCGTCTGCCGTGAATTGGCCGGCCGGACTGCGCATCCAGACGCACCGGTCGATCGGGCCCCAAAAGGAGCAGTTCAGCATGCTCACCTTGCCCACGGCTTTCGGCCCAATCTCGACTGTCACCGAATCGGTGCTGCCCCACCGGCCGACGAATTCCCCGTTGGTGATAAGCAGGCCGTAGGGCTGCGCTTGCTCAACCAGTATCGCCCGGCGGCACGAGTCGGCCCCGACCCCCAGGAAGTTCCCGTTGGCGGCGCCGGCCTTGGACTCGGAGAATCTGTAGCCCACGCCATAGCCGAAGCAGAACGTGTTGAACACGTAGTGCCAGTCCGTTCGGGCGAGCTCGAATGCGACACCCTCCGTATTGATCCACTTGCAATAGGGATCTTCCGGCTGGTAGTTGACGCCGAACGGCCAGAAATGCACGTTTTCGATGTGGCCGATGTCGTAGCATTCGTCCACATAGATGCCGCGCCTGCTCGGATAGCCAGTGACGTTGCGGACGAGATGTCGATGAGCGCGCTCCAGCTTGATCGCCTCGTACGCGTTCAGAAAGCAGCATTCCTGCACGGCCACACTGTTCGTATCCGTCGATTCCACGCAGGGCGGGTAGGGCACGGGCGGTACGTCGGCTTGCCGGCACTCCGGGTAAATCACCACCACGCCGACGATGCTCGAATTCTGGCCGGCGAGGCGAATGAACGGCGGACCGTCGGGCGCGCCCCGGCCGGCGTAGGTCAGGAGCGTCGTGCCGTCGGGCTTCGCATTAGGCACGCCCGACGTCGGCGGCACGCGGTACGTCCCCTGGAGCGTCACTCCGGCGGGAATCGTGAGCGTGCCGTCGAAGCGGTATCGCCCCGCGGGCGCCTCCACGATCCCGCCGCCGGCCTGGCCGGCGATGACGAGGGCCTTCTGAAAAACCGCCGTGTTGTCCGTCGCGCCGTCCCCAACAGCGCCCAGGTCGACCACATTCCAACGGCACTCTGTTTTGGTTCCCGCGGGTTGTGTGCTTTGCCCGGCATCAAGGCCGGCGATCGCGATCAGGAGCATGAGTTGCGTGCACATGGTTCACTCCGGCGTCGGATTTCTCGCGGCGACGCGGAGATCTCGGCATCCCGGCATTGTTCGTCCGCCCGCTCGACGAAGTCCGCGACCCGTGTTTAGCGTGCCGCGCGAATCTGGTCGAGCAGGTTCGGATCCTTGATCTCGGCGTCGCGTGCGAGAAGCAGCACTTTGCTCACAATTTCCGCGGTCTTCGGATCCTCGTCGGCGAACGGCAGGAAGATGCGCCCGCGATGTTGGCCGCCCTGTCTCGGCGTCGGTGAGCGTGACGATCGCCTGCGAGTAGCCCGCGCGCTGGCGATACGCGGACGCGGAGGTTTCCGGGTTGCGGGAAGGAACGGGGTTTTCGTTTCTTGCGTCGGCATGCGTGGCTCCGTGACGCTTGCGCGCTGTAACACCGCGCGTTTTCGCGTCCCAGGCCGCGCTGCCAACCAAAGGCAGGTCACCGCAAGTCTGCGGGGCGGCTACGTTTACAACTATAGCGGGCGAAGGGATTCGAACCCTCGACGTCCAGCTTGGGAAGTCCCCAGAGGGTGATCCTAACCCTAGTAACGACAATGGTTAACGCTTGTGGTGCAAGAAGTTGCGTCACTGGCTGCGCGCTGTACGCTTACTGGCTAACGTCTGTTTTCCGGGTCGTTCTGACGCAATTCTGACGCAACCTTCATTAGCGCAACCCCGCATGATGCAGTTGCCAATCGCGTAGCGGGCCATGTGGCAGATTCCTCCCGAAGTCGGACCAATTTCGCGCGTTGACTCGTGGGGTCCGCTGGCGCTCTTCCATTCTACGGCGTCTCGCTCGATGATGTCCCCGGGGCAGAAGGAAGTTGGTGCGGTGAACGATCCAGACCTAACTGCTACAGTCGGCAGGACGCCGATGGTTGAGCTGGGACGCCTCGGCGGAGGCCTGCCCGGTCGCGTGGTTGCCAAACTCGAAATGCGAAATCCGTGCGGGAGCGTGAAACACCGCGTCGGCGTCGCCCTGATCGAAGACGCCGAGCGGCTTCGCGGAATGCGGCCAGGCATGCGACGGCTTGGCTTCATGTTGTGCGCGGTCGCGATGCCCTGCGGCTGCGCATCACCCCGGTGGGATGGCCGCGTTGAAAGCTGGGGCGGAATGAGACAGGTCATGCGTGATGGCGAAACAGAGGCGCGTGTGAATCTGGTAGACGTAGTGGCAAGGCCCCACGCATTCGGCGTCGGCGCGGTCGAAGGGCTGCGCGGCGAAATCGTCATCGACGATGGCCGCTGCTGGGTCGCGCAGGTCGCGGTGGATAGCGACCCGCACGGCGGCAAGACTGGCCTATCGGCACTGCGGGTAGATGACAACCCGTCTTCACTCCATGCGACGCTGCTGGCCGTCGCCTACGTGCCGACTTGGTCGGAATCCGTCATTCCCGCGCCGGTCGCGTCCGACGAGCTTGAAGCCTACGTGCGTCGCGCGGCTCAGCGCTGCGGAATCGACACCACGCGGCCGTTCCCGTTCATGATCGAAGGGCAGTTCCGTGACCTGGATGCGCACGTCGTCAACGGCTACTGCCCGATGAACCCGGACGCTGACCACGGGTCCGATAAGAATCAGCCGTTCCGCTGCGGCGGCCGGTCTGGCCGCGGCAAACTGATGGGTCTCTGTGCCGAAAACTCCGCCGGCCAGCTTACGCACCACGGATCGAGCCTGCATATCCACGTTCTGATGGAGACGTCGCCCGCGCTTGTCGCTCATGTGGAACGTGTCGCGCTGGCGCCGGACGCGAAGCTGCGGCTCCCGGCGAGGTAGTCCTCCAGGTCTCTTGCGTCCGCCTTATCGCGCAGCCCGCCGAGTCCTGTGGTCGCGCGCCGCCAGGTGCAGCACCAAAGCCGTGCCGAGCGCCATCGGGACGAGGATGCACGCAGATGCGCCGGCGACGCCGATCGTCGCCCAGAGCCATCCGAAGAGCATGCTGCTGATAAGGTCGCCCAGGCCCGTGACCACCGCCAGTGCCCCGAAGCCGCTGCCGCGGATTTCGCGCGGCAGCAGTTCGGCCGCGATCGTGTCCTCGACCGCTTCGTAGATGCCCACGCCCATGCCGCCGAGCGCGAACATCAGCGCCAGGCCTGCATAGCTCTGCACGCCGACGATCATGCACACGGCGGCCAGCGCCGCGCTCAGATAGCCGCACGCGAGCAGCACGCGGCGGTTGGCGTGGTCGGCGATCCAACCTCCCAAGTATGACCAACTCGCATACAGCACGTTGTGCAGCACATAGAAACCGACTGACAGGCTGGCGGCCTGCGCGGCGCCGATCTTCGGCGTCAGCACGGTCGTGGCGTACAGGATATAGAACGTGTCGGCGAAATCGCCGACGCCGAACAGTCCGACGGCGGCGAGGAATTCCTTGTACGGCTTGCTGAAGCCGCTGAAGCTGCGCAGGAATGGCGTCGTGACCGGCTCGCGGTCGGTTCGCTCGCGCACCAGGAACGCGATCGCCAGCACGGCAAGTAGCGCGGGGACTGCGGACCAGAAGATCAGCGTGCGATGGGGCCGCGATCACGAGCGGCGCGAGCGCCATCACCCCGTAGCCGCCGGCGGCGATCACTTTCCGCCGGCGCACGCGGTCGGCCAGCCAGCCACCGTAGAGCTTGGCCGCACTTGATAGCCCGTCGGCGACGCCTTCGATTGTTCCGAGCGCTGCGGCCGCCGCTCCCAGCGACGCAAGGAACGCGGGCAACAACACTGTGACGGTCTCATGGCTCGTGTCGGAGAAAAGCGACGCCAGACCGATGCCCAGCACCGTGCGATTGAGCCAACGCTGCGGCGTTCGTCCTTGGAGCTTGCCTGCATCAGCAGTCGCGTTCAAGTTGCGTCCTCTGTAGCCGGCTTTCGCGTCTGTCCAGCGGCCTCCGCGGCGTGCTCGATTCGACTCAGCTCCGCGCGAATCACTCCGGCGTCGTCGCGCTGCACAGAAAGCACGTCGTTCATCGCAGCAATCTCAGCTTGCACCAACGCGAACGCCTGTTGGTGCAATCCTGCAATGGCGACGCGCGCAGCGTCCGACCAGTCGGCGGCCAGACGCGACAGATTCTTCTCGACCTCCCACGGAATCTTGCGCCGGAAATGCCCGTGAAATAGTCTGCCGAGCAGCGGCATCGGGAGCAGGAACCACAGCAAGTCGATTTGGATATCGAACACTTTTCCAACCGCGATCGGCGGCGCGACCTCATTGGCGGGATGAGTCTCCCAGCGGAGCGGCGAGAGTTTGATGCCGAGCGCTTGGTCCATGTTGCGGCTCAGCCGGTCGCGGAACGCCTCGACCAGCCGCGCGAACCGCTCCTGGGCTTGATCGACCAGTTGCCGTGCGAGGGGTGATACGGTTTGCGACTCCGCAGTGAGCTCGCGCAGGAGTTCAGCGTGCAGCCAATCTTCGAATCGCTGCCGTTGGACCGCCAGGTTTCCCCGCCAGCCGGCCAGTTCGTCCGCGGCGCGACGAACCAGCAGGTCCGCCAGCGCGGCCTGCCGGGGCTTGAACCGCTCCTCGAACGCGGATCGCGTCGCGCCGATCAGCCGCTGCGCCGTCAGCGAAAGTTCGTCGCGGATCACGCTCTCGCGCACGGCTTCGTTGAGCACGGCCGTCTTCAGCGCTGCGCGCTGCTCGTCGGCGCGCTCGGCGGCCCGCAGCGCGACCGACAGGTACTCGCGGCAGGCCCGCGCCAGCGCCGCGAGCTTGTGGCGCAGCGTCCGCTCCCGCTCCGCCTCGACCTGGCGCGCGACGGGCAAGAGCAGCTCCTGGAGAAGCGCTTCGACCCAGCGCGGCGTCTCCTGTCGCGTCGAGAAACGGAGCACGGGTGTGCCATCGTCCAGCCCCTGACGTTTCAAACCCGTGCGGACGAACGCCTCGACTTCGGCGTACTGTTCCTCGCTGAGCAGGTCGGATTTGCTCAGGATCACCGCGACGCGCGGCGCGTGCGTTCGAACCGCGGCGAGCAACGTGCGATCCTCATCCGACAGCGGCCGGTCGGCGCTGATCAGCACCAGCGCCACCGCCACGTGCGGCAGCCACGCCTGCGTGCTCTGCGTGTTCTGCGCCAGGATGCTCCCCAGCCCGGGCGTGTCCACCAGGCGCAGCCCGCCGAGTTCGACCAGCGCCGGTGTCGCGATGTCCACGCAGGCGACCCGCCGCTCGTTGCCCGGGTTGCGTGCCTCGGCGACGAAGTCGGCGATGTGCGCTCTGGAAACCGGCTCGACGCGGCCGTCGAGAAACGTGACCACGGCGGATGGGACGGCGGGAGTGTCGGGCATGGACAACGGGCCCGGCCCGGCGGACAGGCGCGTGACCACGGTCGTGACCGGCACCACGCCGACGGGTAGCAAGTCGTCGCCGACCAGTGCGTTCAGCAGCGAACTCTTGCCCGACTTGAACTGCCCCAACACGGCCACATCGAGCGGCGCGTTCTCCTTTACCAACTCGCGGCACGCAGTCAGCGACGGCTCAAGATTGCGCAGCCGGAAACGCTCCACGACATCGCCGATGCCGCGAAGCTCGGCATTGGAATTCGCGTCGGTCTGACCGATGGCCCGGCGCTGGAAATTCATACGACCTCAGCGCGCGAATGGGTTCACGAAGACCGCCGCCTTGCCCAGTTCCGCCTGGATCTCGAGCAGCCGGTTGTACTTGGCGATGCGCTCGCTGCGGCAGGCCGAGCCGGTCTTGATCTGGCCGCCGCCCATCGCCACCGCGAAATCCGCCATGAACGTGTCTTCGGTCTCGCCGGAGCGGTGCGACACAACGAAGTTCCAGCCAGCCTGGCGGCAGAGATGGATCGCTTCCACGGTCTCGGTCACCGTGCCGATCTGGTTAAGCTTGATGAGCACGGCGTTGGTGCTCTGCTCGCGGATGCCGCGGCGGATGAACTCCGTGTTCGTGACGTAATTGTCGTCGCCGACGATTTGGACGCGCCCGCCGAGCTTGGCCGTGTGCTCGCGGAAGCCGGCCCAGTCGTTTTCGGCCAGGCCGTCCTCGATCGATACGATCGGATAGCGATCGATCCATTGCTGGTACAGCGCGGTCATCTCGGCCGACGACTTGCGCCCCTGGCCGGATTTGGTGAGCTGGTAGGCCCCGCCCTCGTAGAACGAGCTGGCGGCCGGGTCGAGTGCGATGGCTACATCCTGGCCGGGCTTGTAGCCGGCGGCCTCGATCGCGGAGACGATCACGTCGCAAGCCTCATCGTTGCTCTTCAGGTTCGGCGCGAAACCGCCTTCGTCGCCGACGCTGGTCGCGTAACCCTTCTTCTTGAGAATGCCCTTGAGCGTATGGAAAGTCTCGGCCCCGTAACGCAACGCCTCGGCGAAGGTCGGCGCGCCGATCGGCATCACCATGAACTCCTGGAAATCGACACTGTTGTCGGCGTGCTTGCCGCCGTTGAGGATGTTCATCATCGGGACGGGCAGTCGGTTCGCATTGGCCCCGCCGAGGTACTGGTACAACGGCACGCCGGCGGCCAGCGCTGCGGCGCGGGCCACGGCCATCGAGACACCAAGGATCGCGTTCGCGCCGAGCTTGGCCTTGTTGGGCGTGCCGTCTAGCTCGATGAGCAGCCGGTCGATTTCGGTTTGGCGTGCGGGGTCCGTGCCGACGAGCTTCGGCGCGATCACGCGGTTCACGTTGTCGACCGCTTTGAGCACGCCTTTGCCTGCGTAGCGCTTGGCGTCGCCGTCGCGCAGCTCGATGGCCTCGTTCTCGCCGGTCGATGCACCCGACGGGACGGATGCACTCGCGTGAATGCCGTTCTCCAGCGTCACGAAGACCCGGACGGTCGGGTTGCCGCGCGAGTCGAGGATCTCTAACGCGCGTATCGATTGGATGCTGCGATTCATGACACGTCTGCCTTTCTTGCCGCTCCAGCGCCGGCGGCAAACATGGAATTATGTTGCGAGAGCGCCTTCTCCACCGCCTCGCGGACGATCGTTGCGGGATTGTCGCGCATGGTTCGCAGGAACGCGAGTGCGGCCGGCGTCCCGATTCCTCCGAGCGCCTCCGCCGCCGCGCGGGCGATGTACACGTCAGGCGCTTCTTGCAAGAGGCGCGCCAGCGGTGCCACGGCCCGCTCGTCACGAAGATGTCCCAGTATCCATGCCGCTCGGATAGGCGTGTGCGGCTCCGGGTGACGCAGGGAAAGGATCAGGTGCTCCACATAGTCCCTTTCGCCCCAAAACGCCTCAATGTCCACGCCGCAATGCGGACAGGAACGCGCGCCCTCATCAACCTCACCCCAGCAGTTTGGGCAGAAAAAGCGGACCATGTTTACTCGTGCGGCGCGAAGCCGCATCGCAGAGTCTCGACCAGCGCCGCACGCATCTCTGCCAGCAACTCGACGCGCTCGATCGCGCGTGCTGCGGAATCGATGTCGTACGCGACGCGCCGCAAGTTAATCTCGCCGTCCTGCCACAGCGCATAGGACGCCTGCGTGTCACCGTCCAGCGGCTGACCGACCGAGCCCGGGTTGACGATGGTCAGTTGTCGCTGCCGCCGCACGAACGGCAAGTGCGTGTGTCCCACGACAAGTACGTCTGCGTCAACTCCTCCGACGATTTCGTTCACTTCCCCGTCATCCAACGTCGGGACGAATCGATAGTCAAACAGCGGGTCGCGTGGCGTGGCGTGATAAAGCGCGAAGTTTGTAGCACCTATATTCACCGTCAGGTGCAAGGCGAGGCGCGCCAACCAGGAAATGTCCGTGGCGTCGAGTTGCTGGCGCGTCCAGCCGCGCATCGCCAGTGCGATCGGCTGCTTCGCCGCGCTCGCTCGTGGGTCGGTGGACCATGCCACGGCGTGGTCATGGTTCCCGCAGACGGCAATCACGCCGAGTTCCCGCAGCCGC
>JACRLV010000080.1:11942-16291 GCA_016235145.1 Planctomycetota bacterium
GCGGGGCCGTAGTTCACCGCGTCACCGGCGAACAAGACGTGGTCCACGGCGCCCGCATCGGCCACCACGGCGTCGAGCGCCCAGGGGTTGGCGTGAATGTCCGAGACGATCAGCAGTTTCATGCCTGACTCGCATCCGTGCGCGGCGCGGCCCCGTCCGGCAGCGGTTCGGCGGGCCAGTGCTTCCGCCACAACCGTTGGGCTACCTGAGCACAAGGACCATCCGTCATCAACTCGCTCAACAATAGCTTCGCGTCGCCCGGGCGATTCAGCGCGAGCAGCGCCGTCGCCCAATGCATCTTGAACCAAGCTTCGAACGGATTGAGCCATGCCGCTCGCCGGAACTGTGACTCCGCCAACTCGAACGCTTCGCGCTCCATGAAGTACACGCCGAGCCGATCGCGGTTGTAACCGAGGAACGAGGATGGGCGCAGCAGTTCCTCGCGGAGAAGCAGTGGATCACGTCGCCGGATATTTCGGCCTTTCCCCTTGTTCGGTGTTTGGTGCATTTCTGCCCGCTGACATCGCTTTAATGAGACCGCCTGGAGCACCACGAAACCCAGATCATCCATCCGCCCGGCACGAGCCACAGTGCGCCGACCATCAACCATGTCCAAACCGTCGTTGTCGCTGTATTGACCGCCATCAAGGCGAAAAACCAGGCGAAGCCGATCGTCGATGTCACTTGCGCGATGCGCCATGCACTCTCGTTCAAGTGCGCAGCACCCTTCGAGACCGGCTCGGGCTTTCGGTCGTTCAGCCCCGGGATGTGGCGATCAGCTTTTTGCACTCGTGTTGTTCGCCGTGTACTTGATGACGCGCACCTTCTCCAAAGTCACCAGCCCCTCCGTCACCATCTCGTCGATGTGCGGCAGAAGCGTGTTGATCTTCTCCTCGCTGTCCACGATCTCGATGATCATCGGCAGGTCTTCCGAGAGCCTCAGGATCTTCACCGTGTGCAGCCGGCTGTTGGCGCCGAAGCCCATCGGGCCGCGCAGCACGGTCGCGCCCGCCAGGTGCAGCTCGCGGGCCTTCAGCACGATCGCTTCGTACACCGGCTTGCCGTGCCACTTGTCGCTTTCGCCCACGAAGATGCGCAGCAGCAGCGCTTCGCCTTCCAGTTTCATGCATCACACTCCCATCCAGCGTTCCGCCAGTCGATATCCGAGCCACACCGCCATGAATCCGAGCGTGACGCTCAGCAGCATGTTCATCATCGCTCGCAAGCCCTGCCCCTCGTTGGCCATCGAGAACGTCTCCCAGCCGAACGAGGAGAACGTCGTAAAGCCGCCGAGAATGCCGACTGTAAGGCCGACGCGGTATTCCATCCGGATCGGGATGCGCTCGGCGAAGACCATGTTGAGCACGCCGATCACGAAACAGCCGACGACGTTGACGGCCAACGTTCCGATCGGAAACGTGCCTTTCGTGAGCGCCTGGCCCCAGCCTTGCACCAGATAGCGCAGCAGGGAGCCCAGAGCGCCGCCGGCCATCACGAGGGTGAACTTGTTGAGCAGTACGTCTTTGATCATGCGCGAGGATTCACTCCATTCAATGGACAATCAGCACGGCGCAGGAAGCGTGGTCCACGATCCGATCGGTCGTCGATCCGATCAGCCAGTGCTTGACCGGGCTGCGCCCGCGACGACCCAGGACAAGCAGGTCGTGTTTGCTCTCTTCGGCGATTCGAGTCAGCAGCTCGGCGGCGTGTCCGATCTGCTTGCGAAACGTGCAGTTGACGCCTGCCCGCTTGGCCTCCTGCTTGCCCCAAGTGATCGCCTTGCCCAGCGGACCATCGGCCTCGCGCAGCGCTTCGTCCACCTCGCCCTCCAGTTCGGCGGCCTCCGGCGCCCGCACAGCGGTCAGCGCCAGGACTTCACCGTTGCTCTCCTTGGCGAGTGTGACCGCCGCCGATAGCGCATGTTTTGAAGGCTCCGACCCGTCGAATCCAACAAGGATACGTTTGTACATTATGAAGCTCCTACGGCGGCCGGCTGGCGATCTATGGCAGTGCTCTGTTGCACCTTGTCGCGCTCTGGCAAGTGATGGTGCGGCAGGAAGAACTGATTGGCGATCCACGTCGGCACGACCGCGCTAGCGATGACCGCGGCGACCAATAGTGAGTACTGCGCCGGCGTGATGATCTTGTGCGAAAGCCCGTAGAGGGCCGAGATCGTGCCGAACGTCAGGCCCGTGGACATCAAGAGCGTTGTGTACATGGACTCGCCACGCGCATATTGGAACCCGCGGCACGCTGGATAGACTCCCGCGAATTTCGTCGCCATCTTCACGAGCAGCAGCACGAGGAACGCGCCAAAGCCCGTGGCTAGTGCCGGCAATTGGACCAGCGAACCGGCCCGGATGAAATAGAAGGGCGTCAGCAATCCGAACGTCAGCGTCCGCAAGCGTCGGACCAGCGCATGGTCGCGCCCGACCGTGCCCGCCAAGATCATCCCTATCAGATACGCCGGGAGAACCGCCTCGGAGCCGGCCCAGACAGCCAGGCCGCCCATGCCGAACAGCGCGAATAGTAGATACTTGGCCTCCATCTCGCTCGTCCGCCCACCGTAGCGCCGGAAAAACGGCGCGGTCAGCTTGAGCAGCACGAACATGGAAGCCACGAGCGCCACAACGAACAGCAGAGTCTTGAGCGTGAACGGCGCGAAAAGAAGCCCCAGTGCGACGACCGTGCCCAAGTCGGTGATGAAGCACGCGGCCAGGATCATCTTGCCGAATTGCGTGCCGTTCAGACCGAGTTCCAGCATGACGGCGTAGACGACGGCGACGGAGGTCGTGGACATGGCCACACCTGCCAGCCAGGACGCCTGCGACTCCCAGCCAAGAAGAAACCTCGCCGCGGCCGCCGCGCCGAGAAATGGCGCCGCGAAAGAGATTAGGCCGATCGCAGTTGCCTGCCGCCAGCTCTTGCGAAACGACTTCGGATCAAGTTCGGCGCCGGCAAGGAAAGTCAGCACGATCGCGCCGACGCCGGCCATGAACTTTACCCAGCTCTCGTTTGCGTCGAGCATGGTCGGACCAAGCGCAGCGCCGATGATGAGCTGGGCCACGGTGCCCATGACGATCTCGGTCAGCGCGACCGAAATTCGGAGCCAGATCGAAAGCAGCGTCGCCACGAGCGCCAGACCCAGCCAGAGCGCGGCAGAGAACCACACCTGTGCCACGGCGGTCTCCGATTCACTTTTGGTAGGGGATTTCAGCGCAGCCCCTACCCGTTACGGGTAGGAGCTATCAGCCCCGGGTGGGGCGGTTCAAGGCGAGCTCCATCGCCATGCACATGCTAAGACGAGGGGTCGGCTCTGGCAAGGTGTCGAGCCTACGGTCCGTGCTCCTCACCCGAACGTCACCCTCACCGATTTGCGACTACCAGCTTCCTGACGACTGTTTTCGGACTGGATCCTGACAGAGCGACGACGTTCGTTGGAGGATTGATTCCCTGTAAGTCGCCTATCTGCATGACTTTACGAAAGCGGGCGATCGGATTCGAACCGACGACGTCCAGCTTGGGAAGCTGGCATTCTACCACTGAATTACGCCCGCGCTTTGCTGGCAAGGACTTACGTCACGTCGCCAGAGAATTTCAGACAGCATTCTAGACGGCGTTTTCGACTCGCTCCATGCGAGTTTCCAACGCTTCCGCCTTGCATCCCTGGAGCCAACGGCAAACATCGTCAACCGGCTCGGGCGGGACTTGAATAAACATCTCGGCAGGTCCGCCCGTATCGTCGTCAGACTTTATGACGACGGTTTCACTGCTCAGACCTCCGTTTCTGACCGAGCATTCTACCCGCCCGAGCAACGCCCGCCAGTCCGGTTCGGAAGCCGAAAGCGGGCGGACTTCGCCACGCTCCACTCGGGCCCGACTGAGCGAAGCGACCACGTTTCCGATCCGTAATGGGTGTTCGACGGAAACCTCGCTCGCCAGCATGCGGCCCGGGTCGGCCGCCTGACCTGCCCCCATAAGTGAGTCCATTCGACTGCCAATCCTATCAGACCAAACAGACTCGTTTGCGGGGGGCGGATTGGACGACGTGATTCGTTCGGCCAAGGCCACACGCCACGCGCCACTGTGAAACCAAAATCGCTCCTGGTCGCAATGCGGGTCACATTGGGCGCTGAGACGAATACCCGCATTCCCGGACATCATCGGCCCACGAACGGTTTCTTCGATGAAGTCCGGCCAGAATATGGAAGAGTCAAGACCGGGGCCTTCCCCAGGAAACTCGAAAACCGACCGGTGCACGAGTTCGGGTCGTGTGCGCCGGCGGCTATACAATGGGTTCCGGCCGCTGGCTTCGGTTTTCGTGGAATCGTACGAGGGACCAAGATGCT
>JACRLV010000295.1:0-4773 GCA_016235145.1 Planctomycetota bacterium
CTCGGCGTCTCCCCACGGCGCCTGCCCTCGTCGTCTCACACGGCGCCAGCCCTCGGCGCCGACATGAGCACCGGTCTTTCGCCGTCCGCCGGTGACCGGTAGGCTACCCGGTCTCTTGAATTACCTTGGATTACCGTAGAGGCCTGTGAAATGCCCAATAATGGAACCACCTTCGAATTTGTCGCCGGCGGACGAAAGCCCACGGCCGACGTGCTGATCGTTCCGCTCGCCGCCAAGCCGCGGCCGGCGATGCAAATGCTCGCGAAAATCGACCCGCTTTGCTCGGGCGCGGTCTCCGAGCTGGTCGAGCTCGGCGTCCTCTGCGATGAGATCGGGCAGATCGCCCACACGACGCGGCCGGCCCAGTTTCGACGCATCATTCTCGTCAGTCTGGGCGATGACGCCGAGCTCGATCCGGCGAAGCTGCGCCAGGCGGCCGCGGCCGCGACGCGCTGGCTCATCGCCAACAAGATGAAATCCGCCGCCGTGTGGATCGACGGACTCCTGTCCTGCAATTTCGACGCGCCCGTCGCGGAGTGGGTCACCGGGATGTCGCTCGCCGGCTTCCGTTTTGACGAGCTCCGCAAATCCGAAAACGCGGCCCCCGCGAACCTCCGCGTGCAACTGCTCTCCAGCGAGCCGGCCCATGTGGCCGGCAGCCTGGATCGGATTCCCAGCGTCCAGCGTGTCGCCGACGCAGTGAACTACGCCCGCCGGCTGGCGCATCTGCCGCCCAATGTGTTCCACCCATCGTCGGCTGTGGTCGAGGCCCGCAGGCTCGCCCGCCAACACCGGCTTAAGTGCACCGTCATCGACGCGAAGATGGCCCAGCGCATGGGCATGGGCGGATTGCTGGCGGTCGGAATGGCCTCCGAGCACAAACCCTGCCTGATACGCCTCGACTACCGCGGCGCGGTCGCCGCCCGCAGCACTACCGTCGTGGTCGGCAAGACCATCACATTCGACACCGGCGGAATCTCGATCAAGCCCGCCGCCGGCATGGAGTCGATGAAATTCGACAAGTGCGGCGGTTGCGCCGTGCTCGGCATCCTGAAAGCCGTCGCGTCGCTGCGCCTTCGCTGCAACGTGACGGGCATTCTTGCGGTCGCGGAGAACGTCATCAGCGACGAAGCCTACCGCCCCAGCGACATCGTCCGCATGATGAGCGGCAAGACGGTCGAGGTGACGAACACCGACGCCGAAGGCCGCATGGTGCTGGCCGACGCGCTCACCTACGCCCAGAAGCACTGCCGCCCCACCGCGTTGATCGATTTCGCGACGCTGACCGGCGGCGTCGTGACCGCGCTCGGCAAGTGCGCTGCCGGCCTGATGAGCAACAACGACGACCTGGCGGAACATCTCGTCGAGGCCGGCCGCCGCACGCACGAACGCCTCTGGCCCCTGCCGCTTTGGGACGATTACCGCGAGCTGATCAAGAGCACGGAAGGCGATATCCGCAATTCGTCGGCGAAACGCTATGCCCATCCGATCGTCGGCGGCATCTTCCTCAAGGAATTCGTGGACAAGAGCGTTCCGTGGGCCCATGTGGACATCGCCGCCACCGCGACGACCGACGACGAAAAGACCGCGACGGGCTTTGGCGTGCGGCTGATCGTCGAGTACCTGCGACATCGCAGCAGTTAGCGATTTTCCCTCGCGACGAACACGGGGGCATGCGCCAAGGACTGGCTCTCGCCATCCGTTTCCGTTCGCCGAACCGCACGAGGGTCGCGGGCGCTCGCCGGCTCTTCCGGCCGTCCGACGCGACAGTCTCCCTGGACCCGCCCGTCTGCGACCAGAGGCGCTTCCAGCCGCCGTCCCACTGATGAAACCCGCCCCCGGCCAAGCTGTCGGACAGACGGCCTCCCGCTTGACTCCGGCCCCCATTCATGCTAATATTACCATATACGCATGAAACACAAGGCACGCCATTCAAGACCGCGTTACGAGGCCCGAGCCGCGATCGCCAAGGCCCTCGCGAATCCGACCCGGCTGATCGTCCTGGAGGCGCTCGATCGCGGCGAGATGTGTGTGTGCGACCTGACTGAACTGGTCGGCGCCGATCAATCGACGGTCTCGAAACACCTTGCGATCCTCAAACAAGCCGGTTTGGTCGAAGATCGGAAGCACGGCGTGATGGTCTACTACAAGCTGAAGGTCTGCTGCCTTCAGGGCTTCTGGGACTGCATCGAAGCGGTCCTCGCCCAGAATCTCAAGGTACAACAGGCGGCCCTGCGATGACGGACGGAAACGAGCGGACCGGTTTACTTTTTATCACGCTTTCATGGCCTAATGGCCATATGCGCATGGAATCCGCCAGTCAGCGGCGTAGACGGAGTAACCCCGCATGAGGTCGCGTGAATGGAAATTCGCCGGGGCATTCACGGGCGTCTTCCTGGCGGCGTACTACCTTCCTCTTGCCGACCCGAAGGTCTCCCGGGCGATCGTCGAGGCGTTCAAGCTCCTCCAGTGGTACGCCCGAAATCACACGCTCGCGTGCGTGGTTCCGGCCCTGTTCATCGCCGGCGGGATCATCACCTTTCTGTCGCAGAACGCGGTGATGCGCTACCTCGGTCCGAAATCCAACAGGTTCCGGGCGTACACGGTCGCCTCCGTTGCGGGCGTGGTGCTGGCCGTCTGCTCGTGCAGCGTGCTGCCGATGTTCGCCGGCATCTACCAGCTCGGCGCCGGCCTCGGTCCGGCGTCGGCGTTCCTCTATTCCGGTCCCGCGATCAACATCCTGGCCATCTTTCTCACCGCCCGCGTGCTCGGCCTTGACCTTGGTTTGTGGCGCGCGATAGGAGCGATCGGCTTCGCCTTCATCGTCGGCCTTGGAATGGCCTGGCTTTTCCGCAAGGAGGAGCGGGCCAACGTTGAAGCCGCGATGCAGATGCCCGACCCGC
Organism: Planctomycetota bacterium; assembly: GCA_016235145.1. GTDB lineage: Bacteria > Planctomycetota > Phycisphaerae > UBA1845 > Fen-1342 > JACRLV01. Next base: position 2,904 of record JACRLV010000295.1, read on the forward strand.
CGCCCGCCAAGCGGCGCGGCTGGCAAAGCGGGCTGCTGCTGGCGTCGATGATTGGTTTCCTCGTTTTCAGCGATTGGTTCAACCCCGGCGATGCGATCGTGAAACGTACCGACGGAAGCAACGTTCGCGGCGTCGTGCTTCAGGAAATGCACGACGAGGTGATGATCCAGGTGCAGGAGAGCACCGGCGCAATTCGCGCCGGCGAGCGCCTCACGCTGCCCAAGACGGAAATCGCCGCCATCGTCGAGGCCAAGAGCTGGGTGATGGACGTGTTTCATGTCCGCTGGTGGCTGGCCGGCGCGTGCGGGGTCGCCGTGGCGCTGACGAGCTGGCGCTGGATCGAGCGCGACGAGCTTAAGCTCTGGATGCACAACACGTGGGATTTCGCCAAGCTGCTGATTCCGTTGCTGTTCGGCGGCGTGCTCGTCGTGGGCTTTGTTTCGGCGATGCTGCCGGACAAGCAGATCGCCGCTCTGGTCGGCGACAACAGCCTCGGCGCCAACTTTGTCGCCGCGCTGGTGGGCGCGCTGTTCTATTTCGCAACCTTGACCGAAGTTCCCATCGTGCAGGCGCTGATGGAGCACGGCATGGCGAGGGGGCCGGCCCTGGCGCTGCTGCTGGCCGGACCGGCTCTCTCGCTGCCCAACATGCTCGTGCTCGCCAGGGTGATGGGGGTCAAGAAGACGGTTGCATTCAGCTCGATCATCGTCGTGGTCGCGACGGCGGTCGGGATGATCTATGGCGCGACGTCGGAGCCGTCGACCACGACCGTCGCGCAGTTGGGAGGATTGCCATGAGTACTCCATCCATCGGGTTTGTCGGCGGTGGGCGCGTAGCCACGATTCTCCTTGGCGGCTGGGCGCGGGCCCATGCGTTGCCGCCGAACCTGGTTGTGTCAGACCCGGATGCAGGCGTGCGCGACCGCCTTCGCGGTCGGCATCCCACGATCACCTGTGTTCCGACGGGCGACCCCGCCGCCGCGCGCCAGGAAGTCGTCTTCCTCGCGCTGCATCCGCCGGCATTTGGAGATGCGCTGCCCGCGGTCCAGGCCGCATTGCGACGCGATGCGATCGTCGTGTCGCTCGCTCCCAGGATCACAATCGCGCGAATCTCGGAGATGCTCGGCGGATTCGCCGGAATCGCCCGCCTCATTCCGAACGCGCCGTCGATCGTCAACATGGGCTACAACCCCATCGCGTTCGGTGCGGGACTGATGCCGAACGACCGCGAGCGGGTACGCGCGCTCCTCAAGCCGCTGGGCGACTGTCCGGTCGTTGATGAATCTCGCTTGGAAGCCTACGCGATCCTGAGCGGAATGGGACCGACGTACTTCTGGCCGCAACTCGTGGAACTCGACGCCCTCGGCCGGAGATTCGGGCTGTCCGAGCAGGAGTCGCGCGAAGCGCTACGAGCGATGGCCATCGGAACGGTCGAAACGCTGAACCAGTCCGGGATGAGCGTCGAGGCGGTGCAGGATCTGATTCCCGTGAAACCGCTGGCCGATGCGATGCCCGCCTTGCTGGAGGCGTACCGCACCCAGCTCACGGAGCTGATGGACAAGATTCGCCCCCAGTCACCTGAAAGGCGTTGATCTCATGAAGATCGAAATTCTCGGGACCGGCTGCGCGAAGTGCGACTCGCTCGAACGGACGACAAAAGCCGCCGCCGACAAACTAGGCGTCCGCTACGAACTGGTGCATGTGAGAGAGATCAGAGAATTCGCGAAACGAGGGGTGATGTTCACGCCGGCTCTGGTCGTGAACGGCAAGGTGCTGGTGGCAGGCAAGGCGCCGTCGGAGGCCGAAATAGCGCGGTTGCTGGCGGCCGCGGCACAGTGAACCGCCGCTAATTCGCGGTCAACAGCGAGGTC
>JACRLV010000295.1:4779-7233 GCA_016235145.1 Planctomycetota bacterium
ATCGGCGTACGCAATGCGCTCGTGGCGGGCGCGATGATCGTCTTGGTCGCGGCAGTCGCGATCTACCGCCAGCGCCCGCATCCAGCCGCGCCATCGCCGAACGGAACTCCCACGAGCCGCCTGTCCGCGCTGCCCCGCATTCTCGATCTCGGCGCTGACAAGTGTGCGGCGTGCAAAGATCTGGCGCCCATCCTCGCCGAGCTGAAGCGGGAGTACGAAGGCAAGGCACTCGTCGACTTCATCGACGTCTGGAAAGACCCGAGCGCCGCAGAGCCGTATGGCGTGCGCATCATTCCCACGCAAATCTTTTTCGACCGCACCGGAAAAGAGGTCTGGCGGCACGAAGGATTTCTTTCCAAGGCCGAGTTTGTCGCGAAGCTGAAAGAACTCGGAGCCGGATGATGCTCGAACAACTTTCCGAAACGCTGGCCCAGGCGGTCCACGGCAATCCCTGGCTGGCGCCGGCGGCCGCATTTGCCGGCGGGCTGCTTACGGCCGCGAACCCGTGCGTCCTGGCGATGGTGCCGCTCATGGTCGGCTACGTCGCCGGGCAGGAGTCGCGCGGCGTCGCACGCTCCTTCCTGCTCTCGCTGACCTTCAGCATCGGCCTGACGATCATGTTCGCCGTACTGTTTCTGGCGACGTGGGCGGCCAGCTCGGTGCTCAAAGCGAGTTGGTGGACGTACGTCGCCGCCGGGGTGTGCCTGCTGATGGGCCTGCACCTGGTCGGCCTGTTGAAATTCCGCATCCCCGCGCCGGCGGGCTTGCAACCGAGGCGAAAAGGTTTCGTTGGAGCGTTGTTGCTGGGGCTGTTGTTCGGACTTGTGTCCCTTCCGTGTGCCGGACCCGTGCTGATTGCGCTGCTCGCGGTCATCCCGCTTGGTGGCGCTGCCTTTGGAGCCCTGCTCCTGGTCGCGTACAGTCTGGGGCATTGCGGCCTGGTGCTGGCAGGCGGCACCTCGATGGGGCTGGTACAGCGGCTGGCCGACTCGCGCGGGTGGGCGCATCGAGCGGACGTGCTTCGGCGACTTGCCGGCGTCCTGATCCTGCTGGTTGGAGCATTTTTGCTGTTCTCATGAGGTGAATCGGCGATGGCGGAACCGAGCGACGTGCGGCGGCTGAACGTGTTCGAGCGCTACCTGACGCTCTGGGTCGCGCTCTGCATGCTGGTCGGAATCGCGTTGGGCAAACTGCTGCCCGGCCTGACCGACGCGCTGCGCCGCATCGAGTTCGGCGGGGGCAGCCAGATCAACGTGCCCATCGCCGTGCTCATCTGGCTGATGATCTACCCGATGATGCTCAAGGTGGATTTCGCGTCCGTGCTCGGCGTGGGTCGGCGGCCCAAGGGGCTGATCATCACTTGCCTCGTGAATTGGCTGGTCAAGCCGTTCAGCATGGCGCTGCTGGGGTACGTGTTTTTCAAGCTGCTTTTTCGGCCATGGATCGGCGCCGAATTGGCGGACCAGTACATCGCGGGCGTGATCATCCTCGCCGCGGCCCCCTGCACCGCGATGGTGTTTGTCTGGAGCTACCTGACGCGCGGCGACGCGGCCTACACGCTGGTGCAGGTTTCGGTGAACGACCTGCTGATGCTGGTGTTGTTCGCCCCGATCGTGACCTTCGTCGTCAGCGGCGCTTCGGAGCTGACGGTTCCGTTCATGGTGCTCGTCTACGCCGTCATCTGCTTCATCGTGATCCCGTTGGCGGCCGGGGCGATTACGCGACGCACGCTGATCCGGCGGCGCGGCGTCGCCTGGTTTGAGCAGGCGTTTCTGCCGCGCTTTCATCCGATCGCGGTGCTGGCGCTGCTGGCCACGCTGGTGCTGATCTTCGCTTTTCAGGCGGAGAACATCACGAAACGCTCGTTCCACGTCGTGCTGATCGCGATTCCGATTCTCCTGCAAGTCTATTTCAACTCGTCGCTCGTCTACGGAATGATGAAGGTCTTCCGCGTGCCGCACAGCGTCGCCGCCCCCGGCGCGCTCATCGGCGCCAGCAACTTCTTCGAACTCGCCGTCGCCACCGCTATTGCTCTCTACGGACCCGAATCCGGGGCCGCACTGGCGACCGTCGTGGGCGTCCTCGTCGAGGTGCCCGTGATGCTGAGCGTCTGCGCGCTCTGCAATCGCACGCGCGGCTGGTTTGAGGCTTCGAGCGTGGACGAATGCCCAAGCCCTGCATCCGGCTGCTGCGCCAACTGGAAGGACTTCGTTCGGGAAGGAGCGGGCTGAACGGGGCGTAGCGAGAAACTCCGGCATAATCCGAGCCCTCAGCGCGGGCGTTGCCCGCAGCCCAAGCGTCAGCGCGCGCCATGAAGCGTAGCGGCCGGCGTCTCGCCGGCCGTAGATCGTCGACTCGGCACGATCGGGGTCGTTCCCGATCTACGGCCTGCGAGACGCAGGCCGCTACCTCGCTCCGTGCATCGGCGATCCAGTCGCCGCTCGAAAAATCTCC
>JACRLV010000281.1 GCA_016235145.1 Planctomycetota bacterium
GCTACGTCCCCGCGAAGTCTCCACATTGTATCGAAATTGGCGACATTCGCAACGCTTCGCCCGGGGCAGCGATGATGCGTCTCCGCGGTGTTTCTCGAGCGCGGCGGTTACCTGTGGCCGACCGCGTGTGTGTCTTGCAGTAACAGCACGTCCAGGCGGCGGAACGACGCGACATGGATGCGGCGCCGACATTTTCGCCGACGGCGATTTGTGCGCGTCGAAGCGCTCCCCGGCCCCTCTGATTGCCCAGCGTGTCGGTCCAAAGTCTGGTTTTTGTCGCCGGCCGAGAGCGCAAGTTGCGGCCTGTTTGTCCGGAAGCATCGGGATTTTTGCGGTCTGGTTTGACTTCGCGGTTTTCTGTATTATGCTCATTGGTGGAGTGCCGAAGCGTACTCGGCCCCCCAACCGAAGCCCGTTTTCGGAGGCCAACCTAGCGAGTCGATCCCACCGATCCACAATCCGGTTCTGGTGAAGCTTCTGCTTTCACCCAGCGTCGCGGCGACGCGTACAACGCACTCATATATATCGCCTCATCCCAGCCGCAGACGCCGACGTGGAGGCCCCACGCGGATGGCCGTTCGTGGCGTGAACGGCCGGTTTGAACCCTGTAACGCTGACATTCGGATGATGTCTGTTCCGCCTGCGCGTGATTCGCATTCCGCGCGGCGGTCCGGCGCATCGTCTTGTTGGTATTCGTGGCGCGGACGCGCCGACTTGCCGGGGAATTTTCCGGGCCGTCGGCCTGCGCCGCCAGAAAGGGATCAGAATCGCTCCTCAAGAAAGGAGGCGCTCCGTGGCAGTCAACCCAGGCGTATGGGGCATCGATGTCGGCCAGTGCGGCCTGAAAGCCGTGAAGCTCAGGCCGGCGGAGGACGGCAAGGTCGAACTCGCCGCATTCGACTTTATCGAGCACGCCAAGATTCTCTCGCAGCCCGAGGCCGATCCCGACGAGATCATCAAGGCCGCGCTCGAGAAATTCGTCAGCCGCAACGAATGGCAGAAAGACCAGTTCGTGATCGGCGTTCCGGGCCAGCAGACGTTCGCCCGGTTCTGCAAGTTGCCGCCCGTGGAGCCCAAGAAACTGCCCGACCTGGTCCGGTTCGAGGCGGCCCAGCAGATCCCCTTCTCGATGGATGAAGTCGTCTGGGACTTCCAGGTCTTCCAGGCGAAGGACTCGCCCGACGTCGAGGTCGGCATCTTCGCGATGCGCAAGGACCTCATTCGGAAGTACCTGAACCACTTCCAGCAGCTCGGCGTCGCCCCGGTCGCCATCCAGACCATTCCCTCCGCGCTCTACAACTTCGCGAAATGGGACGCGCAGGGCGCCGGTGACGCGGGCGCGACGGTGGTGGTGGACGTCGGAGCGCAGAACACAGACCTCATCGTGGTCGAAGCGGACTCCACCTGGTACCGAAACATCCCGCTCGGCGGAAATACCTTCACCGAAGCCCTGGTGAAAGCCTTCAAGCTCTCGTTCTCCAAAGCCGAGAACCTGAAGCGCACGGCGGCGGAAAGCAAGTACGCCCGGCAAGTTTTCCAGGCGATGCGCCCGGTCTTTTCCGAGCTGGTCGGCGAAATTCAGCGCTCGCTCGGCTTCTACAGCTCGACGCACCGCGACGTTCATCTCAAGCACGTCCTGGCCTGTGGAAACGCGTTCCGGCTCACGGGCTTGCAGAAGTACCTCGAAAACAACCTCTCGCTCGAAGGCGGCGTCAGCAGCCTCGAAAAGTTCAACAAGCTCGTCACCAACGCCACCGCCAACGCCCCGCAATTCGCGGAAAACGTGCTCTCGTTCGGGCCGGCTTTCGGGCTGGCGATCCAGGGGCTTGGATTGTCGCCCATTCATGCCAACCTGCTGCCGCCCGAACTCGCCCGCGTCGCGATGTGGAATCGCAAGCGGCCGTGGTTCATCGCGGCGGCGGCGTGTTTCGCGGGTGCGGCGGCGATGCCGTGGCTGCGGTTGAGCCTGGACAAGCAGGCGCTGGGCAGTTCCTTTGATGACAACCTGGGCGAAACGAAGAAATTTGTGACGCAGGCGCAGGAGTACCAGCGGCTCTTCAACGAAGCCCAACAGAGCTCGGGCGGCGAAAAGAACAAGCTCGACAAGCTGTTTGAATTGCAGAAGGACCGGTCGCTCGTCCCGCTCATCATGAACCTGGTGCATCAGGCCCTGCCCGAACCTGATCCGACGACTCTCGCCATTCGAACGCCGGAAGATTTCAAGAAAAAGATCGCGTCGAACCCCAAGTACGCCCGCACGAATCGACGTGAAATGCTCGTGAACTCCCTGACCGTCAAGTTCGTCAAGAACATCGACGAGTTCCAGGCGCCCGACGCCGGCGGCGCGGCGGGGATGCCGACGTTCGGCCCCCAGGCCGGCGGCATGCGCAGCGTCGGAGAGACGATGAGCGACTTTGAAGGCGGCGGCGGCGGGCGCATGCGCGGCCCCGCCGCTCCGATCGAAGCGGCCGTTTCGTCCGGCGGGGACAGCGGCGCAGCCACCGCGCCCGGGTTCTTCATCCAGATCCAGGGGCGCCTGCTGTACGGCGCAGATCAGAGTCAGGCTTTCGAGTACATCGACAAGGTGCTGTACGAGAACTTCCGCAAGGTCTTCAAGCAGCCCGGCCTTGGTTTTTATCTGCCGGAGGAAGACCCCAAGAACACGGTGGACAAGAAAAACCTCCGCAATGTCGTTCCGATTTCGGTGCAATCGATGCTGCCCGCCTCCGCGATGGTCGCCGCGCGGCCGGCGCGGCCCGGCGAAACGGAGCAGGCCGCGGTCGCGCTCGATCCCGACCCGCTGACGGGCGAAGAACGGGCGACGGATTGGAACATAACGATCGGTTTCAAAGTCAAAATGGGCGAGGCGCCTCCGCCCGCGGACGCAAATGCCGCCGCCCCGGCGACGCCCAAAAACCCGTGATTCGGGTCAACCGAAGGAGCTTTGCTCATGAAAGCAATAATCGGATTTGTTCAGACGCACCTGATCTCGCTGATCTGCGGCGTGGTTACGCTGGCCGCGTTCGGCGTCGCGATGCTGGGAATGTCGTCGCAGGACGCCGTGGTCAGTCAGATGACAGCAAAGAAAAGCGCGGTCGGCGCCGACAGCATCGGCGGTTTGCGATCCAGCGCGAAGAATCAAACGGTGATCGACAAAGAAAAACTTCGCGGGAAGTACTTCACGGACGACTACAACAAGACGATCGAGGCGGCCAAGAACATCAACCAACGCCAGCCGCTGATGGGCGGAGTGTTCCCCAAGCCGGAGCAGGCCGCGTATGCGTACGCGTTCAAGAGCGCATACGCGAAGGAAATCGAGCGGCTGCCCGTCTCACTCAGCGCGGACACGCTTCCAACCGAGGCGGACCGGCTCGAGGAGGTCGAAAACGTCCAGGAGTTGTTGCTCCAGGCAAAAGAAATCAAGGAAGAAACGAAAGTCGAAGGTGCGGCGGCGCCCGCCGTACCGGCCGCGGCCAGCCCGGGCATTGAGATCGGCGGCGGCGAAATCGCCGGCGATTTTGGCGGCGGCCGCTTCGGCGGAGGCGGCGGGCGGTTCGGGGGCGAGATGGTCGGCGGCCGCGGAATGGGGATGGGCATTCAGATGCAAAGCGGCCCGGCGACCGAACCCAAGTACGACCCCGTGCTCCGCGCCCAGATCAACAAGGCCAAGTCAATCCGCTGCTACATCGATCCCAACACGTTTCAGACCGACCCGCTGGTCAACATGCAGGCCGCGCCCTCGCCCGCACAAATGTGGTACGCACAGGTCGGCCTCTGGATCCAGCAGGATGTCGTCAGCGCCATCGCCGGCCTCAATCGCGAAGCGGCAAAGGCTGTGCAGGACGGCGAGGCGTACGTCGAGCAGTCTCCGGTGAAGCGGATCATCGCCGTCCGCGTCTTGGGATACATCATCGAAGCGGGAACCATCCAATTCCCCGGCGCCGGGGCGGAACAGCACTCCGCCGCCGCCGCTCCGACTCCGTCGTTCACCGCCGCCAGGAGCAACGACCTGTTCGACGTGGTTCGATTCGAAACGACGCTTGTGGTCGATCAACGCGAGTTGCTCAAGGTGATCGACGCCCTCACCAAGGCGAACTTCAACAAGCTGCTTTCGATCGAGTACACGGCTGTCGACCGCAAGATCGACGAGACGCAACTCGGCTATTACTACGGAACGGCGCCGTGCATCCAGGTTCGCATGGAGTTCGAGACCTACATGGCTCGCGACAGCTTCGATCCGATGAAACCCGAGGAGGTCGTCGCCGCCCTCGCAGGGAAGAAACCTGGCGAATGACCATTATTTTGCCGTCCCCGGCTGATCGAAACCGCATGATTGAGTAGCGAGATGCTGGAAACCGCCCGCAACGCAAGAGAGCGAAGCGAACACGGAGCAAAGACATGAACGCGAAGAACATTCTCGCCCTGATCGAAGCACACATCGAGAAGGGAATCATCGGACTGGCCGTAGTGTTCGGCGGGCTGATGATCTGGTGGTACGGCCTCGGCACGCCGAATAAAGTGGATTTCGGCGGGCAATCGTATGGCCCGCATGAGCTGGCGCCGGCGATCCTCGACAGCGCCAAATCGCTCAAGACGGCGATGGACAACGCCTCGGCCGAGGATCCCAAGCCCCAGGGCTCGTCGGACAAGCTCATCAAGAGACACAACGAGGGAATCTTCGCGGAGATTCCCCCCGCCAAACCCGATGATCCGAACGCCAAGGCGTTCCGCCTGCAACCCGCCGTCCGCGTATTGACCAGCGGCGGACATGAGGCGGTCGTTCCCGGGCTGAAGGAGTCGGAGGAAGCGCCCGGCAGCGTCACGCTGATTACGCCCCTCGCGCCGCAGCAGCCGAAAATGCGGAACGGTCGCAGCTTGGCCGTGCAGAAGCCGACCAAACTCGGCGAAACCGCCAAGCCCAATGTGGCCGCCGGAACAACCGATTCGCCCCGCGAGGTCGCCTGGGCTTCGGGTGCAATGTACTGGCCCAAGGACGCGCACAAGGCCGAAACGACCAGGAACGGCTACGCCGCCTACCGCTCGAAAATCTATGTCACGGGAATCGACGTTGAGCGGCAGGAACTGCTTGCCAACGGCGATTGGTCCGAGCCCAAACTCGTTGAGGGCAGCAAGGCCATGCCGGAGCTTACGATCCCCGAGCCCGCAATTGACGACAAGGGCAACCTGATCAACAAGGCCGACCTCGACGGGGCGTTCCGCGTCGTCAAGGCCGAGCAGAACATGCTCATGCAGCCGCCGTTCTACACGACCAGCGCAGGCGACCAATGGTCCATCCCACCGCTCAAAGGTTTCGAGGAAGAGGAAGAAGAAGAAATTGCTTCCGCCACGCCCAAACCAAAAAAGCCGGAACGCGCAGAACGCCCTGAGCGGCCGACGCGCGGCACCGGCGGCGTTAGAGGCGGCGGGCGCGGCCCGATCGGCGGCGGCGAATTCGCCGGTGGCGGCGGGCGTTTCGGCGGCGGCGGCGAAGTCGTTGGCGGCGGACGCATGCCTGGCGGAGCGGGCGGCGCGGCGACGGACCGCAAGGCCGTGGAGGAAGCGAAGAAGCTGGCGAAGAGCGACCTGAAGGAAGCGCAGGCCGCGTATGACAAGAAGGACTACACCCAGGCGATGACCAAGGCCCAGGCGGTCGTCGGCAATGAACATGCGACCAAGGCAGACCACGACAAAGCGCAGGATCTGATCGAGAAAGCCGACAAGAAACTCGCAGAAGCCGGCGGCGGTGGAGGCGGTCGTGCGCCGCTGGGAGGCGGCCGCATCGGTGGTGACTTCGGCGGGCTCGAAGGCGACTTCGGCCCCACCCGATTCGGCGGCGGCGAGACGCTCGGCGGCCGCGGCATGGGAATGATGCCCACCGCCGCTCCAACCGGCGCGCAGAAACTCGTCACCAGCCCCGACGACGACAAGCTGCCCGCCGTGTTCTTTCATGACGACACGGTCGAGGCCGGCAAGACCTACCGCTATCGCTCGCGCGTAAACGTCTGGAATCGCTACGTCGGCCGAATCCGCTCGCTGAAGGATCCCGAGGGCGCCAAGCTCGCGACGCTGCACGGCGAATGGTCGTTCTGGAGCGACCCCGTCACGATCACGCCCAGCACGTACTTCTTCGTTCGCAGCCTGAAGCCGGGCACCGACCGGGTCGTTCTCGAAGTGTGGAAGTGGATCGGCGGGAAGTGGATCAAGCGCCCGTTCGAAGCCAGCGTCGGCGAGATGATCGGCGGCGAAGTCACGCTCAAGCCCGAGGAAGTTGAGCACCTGGCCAAGGACGAGCCCAAGGACGACAAGAAGGCCTCGGACAAAGGCAGGCTCGAGAATTTTACAACCGGCGCGATCGTGCTCGACATCCGCGTGGACGAGCCGACCCACGTGCGCGTGGCCAAGGGCAAGGGCGCGTTCGACTACCGCGAACAGAAGACGCTCGTGGTCGTCTACCTCGATCCGGCCGACGGCCAGGTCAAGGAGCGCACCCAGGCAGCCGACCAGAGCGATCCGCTGCGCAAGAAGCTGGAAGCCGACAGCGGCGGCTGATCCCGCGATACCGATGCAATGCACGCGCCGGCCGCGCCGAACACGGTGCGGCCGGCGTTTTCTTGGGATATGCTCGCCGGCATGGACGCCGGGAGAAAACGTTTCTATTCCGGGGCGCCTTGGGAGGACGCCGTCGGGTACTGCCGCGCGATGCGCGTCGGCAACGCGATCTATGTGACCGGCACGGCCCCCGTCGCCGACGACGGCTCAGTCTTCGCACCGGTCTTCGCACCGAACGACGCCTACCGCCAGACGCAGCGCTGTTTTGAGATCATCGAACAGGCGCTCACGGCGCTCGGCGCGACGCGCGGCGACGTCGTGCGTACGCGCATGTATGTCACGGACATCCGGCGTTGGGAGGAATTCGGCCGCGCCCATCGCGAGTTCGTCGGCCTCGACCGGCCGTGCACCACGATGGTGGAAGTCAAGAGCCTCATCGACCCGGCCATGCTCGTGGAAATCGAAGTCGATGCGATATGCGAGCTCGATGATTAGGACTCCGGCGAGCGGATGGAGTCCCCGCCGGACTCGGAATCGGAAATCCGTCGCTGCGACTTGCCGCCGCACGAACACCGCAAGCGGAGAACGGGAATGAACTTCCGATCTTCTCACGATCGTCTCTGCCGCCGGGCCGCTTTTCTGCTCGCGCTGCTTGCCGCGCAGACCGCATCGGCCCAGGACAGCCGACCGGCCAAGCGTCCGTTCCTGTGGCTGGTCGAGGGAAAGACGCCGTCCTTCCTGTTCGGCACGATCCACCTCGCCACCGACGAGATTCTCGATCTGCCGCCGGTGGTCGAAACGGCGTTGGAGCGTTGCGACTCGCTCTGCACCGAAATACCGATGGACATCGGCGCCATGACGCGCGAGATGACGCCTCGAATGATGCTTCCCAAGGACAAGACTTTGAAGGAAATCCTGCCCAAGGAAACCTACGAGCGCGCGGATCGTTACCTGAAGGCCCGCGGCATGAAGATGGCGGCAATGGATCGCTTTCAGGTCTGGGCCGCGTCGATGCAAATCTCGCTGGCCGACGCAATCAAGCAAGTCGGCGCCGTGCAGGGCCTCGACATGCACCTGTACCAGGAAGCGCAGTCGATGAAGAAAGAGACCGGCGGGCTGGAGACGGCGGCCGAGCAGATCGCGGCTCTCGAATGCCTGACGGTCGAAGAGCAAATCGCATCGCTCAACAGCACGCTCAAGCGGCTCGAAGAATACGACCAGAGGCACAGCCGCTATTTCTCAAAGCTGCTCGATCGCTACGCGGTCGGCGACGATCGGTCGCTTTGGAAGCTGATGCTCGAGTTCATGGATCCGGACGACCCGGTGGATCGCAAGAGCTTCGATCTCCTGATCACGCAGCGCGACAAGCGGATGGCGGATCGCATCGCCGCGAAGCTGAAAGCGAATCCGGAGCGCTCGTACATGTTCGCGGTCGGCGCCGCGCATCTGATCGGCCCCGAAGAAAACATCATCACGCACCTCGAAGCCGCGGGCTATAGAATCCGGCGACTGAGCCTTGATGATTCGAAAGCGATCCCGAAACGCGCTGTAGGCGCCACGAAATCACCCAACCCATGAGGCGCGCCATGAAGAAAACCACGGCCATGCACTTGGTTTCCGCCATTCGCAAAACCGCGACAGGAAACTCCACCTGGGTTTTGCCCCTCGCGGCAGCCCTGTTCCTGACGGGCTGCGCGGCCACCCGTCCCGTCGGCGACGGCTTTGTTCTCGAAGCGGAGCATCTCGCAAAAGAAGCCGACGCCCGTCAGTCAGCCGGCAAACCGCTCGTATTGCTGGACTTACGGCCGCTCGACCAGTATCGAAGCGCCCATTTCACCGACAGCCGTTGGGTTGATCTGACGCAATGGACGCGCCTAAGCCGTTCGCCGGACAAGGGCCTCGAGGACGAGGCCGGCTGGCGGAAGCGCGTTGGTGAGCTGGGAGTCTCCGCCGACGATCCGCTCGTTGTCTGCGATGGCGGCGAAATGACCGAAGCGGCCCGAATCTGGTTCATCCTCCAGAATCTGGGTGCGAAAAACGTCGCGATTCTGAATGGCGGCTGGCCGGCACTTCAGGCGTCCGCTCCCGCCGACCGAATCGTCGCCGGCGAGCCGCCCGCCGCGTCCGAGAAGGACTTCGGGACGGCGGACAAGGGAGTTTTCGCGCGAGCCCGTTCGCCAAAGGTCGGTCGCGTCGACAAGAAGACGGTCCGCTCGGCCCTCGGCAAAACGCGCCGCATGATCGACACGCGAACTACAGCCGAGTACGCCGGCACCGAGCGGAAGAATAATCCCCGGGCCGGCCATCTTCCGGATGCGATCAATATTCCGCATGCACAACTACTGGATCCGCGCGGCCGTCTGAAGCCGAAGGCGGAGTTGTGGGAGCGGTTCCAAGCGGCCGGCCTGGAACGCGGGCAGCCGCTGATGATCTATTGCCAAAGCGGTGGTAGAGCAGCACTTACGGCATTGGCGGCAGCTCGAGCCGGCTTTTCGGATGTAGCAAACTACTACATGAGCTTCTCCGAATGGAGTTGCGACGATAGTTGCCCGCTGGCCGCAGCCAAGGCCCCTTAGCGCTTTTGTCGGCGGACGCCTTTGCCGCGAGCCGCCCATCCGCTATATTCCGTCTCCAAGAAACAGGCGGTGCCGGTGCGCCCGTGGCGGACCCGTGGGTGATTTGACTGGCGCCGACCCAAGTGAAGGAGTCCGGGTCCATGATGACCGTAGAGAAAAAACGCGAACTACTCCAGAATCACCGCCGACACGACAAGGACTCCGGCTCGCCGGAAGTTCAGATCGCGATCCTGACCGAGAGGATCAACGAACTGACCGAGCACCTGAAGTCCCACGTCAAGGATCATTCTTCGCGGCGCGGACTGCTGAAGATGGTCGGAAAACGCTCGGCCCTGCTGCGTTACCTACAGGCGGCGGACCGCGAGAAGTACCTCGCGACGATTCAACGACTCGGGCTGCGCAAGTAATCGCGTACAAACTACGCGGCTTCGGTACCGGCCCGGCCATGACGGCCCCGGCCGGTTGTCGGTGTTTTTGAAACAGGCGGCGACGGGAACAAGCGGCGGATGCCGGATTCGGATGTCAGATTCGGACGGCTTGGCGGCAGTAGGATCGGATCGGCGGTGCGGCCGGTAGAAGGGAAACAGTCAGATGGTTTTTAAGGTCGAACGGGAAATCGGCGGAAACGTCCTCTCCATTGAAACAGGAAAACTCGCAAGACAAGCGGCAGGCTCGGTGATCGTTCGCTGCGGCGACAACCTGGTGCTCGGCACGGTCGTCACCGGCCCGCCGCGCGAAGGCATCGATTTCTTCCCGCTCACCGTCGACTATCGCGAGAAGATGAGCGCCGCGGGCAAGTTCCCCGGCGGCTTCTTCAAACGCGAAGGCCGCCCGACCACCAAGGAAATCCTCACCATGCGGATGATCGACCGCCCCCTGCGGCCGCTCTTCCCGGAAGGATTCATGGACGAGGTCCAGATCCAGGTCTTCGTGCTGTCCGCGGACACGCGGACCGACCCGGACACGCTGGCAATCGTCGCGGGCGCCGCGGCGGTGGCCGTGTCGCAGCTTCCGGTCGTCGCGCCGATCGCGGGCGTGCGCGTCGGGCGCGTCGACGGCCAGTTCATCCTGAACCCCAACATCGAAGAGCGCGAGCAATCCGACCTCGATGTCGTGGTCGCCGGCCACACCGACGCGGTGAACATGATCGAAGTCGGGGCGAAGGAGCTGCCCGAAGACGTCATCTACGACGCGATTCGTTTCGCGCACGAAAACGGCGTGATCCCGATCTGCGAGATGCTCGCCGAGCTGCGCAAGCACGCCGGCAAGCCCGTCACCTGGGAAAAGCCGGAAACAAACGCTTCGCTGTTCGAGCAGATCAAGAAGAAGGCCTGGGACGAGCTGGTCGCCGATCATCGAGTCGTATTGCCCCGAGAACGCGGAAGAACTCGAGCACACGCCGCAGGAAATCAAGGGCATGCTCGAAAAGGTCGAAGAGCAGGTCGTCCGCACGCGCATTTTGCGCGACGGCGTGCGGCCCGACGGGCGCAAGCTCGACCAGATCCGCCCGCTCGCCTGCGAGGTCGGCTGGCTGCCGCGGACGCACGGGTCGGCCCTCTTCTCGCGCGGCGAGACGCAGGCGATGGTTTCCGCGACGCTGGGAACCGCCAGTGACGAGCAGCTCATCGACGACCTGATGGAGGAATACAGCAAGAAGTTCCTGCTGCACTACAACTTCCCGCCGTTTTCGGTCGGCGAAGTGAAACGCATCGGCGCCCCCGGCCGCCGCGAGATCGGGCACGGCGCCCTGGCCGAACGCAGCCTCGAAGCGGTCATGCCCTCGCCCGACGAATTCCCCTACACCGTCCGCATCGTCAGCGACATTCTCGAATCGAACGGCTCCAGCTCGATGGCGACCGTCTGCGGCGGCTCGCTGTGCCTGATGGACGCCGGCGTGCCCATCAAGGGCGCCGTCGCCGGAATATCGATCGGCCTGGTCGAGGAAGGCTCGAAGTATGTGCTCTTTACCGACATCCTCGGCGAAGAAGACCACTTCGGCGACATGGATTTCAAGGTCGCCGGAACGCGCACGGGCATCACGGGCGTGCAGCTCGACCTGAAGACCAAGGGACTGAAGGTCAAGCTGCTGCGCGAGGCGCTGGACATGGCCCACAAGGCCCGCCTGCACATCCTCGACGTCATGGACCATTGCATCGCCAAGCCGCGGCCGGACATCAGCCCCAACGCGCCGCGCATGTCGCGCATCTCGATCAACCCCGAGAAGATCGGCAAGCTGATCGGCCCCGGCGGCAAGACGATCCGCGCGATCCAGGCAGACACGGGCGCCCAGATCGACATCGAGGACGACGGCACCGTCTTCATCGCCTGCACCAATGCCGAGGGAATGCGCAAGGCGGAGGAAATCGTCCGCCGCCTGACCGAGGACATCACCATCGGCAAGATCTACGAGGGCAAGGTCGTCAGCATCAAGGACTTCGGCGCGTTCATCGAACTGCCCGACGGCCAGGACGGCATGTGCCACATCAGCGAGCTGGCGGATACGTACATCAAACACGTCACCGACGTGGTCAAAATGGGCGACGTCGTCCCGGTCAAGGTGATCCTGATCGACGACACCGGCCGCATCAAACTCTCACGCAAACAAGCCTTGCGCGAGACCACCGGCGGAACGCCGCCGCCGGCGAAGACCGGCGAGTAGCAGGCTCGCCGCACAGACACAACAGCCCGCAGACCGCGCCGAACATCGGCGGGACTGCGGGCTGTGCTATTTGCGGGCGAGAACAACCGCGAATTTTCGCGGCGTGCCGTCACGGCAAGCTGTTGCGAATCCACGTCACGCGGTCGGCGTTGTCGTTGTCGGTGGAATCGTCATTGAGCGCGGCGACCAGGTCCAGATCGCCGTCCGCGTCGAGATCGCCGTAGCCCAGCAAGCTGACGTCGCCGCCGGGCGTGAAGGTGACGACTTCGTTGCCCGTCCACGTGTCGCGCGGGCTGGCCGGCGGTTCGAAGTAGCGCACCGCGCCGTTGGTTCCGCCGATCACGAGTTCCAGCTTTCCGTCGTGGTCGATGTCCAGCGCCTTCACGTCGAGCGGCGCGTAGCTCTCAAACGTCACCAGCACGTACGAATCCCACTCGTAGTCGCGTTTCGCGCCGTCCGCGGGCTGTTCAAACAGCACGAGTTGCTGCTGCGCCTGGCCGACGGCGACGACATCCACCCGCCCGTCCCCAGTGACATCCGCCAGGTCGAAGGCCACGGCGTCGCGGACGCTGCCGATGCGCCACTGCGTCCAGGAGTTCAGCTCGCCGATTCGAGCGCGCCCGGGGTTTTCGAACCAGGCGATCTGCGTGTTGATGTCGTCACGAGCCGCACTGACCACGTCGAGATCGCCATCGTTGTCCATGTCATACAGCATGATCGCCGTCGCGCCCTGGCGATCAAGCTCGGTGTAGCGTTCGTGGCGGCCGATCGTCGCCAGGGTCCAGCCGAGCCCGTCTTGCGCGAACCCGGGGTTGATGAAAATCTGAAGCTCGCCCTGGATCACGTCCACCGGCGGGGCGTTCTTGCCCGCTTTCGGTGTGAGCGAGATCCTCAACCGCCGCGAAGCAATCACGTCGTTGTCCGCATCGTCGTCGATATCGCCGGCGGTTACGCGCGTGTAGCCCTGTTCGACCTGAACGTCGTAGTCGTCGATGTTGGTCCCGGGCGGAAGGATGTCCGAAAGAATCGCCTCGATCTGGTCGTTGGTCAGGGTGGCGGTGCTGCCGGCGAGGTACTCGTCGTCGGGGTTGCCCGCGCCCCAATCGCGCATCACGGTCGTCCGGCCCGGCCCAGGATTGTGAAGGTAGGTTACGCCGTCCGCGCTGGCGCCAAGAATATCCCAGGCGCCGTCCGCATCGATGTCCGCCACGGCGACGTCCATCAGCTTGGTCCAGCGGCCGTTCCCGTCGATGGTCAGGCTCGAGAAGTCGACGGTGCCGGGGTTGCCCTTGCTGAGAAGAATCTGAATAAGCCCGCCGGTATTGCTCGGCGCATAACCGACGACCGGATCGATCTTGGCGTCGCCGTTGAAGTCGATCCCGACCGGCGTGCGGGTTCGATCGGCGGCGCCGTAAGTGACGGTCGTGACGCTGCTGCCGTTGATGTATGTCCGGCCGCGAATGAGCACCTCGCCGAATCCGCCACCTCCGCGATCGGCCCGAAGCACTGGCGCCCGGCATGGACGCTCCTAGACCTTATCGGGATGCTGCGCGAGGCAATGCACTTCGGTGAGGCGAAATCATGAACTGTCCGCGCAGGAGCTGCGGGCGTCATTTCTGCGGGAAACGCGAGCTGAAAACCGCACGCGCTCCCGATTCGGAGCCGGCAAGGCGAGAAACCGGTTACGGGCGAGGCGGTCGTGCGGCGAGAATTTCATCGACCGTCAATTCACGAAGGCACGCCTGGTGCCCGAGCGGACAGCATCGCCGGTAACATGGTGCGCACGGAACCGAGTGGATCACCACGCGAGCCTTGGGCGAGTAGGGTCCGGTTCGCAATGGATTTGTCGGGCCAAACAGAGCCACGAGCGGCTTGCCCAACGCCGCCGCCAGGTGCATCGGGCCGGAGTCGAGGCAATAGACCTGCTCCGCCTGGTCCAGCAAGGCGACCAGTTGGCGCAGATTCGACCGGCCGACCAGATCCAGCGGCGGCCGCACACATGCGGCCTTGATCTCGTCGGCGAGACATCGATCGTCGGGCGCGCCGAGCAACACGCAACGCGGCGCCCCGCTCGCGTGAAGACGGTCGATCAGTTCGGCGAATCGTCGCGGCGGCCAGAGCTTGCTGGGCCAGCGGGCGCCGACGATGACCGCGGTAAACGACTCGATCGACCCGCCGGCGGCTTCCCGCAACAACCGCCGGGCGGCCTCGCGTTCCGCCGGCGTGATCGGCAGGGGAAATTCGACCGGATCGACCGCGAGCTGGAGATGCCGGGCGACGTGCAGGTTTCGCTCGACCGCGTGGACATCGCCTCCGGGACAACGCACACGCTCGTTGTAGAACATCCAGCCGAATTCCCGCGCGTCGGCAAATCCGACGCGGCGCGGAACGCCGCCGAAGTAGGCGATCAATCCGCTGCGAATCAGCCCCTGTAGATCGACCACCAGGTCGAACCGCCGCCGACGAATGTCGCGAATGAAGCGGACAAACGCCGCCGCGGCCATCGGATTTCGCCACATCGTGCCGTAGTGCCTGCGATCGAACGGAATGATCTCGTTCAGCAGCGGATGCCCTTCGAGCAGCGGTGCAAAACTGCTGCCGACCAGCCAGGCGATGTGGGCATTGGGCCAGGTCCGCCGCAGAGCCGCCAGCACCGGCAGCGCGTGAATGATGTCGCCCAGCGAGCTGGGCTTGATCAGCAGGATTCGTGCAGGCGTATCGATCGGCGTTTCCCGGCGTTTCCCGCGGCTGTGCGCATCGTCGCGGCAGCGGCGTCGGCCGCACCAGAGTTGCGTCGATGCGAGTCGGGGCGAGATTATCGCCGAATCCGGCGGCGCTGGCGATGGATCAGGCGACCGGACGAGTCCGCCGCGCGGATCAGTTCGGATTGGCAATGAGAAACTCGGCCTGGTCTGCGAGCCTTGCGGCGTCTCGACGAAACATCAGGTGGCGACGCGCTCGCGTTCGAGCAAATCGGCCCGCGCGGCGTACCAGGCGTACGCGGATCGCACGCCCGCCTCGAGCGATATCCGCGGCGCCCAGCCGAGGGAGCGAATTCGCCGGATATCGAGCACCTTGCGCGGCACGCCGTCGGGCTGCGATGCGTCATACTCAATGCGGCCGGAGAAACCGCTCACGAGGGTGATGAGAGCAGCCAGATCGGCGATTGAAATTTCCTCTCCGGCGCCGACATTCACGATTTGCTCGTCGTCGTGGCGCTGCATCAGAAGCATCGCGGCGGCGGCCAGATCGTCGACGTGCAGAAACTCGCGCAGCGGCCGGCCGGTGCCCCAGACCACGACGCGCGAGTCGCCGTTCTGCACCGCGGAATGAAACTTGCGAATCAGTGCGGGCAGCACGTGGGACTGGTGCAGGTCGAAATTGTCATTCGGACCGTAGAGGTTCGCGGGCATGGCGCAGATCGCGTTGAACCCGTACTGCCGGCGGTACGCCTGGCATATCTGGATTCCGGCGATCTTGGCCACTGCGTAGGGAGCGTTCGTGGATTCGAGCGGGGCGCTGAGCAAAGCCTCTTCTCGAATCGGCTGCTCCGCCAACCGCGGATAGATGCACGACGACCCGAAAAACAGGAGCTTTCGCACGCCGAAGCGGTGGGCCGCGTCGATCACGTGGGTCTGGATCAGCAGATTGTCGCGGATGAAATCGCCCCCGTGATCGCTGTTCGCGCGAATGCCTCCGACGCGGGCGGCTGCGAGAAAGACGAATTGCGGCCGAGTCGCCGCGAAGAACGCATCAACCGCGTTGCGATCCCTAAGATCGAGTTCGCGGCTGGTGCGGGTGATCAGGTTGGCGAATTTGTCCGCCTGCAAGCGGCGCACCAGCGCAGACCCGACCAGTCCGCGATGGCCCGCCACGTACACGCGGTCGGTTCGATCCATAATGCATCTCCGGCGGCTGGGTTCCAACCCGCTTACGCGGGTACCGCGGTGTGCGGTTTCACTTTGTGGCCCGCCGCCTGCAACGTGCGCTCCTGCTGTGCCAGCTCGGTGTCGTGCTCGACCATCATTCGCACCAGATCGACAAAGGCGACCGTCGGCCGCCAACCCAGCTCGTTTCGCGCCTTGGTTGCATCGCCGCAGAGGTGCTGCACTTCCGCCGGACGCAGGTACCGCGGATCGACGCGCACGTGGTTTCGCCAATTCAGGCCCGCGGCGCTGAACGCTTCCTCACAGAATTCGCCGACGGAATACGCCACGCCGGTCGCGACCACGTAGTCGCCCGGCGCCTCCGCCTGGAGCATCCGCCACATCGCCTCGACGTAGTCGCCCGCGTATCCCCAATCGCGTTTCGCGCCGAGGTTTCCGAGGTAGAGGTTCTCCTGCAAACCCACGCGGATTCGCCCCACCGCGCGGCTGATCTTCCGCGTGACGAACGTCTCGCCTCGCCGCGGTGACTCGTGGTTGAACAGGATTCCGCACGCGACGAACAGATCGTAGGCCTCACGATAATTCACGCCGTAATGAAACGCGGCGACTTTCGCCACGCCGTAGGGGCTGCGCGGTGCGAAGCGGCTGATCTCGCGTTGCGGCGGCGGCGTCGAGCCGAACATTTCGGAGGAGCCGGCTTGGTAGATTCGCACTGAGCGGCCTGTGTGCGCTTGATAATCGCGGACGGATTCGAGCAGCCGCAGCGTGCCGGTCGCAACGATGTCGGCGGTGTACTCGGGCTGCTGGAACGACACCATCACGTGCGACTGGGCGCCCAGGTTGTAGATCTCGTCGGGGCGGACGTTTTCGAGAATGCGGCGCAGGCTCGTGCCGTCGGCGAGGTCGCCGTAATGCAGGAAGAGCCGGGCCTCCGGATCGTGCGGGTCGCGATAGAACGGGTCGATGCGTTCGGTGTTGAACGAGCTGGACCGGCTGATGATGCCGTGGACGGTGTATCCATTCGCCAGCAGCAGTTCGGCCAGATACGAGCCGTCCTGACCGGTGACGCCGGTGATGAGCGCGGTCTTCATGCAATCGGTTTCGGATTGGCGAAGCGTCCGAATTCAGCCGCCGCTCACGAGGCGTGAAAGTTGCGCGTTCGCGGGCTTATGGCGCGAGGCGGCGGACTTCCGCGCACCAGTTGTCGTACGCAGCCCGCACTTCGCGCAGCGTGTCGCCGGCGAATTTGTCCAGCCAGGCTCGCGCAATCTCGAAGGCGACCACGTTTTCGACCACCACGCTGGCGGCGGGAACGGCACAAACGTCGCTGCGCTCATAGTCGCTGCGTTGCGCTGCGAGCGTTCGCAAATCGACGCTGTCCATCCCCATGAGGAGCGTGCTGATCGGCTTCATCGCCGCGCGAAGCACGATCGGCTGGCCGTTGGTCATGCCGCCCTCGATGCCG
>JACRLV010000282.1 GCA_016235145.1 Planctomycetota bacterium
CAACAGTCCAATCGGCCGGGGAACTGAAGCGAGGGACGTTTCTTTCGACGGCTCGGTAATAGTCGGCGCTCTCGCAACGAGCCCAGGCAACGAAGCCTTTCGCTGGACCGCCGCGACAGGGATGATCAGTCTTGGGGATTTCCCGGGAAATCAGCGCAACGGCGTGGCGAACGGCGTCTCCGCCGACGGCAGCGTCGTGGTGGGCTATGGCTCGTCGGAGCGCTCTCAGTTAATTGAGGCTTTCCGCTGGACGGCGGAGACGGGCCTTGTTCCGTTGGGCAGCGTCAACCCGGATCATATCTACAGCGTGGCCAGCGGCGTTTCGGCCGATGGACAGGTGGTAGCGGGGTCCAGTTACAACGGCACCGGTTTTCGCTGGACCGAGGCGGACGGAATGGTTCCGATCGGCGGATGGAGCACGAACGCTTATGCGATCTCGGCTGACGGCTCGACGATTGTCGGCACACACGGCGCGAACGGTACCATGGCATATCGGTGGACTGCTGAGACGGGCATCGTGTCGCTGGGCCGACCCGCCGGATTCGTCGATTCCTACGGTGTTGACGTTTCGGGAGACGGCTCGATCGTCGTCGGCCGGGGCAACGCAATCGGCCGGGCCTACGCCCTGATCTGGGATGCGGAGCACGGCAACCGGAAGCTGGAAGATGTGCTCACGAGCGAATACGGCCTGGATCTGGGCGGCTATCAACTTTGGGACGCGGTCGGCGTTTCCGCGGACGGCCGGAGCTTCGTCGGAAGCGGCTACGGCCCGGGCGAAACTTACGTCACGTACATCGCAACCATTCCGGAACCGACGACGGCCGGCATGCTGATCTTGTGCCTGGCCGGGCTGCGCAGGGTCGTACGATATTAGGCATGAATCGGCATTCATCGGTCGATCGGACAGACGGGCCGGCAGTCCGAACAGCATGCAAACGCGGCTCTTGGTGAAATCACAGGCGTTCACTGCCAGCTACGCGGCCAGTCGAGCTGGCGCACGGCTTCGAGCCGCGAATGGTCCGTCATGTCGAACCGCAACGGCGTGATCGAGACGTAGCGCTCGTGGATCGCCTCGACGTCGCTGTCGGGGCAGTCGGCCCGGTCGGGGAATTTCCCGTCCAGCCAGTAGACCGTGCGGCCGAGCGGGTCGGTCTGCTTGCGATACATGTCGTTCATCGGGACGTGGGCCTGCGGGCAGACGCGCACGCCCAGCGGCAAGCCCTTGTCCAGGGCCGGGATGTTCACATTCAGACACGTTCCGGGCGCCGGGTTTGATGCGGCGTAGCTCTCCACGATGCTTCGTGCAATCCGGCCGGCGGCCTGAAAATCCAGTTCCTGCGAGAGTTCCAGCGAGAAGGCGATCGATGGAACGCCGAAAAACGCGCCTTCCGCCGCGCCGGCAACGGTGCCGCTGTAGAGGACGTTAATGCCCGTGTTGACGCCGGAGTTGATGCCGCTGAGCACGAAATCCGGCCGCCATTTCACGAGTTCGATCAGCCCGAGCTTGACGCAATCGGCGGGCCGGCCGTCGACGGAATATCCATAGAAAGTGTTGTTGACGTGTACGCGGCGCACGGCCATCGGCGTCAACACGGAGATCGCGTGGCCGACGGCGGACTGCGTGGTTTCGGGAGCGACGACCTCGATCTCGCCGAGGTCGGCGACGGCCCGCCACAGCGCTTCGATGCCGGGCGCGAGAATTCCGTCGTCATTCGTAATCAGGATTCGCATGTGCGAATTGTAAAGCGCGCCGACGTGGCGAGCGACCTTGCCATATTTGGAGCCGACTCCTCGACGACCACCGCGCGGCGACGATAAACTGCGACTCATCCGGCGAATCTCGGCCCGGCGCGGGCGAGGCGATCTCACCGATAGGGGGTTCAACGTGCAACCGATGCGTGTTCTGCGAACATCCGTGGCGTTTCTTCTGCTTGGAGTCTGCGTTCCGCTCGCCGCCGCGCAGCCTGCCGACGGCGGGTACGTGCGAACCGAGACCGCGTTTCCGACGGGCGACCGGGCCAGCAGTCCGATCCTGCTCGAACGATTCACGCCGGCCGAAGTGCGCATCGGGCAGGAGTTTCAGTACGAGATTCGCCTGTCGAATCAATCGCGCGGCCGCGTCGACGAGGTCACGCTGACCGAGCGGTTTCCCGCCGGATTCAACGTGCGCTCCATTTCGCCGCAGCCCGGACACAACGACGCCGGCGGAGCGACGTGGCAGATCGCCGGCCTGAACGGCGGCCAGAGCCTGGTGATCAAGGTGACAGGCTCAACCAATCGACCCGAAGAGCCGACCTGGTGCGCGACCGTGACGTTCAAGACGACGGCCTGCGCGTCGACGAAGGTCGTCGAGCCGAAGCTCGCGATTCAGAAAGTCATGCCGCCGGAGGTCATGATCTGCGACGAGATTCCGATCCGCGTGACGGTTTCAAACGTCGGGACCGGCGTCGCGCGCGGCGTCGTCCTGCGCGACACGCTGCCCGCGGGGCTTGTGCTGCCCAACGGACACAATGCGTTCATGTCCAATATCGGCGACCTTGTCGCCGGGCAGGCGCGTGATGTGACGGTCACGGCCAAGGCGCAACGTACGGGCACATTCACCAATACCGCGTCGGCGCAGGAGACGGGCGGACCGGTGATCGAGGCCACGGCTGCGACGACGGTGCGCTCGTGCAACCTGGTCGTTTCGAAGCAGGGGCCGGCGCTACGATTCGTCGGCCGTCCGGCTACCTTTGACATCACGGTTCAGAACACTGGCGACGCCCCGGCGCGCAGCGTCGTGCTGACCGACCTGATTCCCGCGGGATGCGAAATCGTTGGCGCAGACGCAAACGGCCAGTTCGCCGATGCGCGCATGACCTGGCAGCTCGGCAACATCAATCCGAACGAGGCGCGCACGGTGCACGTTACGGTCAAGCCGACGCAAATCGGCACGCTGACCAACACCGCGACCGCGCGCGGCATCTGCTGCGAGGCCAGCGCGGCCGCGACGCTCGCCGTGCAGGGAATTCCAGCCATTCTGCTCGAGTGCGTCGACGATCCTGATCCGATCGAAGTCGGCGGTCAGACCACGTACGACATCATCGTGACCAACCAGGGCACAGCGACGGGAACCAACATCGTCGTCGAGGCGACCATCCCGGCGGAAGAGGAGTACGTTTCAGCCGCCGGACCGACCACGGGCGGTCTCGAGAGCAGGACACTGCGATTTGCGCCGCTGGCGACGCTCGCGCCGAAGGCGAAGGCCGTTTACAAGGTCGTCGTGCGCGGCGCGCGAGCGGGCGATGCACGATTCAAAGTAACCATGCGAAGCGACCAGACTACTTCGATCGTCGAGGAAACCGAAAGCACGCACATTTACGAATAAGAGCCTGTGAATACGCAGCCTGCTGGGTGGTACGGGCGTCCCGCCCGTTTTTTTGCGATGAATAGACGGGCGAGACGCCCGTACCACCCGCGGGATTCAGACGTTGGACAGTCCCCACGCGACAGAACCTCAGAGCCACGTTCCGGCGGGCGACATCGCCGGCGGAAACGCGGTTTGAATCCCCTTGAGGATCGTGCGCGCCGCGGGCGAGCGATTCAAGGTGTAGAAGTGGATTCCCGGCGCCCCGCGCTGGAGCAATTCCAGACACTGGGCCGTGGCGTGCGATACGCCGAGCATCTGCACCGCGTTGGGATCATCCTGAAACTGCCTGAGTTCGGCGAGCAGCGGGGCCGGAATGGAGGCCCCGCACATTTTCGTGAAGCGTTCGATCTGTCCGACATTGGTGATCGGCATGATGCCGGGGATGATCGGGGCCGCGATGCCGACCGCTCGCACGCGGGCGACGAAATCAAAGTAGAGCCGGTTATCGAAGAAAAGCTGCGTAATCAGAAATTCGCAGCCCGCGTCGATCTTCCGCCGCAGATGCTCGATGTCCGCCTCGAGCGAGGGCGCCTCGGGGTGCTTCTCCGGATAGCAGGCGCCGCCGAGGCAGAAGCGAAACTCCTGGCGGGCGAACGCCGCGAGTTCGTTCGCATGGCGAAAGCCTTCGGGGTGGGGCTCGAACGGGCCGGATCCGCGCGGCGGGTCGCCGCGCAGCACGAGCACATTCTCCACTCCGGCGTTGGCGAGCGTCGTCAAGATCTGCCGCAACTCGGTCTGCGACGCGCCCAGACAGGTTACGTGCGCCATCGACTCGATGCCGTAGTCTCGCTTGATGTGCGTCACCAGATCGACGGTCTGCCGCCGCGTGCTGCCCGCCGCGCCGTAGGTGACGGAAACATAGGTCGGCCGCAGTTCGCGCAACGAGGCCAGCGACGCGCGCAACCCGTCGAATCCGCCTTCGTCTTTCGGCGGAAAGAACTCGAACGAAATGCTGGGACGCCCGACGCCGAGCAGCTCTCGAATTCGCATGGTGCGGCAGTGTAACTGAAAAGCCGGACGCGTGGCGCTCAGGCGAAATGGACGCACTCGAAAACCTGCACCTCAGCCGTGCCGTCGCGCCAGGCGTCGGCGGGCAGGC
>JACRLV010000099.1 GCA_016235145.1 Planctomycetota bacterium
TGCGAGACGCAGGCCGCTACCTCGCTCCGTGCATCGGCGATCCAGTCGCCGTTCGAAAAATCTCCTCGCGCCGCGAGGATTCTTGGGGAGATGAATCAAGCGCCAGCGCGCGGGTATTTTCGCGATTGGGCGCAATACTTGAAAAACACCCACGCGCTGGCGCTTGGGGCTCGGATTGTGTGCCAAAATCCCTGTCCACACCCGCAAGGACGGCGGTTTGGGCAGTGGCGAACGGATCGGGTTGATGACAAACGGCGCGAAGCCAGACGGCACGAAGTGCGTCAGCCCTTCATCAAAGCGGAGAAGCCGCGACCGATTGCTCGGCCGCGGCTCCCAAAAACTCCATCCATCCTCAAGCGGTGCTGACCTTCACTGGCTGACGACCAAGGCCAGACTGCTGCCGCACAGCAGAATCCCATCTCCAAGTCTGATTCGACGAATCTGCAAACCGCTACGTCGCACGACCTACGGGTTCTCCTGCTTCTCTCCCGGCGGGCCCTTCGCTTTGCGGCGCGGCTTCTCGCCGGGCTTTTCTTGGCCGTCGTCGGCGGTCTTGTCGCGGCGTGCGCCGTCCTTGTCGCCGACCTTGGCTTGCCGCGCGAGGATTTCGTCGAACTGCGTGGCCTGTTCCGGCGTCAATATTTCGCGAATCTGCTTTTCGATTTCCGATCGCAGCAGGGCCGGCGTCGGTTTTTCCGTTCCGGGCTGGCGGGCGCGCTCGCCGAGGTCTTTCTGGATGGCGTCAAGCTGGTCCTTCTGCTCCTGCGTCAGGTCCAGCCGCCGGGCGGCCCGCAGCAGCATGCGCGGGTCGTTACGCGCGGCGCCGTCATTCTTGCCGGGGTTCAGCGCCGTTGCCGCCTGTTGGCCGAACTGCTTGAGCGTCTGTTTCTGCTGATCATTCAGGACGGGCTCCACGGCGGCCTGGAATTCGCGCAGGGCTGATTCCGCCGCGCGTCGCCGCGCCTCGAGGCGGTCGCGAATGTCCTTGGCCTGCTGCCGATCGCCGCCCTGCGCGGCCTCGCGCGCTTGCCGCAGCAGCTCGGGCAGGGCGGGCTCGCCTTCCGGCTTGAGCTTCTGCCTGGCGGCGGCGACGGCTTCGTCGAACGCCGCCTCTTGTTCGGGCGCGAGCGCGAGTTGCTGCCGCAACTCGCGCAGCCGCGCCTCGATGCCGGCGCCTCCCGGACCCCCGGCGGCGCCGTCCTTCGCATTTTGAAGACGCTCACGCATCTGACCCAGAATTTCTTTCTGATCGTCCCGGAGGATGCCCTCCAGCTCATCGAGGAAACCCTGAATGCGCTCGCCGCCGCCGCGCTGGCCGCGCATCTGCTGCCGCAGCTCGCGCACCTTGGCTTCGTCGCCGGCTTGTTTGGCTTCGCGAATCTGTCGCGCGAGATCCGCGGTGTCTTTCTGCGAGCCACCCGGCTGCTCGGCCGAGGCGCGGTACTTTGCCACGAGCTCGTCGAATTGGACCTTCTGCTCTTCGTCAAGCTTCAAACGCTGCGGCAACTGCTGAAGCACTGCCGCGAGCCCACCCTGCTGCCCGGCCCGCTTTGCACCGTCCCGGCCAGGCTTGCCGTCGGCCGGTTTCTGAGCCCAGGCCGTGGCGGCAACCGCGCCAAGCAGCGCAATGGCGATCATCCGTGAAATCTTCATGGCATCTCCCAGAAAATCTGCGCGTCTCCGACCGGCGCCGCCGCGCTCATGCTTGCGCTCCGGTTTCGCGGCTCTCCAACGCCGGCATCATGCTAAACGCCGGAGCAGGAGGAATCTTGCAGCCGTCGGGGTCGCGGGAGGGAATCAGGGCTCGACGTGGGCGAGCGCGGGCGAGGGAACCCAACCGGAGACGCCGTTGGCCAGCCGCACCTCGCACCAATCGCCTCGCTCGTGCAGAACTACCACCTCGACGCCCGAGCCGAGCGTCTGCTTGATTGCGGCCTCGTACCCTTCGCCGCGGCCCTGCCGAAGCACCGTGCCAGGTGCGATAACCACTGCGGCAGGCCGGTTTTGCGCGTTGTGCAATTCGAGCAGCAGCGAGCCGCCGAAAACCAGGCTGCCGCCGATGGCGATCAACCCCGTCGCCATCCACGCTCGAACGCGCGTCCGCAGCCGGATCCACAGGCCGACCCAACCCAGCACGGATGCCGCCGCCGCCAGCCAAAGCCGGGAATTCTGCGACAGAAACCGACTCAGGAATTGCAGCCGATGGAGCAACTCTTCGCTGCCCGTCGGTTTGATGAACGGTTCCACGCGGTCGCGTGCATACGCAAGGTTCGCCGCCGACCGTGGATCGCTCGGATCGATTGCCAGCGCCCGGCGATAGGCGAGCACGGCTCGCCCCGTGTCGTGCAGCCGGAAGTAGGCGTTCCCCAGGTTGTATTCGAGCGCCGCGTTTCGCACCCCAGCGGATCGTAACGCTTCGTACGCCGCCGCGCTTTCGCGGTAGCGCTGTGCGGCCCGTTGCGGATCGTGGCGGGAAATGTTGACCGCGTCATCGAATGCGTTGAGCGCCTGCTGCACGAGCTCGCCGCGCCGCTGCGCCGAAAGCTCGTCGGCCGCCGCGGGGGTCGCGCCGCACGCCAGTGCGATCAGCAGAATGATCGGCGGCCGCGTCATGTTTCCCCCCGTGCAAGCTCGTCGATGCAGCGCCGCGCCAAATCGGCGAGATCTTGATCGTCATCGCCTCCCGCATATGCCGCCCGATCGCAACGGGCGACAAATTCCCGCAGGCTTCCGACCGCGGCCTCGTCGGCGCCGCTTTGTTGCAGCGTGGCAACGCCGTCTTCGCCGGCGCAGCGACCGGGCGGCAGGTCGAGCCGATCGGCGAGGTATCCGGCGACGGCGGCTGCGATCGCGCTCGTCTGCTGGGCCGCCGGCTGGACTTGGGCGGTTTCGATCCGCGCCAGTGCGATCGCACGCGCTTCCTGCCGCCGCCGCTGGCGCGATCCCGTCGTGCGCCGCTGCGAAACCGTCGACCACGCGCAGGCGGCTATGAATGCGGCCGGCGGCATGATCATGACCAAGGCGACATCGGAAATGCGAACCGGCCGCACGGCGCGCAGCAGCGATTCCGATTCCACCCGATTGCCGAGCAGGCCGTCCACGACCTCCGGGGCCGCGGGCTCCTGGCGGGACGGTGTTGCGAATTCAGGCAAGGTGCTCGCGTCCAGGTGATTCGACGCCTCGACCGTGATCGCGAGCGGCGCGCTGCGGGCGACGGCGTAGTCGCTGCGCTCGACATCAAAGAACGCGTACTCGATCGGCGGAATCTCGCGCACGTCGCTGGTCCGCGCGCGGATCGTCTGCGTGAAAATCCGGCGGCCGTTCTCCATCCGGCCGGCGAGCGATTCTTCCGGAACGCGGAACTTCTCGGTCAATCCCGGCTGCACCGCCAGGTTCGGCGGCGGAAGCGACTCGAGATCGCCTTGCCCGCTCAGGGCCAGCGTCAGGTTGATCGGATCTCCCACGCGCACGCGCAGCGGCCGGGCTGAAACGTCGATCCGGTAGTTCCCGATCGCGCCGGTAAAGCCCGCCGGCCGATTCGCAGTCGGCAGCGGCTGCACGTCCGGCAGCAATCGCTGCGGCTGGGTGCGCAGCCTTCGGTATTTCTCGACGAAGATCTCGCCGAACATGTCACGGCCGAAACTGATCGGGTAATCGACGGGAATCGCCAACTCGCCGAGCTCCAGCGGGCCGGGGCGGTCGAGCGTCATCTTGAGCGTGTACTCGAATACGTAGAAATCCTTCGCGTCGCCGGAGGCGTCGCGGCGGCGCTGCGTTCCGGATTTCCCGGTTTCACGGAACTCGTTGAGCTCGCCCCAGGTCGGCTTGAGAAACCGTTTCATCGACTGCCGATCGATCGTCTGGCGATTCACAATCGCCGGGCGCAAATAGACCGAGAGCTTGAGTAACACTTGCTGCCCGACGAAGAGTTGTTTCTGATCGGTCGTGATCTCGGCTTGCAGCAGGTCGGCGACTTGCGACGGCAGTATGGTGAGCTTCACGGGCTCCGTCTTCAGCGTGCGCCCGTCTACGTCGACTTCGATCGGGGGAATCACCAGGTCGCCGGGCTTGTGCGCCACCAACTCATAGTGGATGCGCATGGTGGTGCGCGTCTGCCGCCCGTCGCTGAACATCGATGTTTCCTGCGAACCGCCGCCGAACTCACAACCGGGAATCGCGGGCAGCACCGGCTTGCCGGCCTGGCGATAGTTGAGAATCCAAAGGGTCAGCGGCGTGGCTTCGTCGGCGTAGGCCTCGTTCGCATCGATGCGCAATTCGACGCTCGGCTGCGCCGCGGCCCGCACGGCGAAGAACGCGAGCGCGCAGATCATCGCCGCCGATGTCCGGCCTGTGCGCAGCATGGAGAGAAGCAGCCCCACCCCGACGACCCCCGATTTCCGATACGCCCCCCGGGGCGTTATCTGCTCTAGACGCCCCAGCATCCGCACACCGGTCCGAAATGTGCCCGCGATCTGCGGCGGTCCGCCGGGCGCACACGGCCGGATCGGCGGCATATGATACTCGGCGGACACGGAGAGCAAGATGCACGAACGGCCCGGCAAGCCCACGCCTACTTTGGTTGCGCTGCTGCTTTGCGATCAGGTGATCGACGACCGGCTCACCGGAAAGAAAAGCGCGATCGGCCTTTTCAACATGGTCGTCGTCCCCAACACGCCGTCACGGCTGGCGAACATGGTCGTGATGGCGTCTTTGACCGAAATCTCGGCCCGGACCACGGTTGAGCTGCGATTGATGCGCGATGCGGACAACGCGACCATCCTCCGCACCCAGGGGGTGGTGGATGCGCCCGACCCGCTCGCGACCGTGGAGCTGGTGTTTGCGATGCAGGGTGTGCAAATCCCAAGCCACGGGCAATTCGCGTTCGAACTCTGGGCCCAGGGCGAAATGGTCGGCCGAAGGCGTTTCCAGGTCGTTCCGAACCCGACGGCACGACGAGCGGAAAACTGACCCATGACCGCGAGCGGACGGCCCGCTGGACGGGGAGCCGCAATCGAGCGGAGCGCTTATGAAATTACGACGGCACGGGCGCCGTGCCTGCGGTTTCCCGGCCTGAAAGAGCAGTCGGCCGCTTGTGCTTCTCAATATTCTCACGACGTCTGCGGCCGACCAGCCGCCCCGCGTGTTTGCTCGTCACAACTCAGCATGCGGCGGACCCAGGGGACGGCCCGGCTTCAGACGTCTTCACGACGTCCCGCCCGCTTGACGGCCGAGCCGGCCGTACCACCCGAATGCGAATTCGCGCTATCATAATCGAATGCACGAAGACCTACCGAGCCGCCTGCACCAGCACGTCTTCCGGCTTGCCGGCCTGATCGGGCCCCGGCATTTTGGAAGGCCAGCTTCGATCGACGCCGCGATCCACCTCATCAAGACCGAACTCTCGGCGATGGGAGACGCCGTGCGGCGCGAGTGCTACAAGGCCGACGGCGGACACATCGCGACGAATCTGATCGTGGAGCGCACGGGCGCGGACTGCCCCGACGAAATCGTCCTGCTCGGGGCGCATTACGACACCGTGCCCGAAACGCCCGGTGCGGACGACAACGCCTCGGCGGTCGCGGTGTTGCTGGAAACCGCCCGCCTTCTCGCGCGAAGGCGATTTCGCCGGACGATTCGCTTCGTGGCCTTCGCTTGCGAGGAGCCGCCGCACTTTTTCACGCCGGAGGTGGGCAGCCACGTGCACGCCAGCGGCTGCCGCGAGCGCGGCGAGCGCATCGTCGGCATGCTGTGCCTTGAAATGGTGGGCTACTTCTCCGATCTCCCGGGCAGCCAGCAGCCGCCGCCGGAATCGCCGTTCTGGTTGAACTGGTGGCTGCCGAGCCGCGGGAATTTCCTCGCCGCGGTCGGAAATCTGCGATCAATCTCGCTGTGCTGGAATTTCCGCCGCGGGTTCAGACGCGGCTCGCAATTGCCGCTGCTCTCGATCGTGCTGCCGGAGATCATCTACTCAATCCGCCTGTCCGACAACAGCTCGTTCTGGGATTGCGGATATCCCGCGTTGATGCTCACCGACACGAGCTTCCTGCGAAATCCGCACTATCACCGGCCGACGGATTTGCCGGAGACGCTGGACTATCAGCGGATGGCCCAGGTAACCGACGGCGTGGCCGCGGCGATTGCGCGCTTGGCTGGCGAAATGCCGGTCGGGTAGAGCGTTTTCCGAAATGGTCCGCCGTGCCACTGCTGTGTCAGCAGTGGAATCTTGCAACAAAGCGCTGCTCACAAAGCAGTGGCACGGCAAGCAAACGCTGATTCACGGCCTGCGGGACGCAGGCCGCTGCATTTCCCGGCCAGTACGGCGGCGCGCGTCAGCCCGTCGTCTTTCCGTTGCTCGATTCCGCCGGCGAAACCACGAACGTCGCGCGACAGCCCATGCGCGTACACCGCACCGTCATCGCCGGCATCTTCGAAAACTCGCCGTCTACCGTGCTTCGCAGCGCCAGGATCGTCGGAAGCAGCGCGTGGGCCGCGTAGACGCACATTCCAGTCGGCAGGGCGGCGTCGACCGTCAGCGGCTTGGGGCACCAGCCGCCGCAGGGGCAATCATCCGCGCGCGGCGGAGCGGTCGGGGTGATGCGGGCCAGGCGGGCGCCGCTGGGCGGGCTTTCCGGCGTTTCGTCGCATTCGTCTGCCAACGCGATTTCATCGACAGCCGGCTGGGCGGCGACCGTGGGCGGGGCTGCCTTGGCAGATGCGCCGCCGGCATCGACATCGAAGACGACGACGTCGCGCCGTTCGTCCATCGCCATGTTCGCCAACCGGTCGGCGTGCGCGTTGCCTTCGCGGCGCACGTGCTGGATGCTCCATCGCCCCATGCGCACCAGCAGGATCTGGGCTTGTTCGTACAGTTTCGCGAGCGAAGGGCTCTTCACTCGGTATTCGCCCGTGATCTGCCGCACCAGCAGTTCGCTGTCCGCGTAGATGCTCAGCCGCTCCGGCTTGCATTTAGCGGCCCGCTCCAGTCCGCGCAGCAGCCCGTAGTATTCGGCCGCGTTGTTGGTCTGCTTTCCAAGGAAATAGCCGGCTTCGTGAACCCGTTTGCCCGCCTCGTCGGTCAGGACGACGCCCGCCCCGGCGGGGCCGGGGTTGCCGCGCGAGCCGCCGTCGATGTAAAGCACGAGGCGCACGCGGGATCAGCTCTCGGTTCGGATGAAGAGGATTCGTCCGCAGTTCTTGCAGGTGACGATTTCGTCGCGGGTGCGCAGCGAGTTGGCCCGGTCGGTCTGCACGCTCATGTTGCAGCCGCCGCAGATGAACTCGTCGCGCCGCGGGTTCGGCCGGAGCAGCTCGGCCATCGCTTCGCCGTCGTAACGCTCCGAGAGCCGTTCGAAGTGGACGATGGTTTCCTTGTCGATCTGGGCGGCGGCTGCGTCGCGGCGTTTCTGAAGCGTGGCGAGGCGGCCGCTGTACTGCTGGCGGGCCTGCTCGGATTCAGCCTTCAGCGCTTCGAGCCGCTGCACCTCCGCCGTTTCCGACTTCTGCCGCTCGGCGAGCGCGGCCTTGCGGTTTTCGAGGCCCTGCATCATCTCAAGGGCCCGCGTTTCGATGCGGGCGACGTCGGCCTTCTCGCTGTTGATCTGCTGAAGGACGGCGGCGTATTCCTTGTTGGTCCGAACGGTGTTCAGTTGCTCACGCAGCCGCGTGACGTGGCCGGATCGGCTCTTCACGTCGACGTCGATCTCATCGAAATGGACCTGGGCTTTGCGGATCTCGTCCCGCTCAGCGTGAATCCCCGCGCGAAGCGTTTCGAGCTTGCGGGCTTGGGATGCGATCTGGGAATCTTTTCGCGCCAACTGGCGGCGAATGTCCACGATCTGCAATTCGAGATCCTGAAATTCGATCAAGGTCTGGAGCTTCGCTCCCATTCCGCCATTCTCCGCTACCACCGACTTGTCAAACCACCCAAGCTGCGGATTATCGCACGGAAGGAGATTGTGTTCAAGGCGGGTCAACGCAAAGCTCGCCTGACGTTCGGCAGACGCAATGAAGATAGGCGCGACCGGAGCGGCTCGATTCAGCACGCGCTGCCGTGGTGATTTGAACGCGGCGCGCGCACGGAACCGAGCCCTTGTTTCCGCCGAGCTGGCGTCGCGCGGCTACGGGTGCGGGTGATTGGCTTCGAACTCGTCCAGCGTCGCGAGCTGTTCTTGCGGCAGCAGACCGCGGAATTCCTGCCGGGCCTGCTCCTGGCGAGCCTGAGTGGCCGTTTGCGTTTCTTCGCGAATGGTCCCGAACGCCGCCTGCTGCTCCTCCGTCAGCCCGAGCGTTTCGATCATAGGGTCAGCGCCGCCGGCCGGACCGTGCATGGCGTGCCCGCCGCGAACGAAGTGGCCGACAGCCTAAATGTCGAACCGCCCGCGGCCGAGTGTCGCGTCGTCCTGAGAGATTTGCGCGACCTGGCAGCCGCGCTGCCGGCGGGAGTGCGCCGCTGCACCGCGATCATCACGTCGCCGCCCTATCCCAACCGCATGAGCTACATCTGTGAGTTGCGTCGCTGCAAGTACTGGCTCGGCTGCCTGTCCGACGGCCGCGTCGCGGGCGAACTCGATTGGAAAGCGATTGGCGGCACGTGGGGCTGCGCGACAAGCATGTTGAACACGTGGACGCCGAACGGACACGGCGACATCCCGTTTCCGCAGTTCTACCGCATCATCCGCGAGATCAGCGCCGGCCACGCCCTCCTGGGCCGGGTTCCGCACGTAAACCATCTTGCCGCTGGCACGATGCTCGCGGTTGAGGACATCTACGCGGCGCTGTTCGAGGATGCGGGGTTCGTGAGCGTGCGCGTGGAAACGATCCGCAAGCGGACTTCCAAGAAGGAGCTGTTCGAGTTTGTCGTGCATGCGCACGCGCCGTCGGGGCGCGGGATCCGTTGGCGATCAAGGAGAAACCGGCTTTCCGATTCGCTGGTCCGCTGCCCTGACGCGCCGCCCACTCCGGACCGCCGCACCCCCGCTACCCGAGCCATCGACCGGCACGCGGAGGAAACTGGGACGGGCATCGGCTCGATTTTCGAGTTCCTTCAATGCGAAATGGAGCATGCTCCCGCATGTACGCGGGAACTCGGGTGTGACGGAGTGGCCTCGCGCGGGTCCTGGGGATGGCGGCTATCGCCGCACCAGTCGAAACTCATTCGAACGCATGTTTGCAGTCGCTTGGGCTGGCGACGCAACGCCCAGGAATCGCACGCATCGCACCACCCAGTATTGCGTCAGCCGTGATCCCCCGCGTGGTATCGCGATCAGTTTCTCGGGCGTGCCGACTTCGTCGAACGCCCCGCGCAGCGCGGCGAGCTTGCGCGGACTGGGATCGCTGGATACGAAGATCGCATCGCGGTCGCGGAACTCCCGCGCCTCGTGCCAGTTGACGTAGTTCAGACCGCCGCCTGCGGCCGCAGTCAGCGGAACCGTCTCATTCCAGTCATCGTCGCGGCCGTCGCGCATGTAGAACGCCAGCTCGCTCGCCAGGTTGTAGCGACCGTCGGCGATGATGAATGGGTCCGCGCCCCGGGCAGTGGCGAACGACTCCTCCGCCGTCTCGGCGGCGACCCCGAGACGATCCCAGCGCGCGAACGCGGAAGGGACCGGAAGCGCCGCCACGACATGCAAAATCACCAGAACAACGATTGCGTTCGCGGCCACCATCACGTCCGCGTAGCGCGGCAGGACGCTGCCGAGCTTCACGGCCGGCAGGCCGCGCATCAAGGGCCGCGCGCCGCGCCGCAACAGCACCGTCGCGGGCGGAATGAGACTCAGGTAGGCCGGGATCGGCCAGTTCATATGAATCTCGGAAGTGAGTCCGTGAATGATGCACACCGCCAGCCACGGCAGCGAGAAACAGACCGCGAAGCGCCAGCGACCGACCTCGTCGCGGCGAAAGCGGCGGAGCGCGGTACACGCGACGGCGGCGAGCAGGGCAAAAACCAGCGGCGAGAGCACGAGAAACTGCATGCCCAGCGACGCCAGCGACTTCAGCGGCGCAAAGCCGTGGGCCTCTGCGGCGCGGCGCAGGAACTGGAACCGAAACGACGCCCAGTCGTGCTGCGCGTTCCAGGCGATCACCGGCGAGGCGGCCAGCAGGGCCACAGCCAGCGCCAGCCACACGCCCGGCTGCCGCAGCATCCGCCGCCCGCGTGCATCCGACAGGAGGAACAAGAGGGCGCCCAGGCCGATGAACGCCGCGGGATACTTGGCCATGAAGCCCAGTCCGGTGGCCAGTCCCGCCAGCAGCCACCAGCCGACAGAATCGCGGCTGTACGCGCGCGTCACCGCCAGCAGTGCCAGAAGCCAGAAGAAAATGAGCGGCGCATCCGGCATGGCCAGAAAACCGGCCGCGAAGAAAAGCGGAGCGATGCTGTATAGCAGCGCGGCCACGCGGCCCGCGCGGCGTCCGCACCAATCGGCGGTCAGGCGGTAGAGCAGCCACACCGAACCGATGCTCAGCAGCAGCGTCCCGAACCGCACACCCAGCTCGGAATCACCAAAGAGGTACGTTCCGCCCGCAACGACCCAGCCCACCATTGGTGGATGATCCAGGTAGCCCCAGGCCGGATGCTTGGAGTATTTCCAGTAGTACGCCTCTTCGGGAATCAGCACCGCCAGGGGCGCGGCCAGGAATCGCATTGCCAGCAGCGCCAGGATGGCCGCCAGGATCAGCGGCGTACAACAATTGCTGGCCAGCGCTGCCGGCGGCTTCGTTGCCCCGGCCGCCGTACAAACCCTACATACCCGCCGCGCGAAGCGCGAACAGCGCCGCGGCGACGAGTATCATCCACTGCATGATAACGCCCAATGCCCGCGCGCTCACGCGCGCCAAGAGGTGTGTGCTCAGCCACGATCCCAGGTCGACCGCCGGAACGCACAGCACGCCCGTAATGACGCCCGTCCCCGGGCGTCCGGCGTCTCCCAAATCACCCGCGCCGCCGTAGGCCAGCAGCTTGACCACGTGAACGCCCAAGGCGCCCGGCGCTTCCGTGGCGATGTACGCGGCCTTGAAGCGCCGGCAGAAGTCGCCGGCCGCGGTGGGACCGGGGATGCGCTGCGCGCCCAGCGCGTCGAGACAGGCCTGGTCGTTGCGCCGCAATTCGAGATTCTCCAGGCACGTCCCGCCGCACAGCGCATTGTAGGCGATGTTCAGCACGTGGTCGGATTCGTGGTACGGCAAGAGCACCTTCAGCAGCGGCAGAGCGCGATCGATGGCCTCGATCCGCCCGCTCCGCCGGGCCAGCAGGTGCAGCGCGCCGATCCCACGGCGCCCACGCCCGCAGCCGATAGGCGATGCGACGCCTGCGATTGATCAACGCCCGCTTGCGATGAACCGCTTTCCGGTGTCCGCCGTGGCTCACTCGAAATGTCTCCGTGCATGAGGATGCAACACACCTCAAGTGTTGCACGAATCCGGCATTTCGAGTGGTTTGTTTGAAAATCCGCCGATTCAGCCGGTGAGTCACGCTTGCTCAAGGGCTAGTTGCGGTTGGAAGAACCCGACATCGCGCCTGTGCGCACTGTGTTGGCGTTCAGATCGATCGAGAGCTCCAGCCCGCGAAACGGCACGTCGTAGCGCTGCGTCTCCTTGTTCTTCTGCACGATGCTCGCCGGCTTGTCCAGGTCCTTCCAGCCGAACACGCGCACGATGGACGACGCCCGGTCGAACTCGACCTGCGCGGCCTCCACCTCGCGAACCACGGCGCCCTGCTCATCGCGCAGGTTGACTTGCCCGCGGGCCGTGAGTCCCGTCAGCCGCAGGGCCGGCTGCGAGCGAAATTCGGTCGGCACAGGCTGTTTTTCGCCCGCCGCTTCAAACATGCCTTCCAGGCGTTCGCACGTCAGGTCGCTGAACCGGCTCTTGAACGCCGCCAGACGCTCGGGGTGCGCGGCGAGATCGGGGAAGATCGTCTCCGCCCGCGGAAGCGTCAGCAGCTCCATGCCGGCGAAATGCTGCATGCGAACATTGCCTTCGAACAGCACCGCATCGCGCCGCCCCGGCCCGTCGGCCCCGAGTTGATAGACCATCGACTGAGAACATTGGATGTGCGTGAGGCTCGGCCCGCGCGAAATCAACGCGGAAGGCATGCCGGCCGCGCTCACCGGGCCGCTGCCATCGCTGGACAGCCGCCGGTCGATCAGGCCGAGGATCGTCTGGCCGGCGGTGCGGACCACGCGCGAGCGGATGTCGAAATCCATCTCCGGCGCCTGGATGCTCTGGTGAACGGCGGGTTGCGGGTCGTTCGGAGAAGCGTAGGTCTCGCTGGAGACGAGTGCGTTACGCGCTTCCAGCCGCTGCGGCTCTTTTCGCAGTCGGCCGCCGCGGTTCGCGAAGCCCCGCGGCTGTCTCGCCGGGTCCGGCTCCTCCGCTTTCAACGGTCGCCCGCTCTTTTCCGCAATGTGCCTGCGAACCTGGTCGGCCAGCACACGCCGCGTCTGCCCGAACACGGCCGCCGCCGCCGATGGAGCCTCAGCGGCCGGGGCGGCTGCATCTTCCATGTGCAGCGTCACGGTGTCGGCCCGCAGGCTCTCTTCGCCGCTGACGGCGATCACGTTACCGGCAAGCTGGACGGCGTTCTGCCGATTGTCGACGTGCAGTTTCTCGGTGCAGTCGACCGAGACCGTCTGCGGTTGGCTGCGCTGCTCGCCGCGCAGGCTTCGCGCCGCGACGAATTGCAGGTGCGACGTACCCGGGACGTCGAGCGTCTCTGCGATGGGGTCGATCGTGATCATTTCGCCGCGGACGTCGAAGGTCTCGGTGCGAATCCGCGCCGGCTGCCCGCCGCTTCCATGCACGACGGCGTGCTGCAATTCGTTCCCCGGTCCCAGGTCGGCGACCATTGTGCGGCCGCCCGCCCCCAGCCTCTGACCCTGATCGATCAGCCGAACGGCGCCCACCGCGTCAGCCCGCGATGCGTACACCGCCCCATCGGCGGCGCGTTGGAAATCGAGGCCGAGCCAGCCGCTTTCAAGCCGCTGCGTGCGACGCCGCCACGCGCCGGCCGCCGGCGACAGCGGCCGCTGCCACTTGGCCCACAGATAGTCGATCCACTCCGGCCACTTGTTGCGGCCGCCGGAAGTCAGGCGGACCGCGCCGGTGGCGACGGCCCGTTCGAGGCGATCCTGGAGCGAGTTGCTCGATTCGCCGGCGCGAAAGAACGTCTCCAGGCGCGCGGCTTCGAGCGACTGTCCTTGAAGCTCGATCTGCACGTCGCCCACGAGCAGCGCGGATTCAAGCGCGGCGGCGTCATCGCCTCCGTCAAGCAGCGCCAAACCCTCTCCGCCCTCCGGACGCTCGCACGCATTGAGCCGCAACTCCGCCCAATGCGCCGCTCGAATCTGCATCGCGTCGTCGCGTTTCGGATCGGTCGCGCGCATGCGGATGTCGCCGGTCAGCTTGATGAGCCCGGCCTTGCGGTCGAAGTAGATGCTCTCCGCCTCCGCCGCGAGCTTCGGCCCGAGGTCGATCGCGATCCGCTGCCCCGGCGCCGGCGACAGCCAGAGCCGCTGCGTCTCGTCGTGATATTCGAAGCGCCCGACCGTGATGCGGCGGTCGTCCTTCTCGAGGATCACGTTGGGTCCGAAGGCGGCGATGTGGCGGCGCGGCAGCGCGGAGGGACGCTCGTTGGGAAGGGGGCCGAGAGCCAGCCGTCCGTTCCAATGCAGTTCAATCCGCTGGCGCGGCCGCATCGGCGGCTCGGTTTTCGCCGCCGTCGGCTCCTCGCCGCGCGGAGTCGCGGCCCGCTTCCCTTCGCCGCGGCCTCCGCCGAGGTCGAATGTCAGCTCCAACTCGTTCGCCTCAAGTCGGCCGATGCGTTGCTCATCGAAGATGTGATCGACCGAAACGCCGCCTTCGAGCTTAACCAGATAGGTTGTCGCGGGTGCGTTCTTCTTACGACGGTCCTCCGCGATCGGTTGCGTCGTGGGAGCGCTCGCCGCGGGTTTCGGCGAGTCCGCGACGGTGTCGCGCAACCCGCCGGCCAATCCGCCTTCGAGCCACAGCAGCATGTGCTCGCCGTGATCGATCGTCAGCACGTCCAGCCGATTCTCCTGGCGGTTCCAGACCAGGTTCAAACCCACGCCGTGGATGTCAAAAAGATCGCCGTACGCCCGCACGGGCAGTGCGGTGCGAAGCTCGCCGTGCTCAAGATTGAAATCGAGCCGTTCGGTCTCGATGGTAAACCCTTCGGCCAGCCGCGCCCGCCGGGAATCCGTTGCTTCCTCGCTGTCGCGGTCTACACGAATGCTGACGCGGCCTTCGAGCCAGCCGAACTGCGGTTCCATCTTCTGTCGCCGCAAATCCTCGATCTTTAGCTGGCTTGTCGCGGCCGTAATCGTCGCGGTCATGCCTTCGCCAGATCCCCGGCGTGCTGCCGGATCTTCTTGATCGCCTCGGCGATCTTCTCCATCGACTTGCGCGGCGCGAGCAGCATCGTCTGCGTGAACCAGACGGCCTCCTCGCAAAGCCGGTCGTTCGCCGATCAGCAGGATCGTGGTGCGCATCATCGCTCGGTCGTCCCCCGGTTTCCGCCGGCGCCGAAGTGGGCGCGCACTTCCTGCCAGCGCCCCTCGCGGGCCATCAGGTGTTCAATCGCTTCCCGTACGGCGCCTTGCCCGCCTTCCCGTCGCGTGACGAATCGTGCCGCCCGCCGGACCGCCTCGACCGCGTTTGCGACCGCAATCGGATAGCCGCAGGCGTTCAGCACCGGCAGATCGGGCAGATCGTCGCCGATCATCGCGACCGCCGACAGAGGCACGCCGCGCTGCCCGAGCACTTCTTCCAGATCGCGCCGCTTGTCCTCGCTGCCCTGGATCACCGTATCGATTTCCAGCTCCTTGGCGCGGCGGGCTACGGCGAGCGACTTCTTTCCCGTCAGGATCACCGGCCAACCGCCGAGCCGCGCAAACCACTTGATCGCCAGCCCGTCGTGAATGTGGAACGCCCGCAACGGCTCAGCGGCTTCTCCATACCAAAGCCGGCCGTCCGTAAGCACGCCGTCCACATCCAGCACCAGGCAGCGAATATCCGCCATAACCGCGCACCACTTTCCGATCTTCTCCTGTCCGTCGCGGGGACCGTCCCCGGCTTGTGCCGACGCCACTTCACCGACGGACGCACGACAGTCTCGACGCTCGCATGATCCGAGCCCCAAGCGCCAGCCCGCGGGTGTTTGCGCAATGGGGCGCAATCCTTGAAAAACACCCGCGCGCTGGCGCTCGGGGCTCGGCTCCAGTCAAAAATTCGCCGAAACCACCAGCCCTTCTCCGGACCAAGAATCCAATCCAAGACCGCGGCGAATATCGCCGCTCGGCTATCATATCGCGTCCGCATCGATCGTTGTGGGTTTCGACTGGCGAAATGTCACGCATGGCGCGCGAGCGCTTCGTCAGGCTCGGGCAATCGGTGCGCGCGGCAAACATGCACGGATGACCGAATCAGCCAGAACGATCGACCTCGGCGGATTGACGGTGAGGCTGCTGTCCGGCGGGAAGTTCCGCCTCGACGGCGGGGCGATGTTCGGCATCATCCCCAAGCCGCTCTGGAGCCGCGGATTCCCGGCCGACGGAGATAACCACATTCATCTGGCGTGCAACTGTCTGCTGGTCGAAGGACCGCGCGTCGGCGGACGGCGGATCATCGTCGAAACCGGGCACGGCCCGAAATACGCCGAGAAAGAGCAACGGTTTTTCGCGATCGATCCGAACGAATGGCTGCTTTCGAGCCTCCTGCACGGCGAAATCGATCCTGCTTCGATCTCGGACGTCGTCCTGACGCATCTGCATTTCGACCACGCGGGCGGGCTGACGCATCCCGTCGATCAGCGAATTGTGGCGACGTTTCCAAACGCGACCGTTCACGTGCAGCGCGGCGAGTTCGAGGACGCCCGCGCGAATTTCGGCATCATGACGAACACGTACCGCGAGGAGAACTATCGTCCGATCGACGAGCGATCGGCGTGGCGACTGCTCGACGGCGAGCAGACCATCCTGCCTCACGTTTCCGCCCTGCGCACGCCCGGGCACANNCCGGGCACACGCGCGCCCACCAGTCGATCCTCATCGAAGGCGCCGATCGCGCGCTGGTTTTCGCCGGCGACGTCATGCCCACCACACGGCACGTCGGCCGCGCGTGGAACATGGGCTACGATCTGTTTCCGCTGGATAACCGCGACTCAAAAACCGCTTTGCTCCGCCGGGCGTGCGAAAACCGTTGGCTGCTGGCGCTCGATCACGAGCCTGACACGCCGCTGGTCGAATCGGCGGCGGAAAAGGACTGGTTTGTGCTTCGGCCGGTGGCCTGAACCTCACGTGGAGAAACAGGCGGGACCGCCGCCTCACCGATTGTCGGCCGCCACAGGTGCTCGTCAAAGAACTCGCGCGTCAGGCGAGCGTAGATTTCCGGGTGGCAAATCACGGCCTGGTTGTGCTTGGCGCTCGGCGCGATCCAGAGGTGCTTCGGCTGCGGCGCCAGGGCATAGAGCAGGCGGCTCTGTTCGACCGGCAGATACGAGTCTTTTTCGCCATGAATGAAGAAGATCGGCCGGGGCGTCATGCGCGCGATCGCCTTCCGAACGGATGGGAACTTGCAGCGGAATTCGCGCGACGCGCAGCGCACCATGCACCAGCGCAGGAATCGCCAGAACGCCGGGTGGTGATTCTCGTAGAGCACCCGCACCGTGGCAAAAATGTACGCCCACCGCCGCATCAGGTGCTCGATGGTCGTGTCCGTG
This sequence comes from Planctomycetota bacterium, assembly GCA_016235145.1. Lineage (GTDB taxonomy): Bacteria > Planctomycetota > Phycisphaerae > UBA1845 > Fen-1342 > JACRLV01. The sequence continues at coordinate 16,736 of JACRLV010000099.1, forward strand.
CTGAAGGCCCCGTCCGCGACGATGGCCTGCACCGCCTGGTCTTCCGCGGCGATCAGAATCGCCGCGCAGGCGCCGCGCGAAATACCGAACAGGCCGATCCGCCGCGGCAGACTCTGCCGATCGAGCCAATCCTCGATGTACGCCAGCGCGCCGCGGATGTCGTCCACCTCGCGATCGGTCACCCATTGTCGCGGCGTGTATTCCGCCGGGCATTCGGATTGTCCGTGCCCGCGAAAGTCGAATGCGAACACGTCATAGCCGGATTCGTGCAGGTGTCGGCAATAGCGCGCACAAGAGTGCATGTCCGAGCAATACTCGTGCGCGAAGATGATCAGCCCCCGCCGCGGCACGCTCGGATCGGCCCGCAGCATCAGGCCGGCCAGGCGGTGGCCGTCGAACGCGCTGAAAACCGCCGACTCGCCGGCCATCCGCTCGAAATCGAGCGGCCCGCGCGCGAACGGCGGCCGCGTCGTTCGCATGATGTTCAGGGAGATGCGAACGTACTTGCGGATGACGTACATCGCCAGGAGTGCGATGGCGGCGATGGTCGACAACATCGTGACCAGCGCCCAGTTGCGAAGCAGGATGTCGATCGTCGTCAGGCCCAGCAATGCCATGCTCCACTGGACACGCTCTGGCGCCAGTCGATGGGATTTGAAATCGGCAGGGAGCGTAACGTTCGGATGCGTCGCCGTCCACCTCTCCGCGCCGTCGACCGGTGAGATCCGCGGGCCGACCGCAGGACCAGCGACAGGCCGAACAGGCCGCCTGGTTGCGACTTGCCGTTTGATTTGCAACGGCCGCCGCGCAGACATGTGCGTCGTCTTGCACGGAAGGGACGGCGGCGTGGAGAACACCGCGCGCGTCCTGGGAAGAACCATCGGGCCGGTGGAGAGCGCCGCGGGCCTCGGTTTGAAGGAGAAACAGCGATGGCAACGAACAGGAGATTCAGCCGAGGCCTCGAATTGCCGGCCGTTCTTGCGGCAGGACTTGCGATTGCGATCGCGGACGCGCGGGCGCAGGTACAAGTGGGAGATCCGACCACTTCCTCGGTGCCGAAGCTCGATGTCCGCCGGCTTCCCGAAGGCCCGGCCGGCATTGCGAGCGAGGCGCGCAGCGCCGTGATCGATGGAACGTCGAATACGCTGATGATCGGTGGAAGACTGCTGTTGGGAAACGACGGCGGGATCTGGCGAGCTGCGGTGTGGGCGCAGGCGGCGAGCGACGTTATCGGTCCGGTCATGTTGCAGGACCGCGGATTCGGCGGGACAGCCAACAGCATCGTGGTCAACGGTCAAGGCGGCGATGACATGCTCGCGATCGGGGGCGCCGTGCGAAATGAAGCCGGGACCGAGTTTCCCGCGATCTGGATCGAATCCGCCGACGGCGAACTCTCAGACGCAGCGCTGCACACGCTGCCCACGCCGGCGGACCGCGGGGGGACGGTCAACCGAGTCGCGGCCGGCGATGTGAACAACGACGGCGTCGTGGACATCATCGCCTGTGGCAGCTTCGCCGGTTCGTCGGGAAACGAACGGGCGGCCGTTGCGCGTCTGGTGCGAACAGCGCCTGCGAACGCGGCGGCGAGTTGGTCGCGGGCGGGGAAGCGCTCGGTGCAAACGGCCTGCTGCTGCCGGCGATTCAGACACTGTCCGGCAACGGGGCGGCGGAATGTCGGCTTCTCCCGCTGCCGGGGACCGGTTCCGATCGCGGCCGCGTCAACTCCATCATCGCGATCCTGATCGGGCTGCTGGCAGGCGGCGAGGTCAGTGGACCTGACGGCGCGAGCGCCGCCATCTGGATCGCCCAGGGCGCGCAAACCGCCGCAATTGACCTGAACCGGCTGCCGTCGAACCGCCCGCGCGATCTGCGGCTGTCGCGCGTCAACTGCCTTCTGCCCCACATCGAGCAGAGCAACGTCGTTCGCTGGGTCGGTGTCGGCGATGGGGCCGGCGGCCGTCCGCACGCGGTGGTTGGGACGATTCGAGGGTGGGCTCTGAACTGACGCAGAAGCGTCGGCGCCTGGCGGGTCGCGTGCGTTGGGGTGATCGCCGGTCCGGACGGGGGAGCCCGAGCCGGCGGCTCCGACGCACGCTTTTCTATTCGCGGCCGTAGTGCTCGCGCTTCCATTCCCGTCGGCGCTCGCGCTGCTCCAGCTTGCGTGTGGACAACTCTGCGAGCACCCGCCAGCAACGCCGCCATTCGTCCGTTCGGGCGCCAAAGCGAGCGCAGTACGCTTTCAGGAATCGGGCGCGGTCCGTGCGGGTGATCTCCGGCAGTTCCGCCAGGCTGACGTGCAATCGCATCAGCGGGCGAAGCCGATCTTGTTCGTTACGGCGTCGATCGGGCCGGATGCCGTCCATGTCGATCCATACCAGCCGCGGCGTGAGCCCCGACGCGATCAGGATATTTGAGGCCTTGCAGTCGCGATGAAGAAAACCGCGGTCCTGCAAGCGGCGAAGCTCGCGCACCACGATGCGGATCAATTCGCGCTTGGCGGCGAACCAGTCATGCGGCCTGCGGATGCGTGCCTGAGCCCGGAGATATTCGTCCAGCGGCTGCGCATCGGGCACGAACTCGGTGAGCAGCAGATTGTCTCGCACGAACGGTCCCCGCTTGCGCTCCAGAATCGCCAGCGGCCGAGCCGCGGGAAGATCGCGATGCAGCAAACCGTGCCCGATCGTCCAGCCGCGCCAACTGCGCGACGGCGGGAAAAGTCGCCGCAGCGCGCGCTGGGGGTCGCGGGCGATGGGCCGCTTGACGATGCCGCGCACCTCGCCGTCCGGATGCGGCAGGGTGACGATCGCGACCGTTGCGGAATGCGAATCCTTCGCAAGCTGCTTTTTCGGATCAAGCCAGCGCAGCGGGTCGCGCAATTGCTCTTTCCACCACGCCCG
>JACRLV010000292.1 GCA_016235145.1 Planctomycetota bacterium
CTGCTGATCACCGATCTGGTGCAGGACGCCGCCAATCCGGCGAAATTCGATATCCCCATCGCGTCGAGCGTGCCCGCGGGTATGACGAACTTCGCCCGGCCCGCCGGCGTGACGAACCCCGGCGACGGAACGGCCTCCCTCGGCTATCGCGGCGTACAGCGCGGAACCGCGGGGCAAAAGAACCTGATTCAGATCGGCGGAGCGCAAAACACGTTCGGCACAGCCCGTCCGGCCGGCAGCGGCGTCGCCGAATCGGCCAACGTCGTCGCCAATGTCGGTCAGTCGGGATCGCAGTTGCTCGCCAGCGGATCCTTCACCATGCCGAGTGCTTGCGGAACGTACGTGTTTCGGCTCGTAAACGTCGGCGCGAACGTCCTGGTCCAGCGCAACAATCCGCCGGCGTTCTCGCCCGTGACGCAACCCACGATCAATGCTTCCGCCGGCACGATCACGATCACGGTCGGCCTTCTCGGCGACCTCGATGGCAATGGAGTTGTGGACCTGACGGACCTCACGTCGTTCCTGAGCCAGTTCGGAATGAGCGGACCCGGATTGACCGCCGACCTGAACGGCGATCAGGTCGTTGATCTGACGGATCTGACTACGTTCCTGTCCGCCTACGGGCAAACGTGCTGATTCTGACGCGAACTTCCTTTCGCACCGGCGATGCGCGCGACGCGCGTTTGGTCCGAGCCCCAAGCGCCAGCGCGCGGGTGTTTGTGCGAATGGCGCCCGTTCTTGAGAAAACCCACGCGCTGGCGCTTGGGGCTCGGTTTGTTCCGAAATCCTCCATTGCAACAGACAGGTTCAGCTTCGCGGTTTGGACGGTCATGGTCCTGATGACCATGTCCTTTGCTCCGCGCGGTTTGGCGCAGCAATCCACTGATCCGCCGGACGAGCAACTCTGGGCCGCGATCCAATCGCTCGCCCGCCCCTCGCCAACGGTAGCGTCCGCATACTCCGCACGCTTCGAAGCCGAACGCCAACGCCGCGAGGCCCTTGTGGAGAAGCTCCGAACGTACCAGCGAATCTACCCCGGCGGCGTGCGGCGGGATTCGGCGATCGGCCTGGAATTCGAGACGCTGTTCGAAATTGGGAGCCTCAGCGGAGACTTTTCGGGGCTTGCCGCGCGCATCGTCGAGCATAGGGGGAATCCGTCATCTCGTTTCGCTGAGTCAGAAGCCGCCTGGTGGGAAATCCAGCTTCGCGGGCTGAGCAGGCAAGCCGCTCCGAAGCGAGGCGACGCGGTCGAAACGCCGCGCCTGGCCGCGCTCGGCGAGTTCGTCCGTGCCCACCCCGACAGCCCGCACGTTCCCCAAGCGGTGACGGTCCTGGGGCAGGACGCGCTCCGGCGGGGCGATGCGGCTGGTGCGAAGGAGTGGATCCAGGCCGCGCAGCCGCATTTCGAAAAGAACGCGCTGGTCGTTTCTCTCGCGGCGGCTGTGCGACGAACGGAGGCGACGGGAAAGCCCTTTGCCAGCGTGCTGCGGACCGTCGATGGGCAGGAGTTGGACACAACCAAGTGGGTCGGCCAGACCGTGGTCCTGGTCGTTTGGGAGACGCGCGACGCGCGACAACGCGAGTTCGCTCGGCAAGTCGAGCAGGTCCGTGCCGGGCAGCCAGGCATAAAGGTCGTGGCGATCGCACTCGACGACTCGTCCGACGCCGCGCGGCGGTCGCGCGCGGAAATGAAGCTGGGCTGGCCCCTCTGCTGCGACGGCCGGGCCTGCGCCGGAGAATTCGTGCGGGCATGGGGCGTGTGCGACGCGCCTTGGGTCTTTGTCATCGGTCGTGACGGCACACTGGCCGCCGCCGGAACTCATGATCGCTGGGAAGTGCTGCTCTCGGCGATCGGCGGCGGGACCACCCAGCCGTCGACGCAGCCGGCGGATTGACAGCCGCCGCCCCCACGGTTAAACGTCAGCATAGTATTTCCGCAATGAAGCGGGCCGCGGCCCGTCTTCGGGCGGCGAATTTCCGGAGAATCCCTTGAATCAGTCGTCAGCCAATGCGGTTGGTGTTGTCGCCGCCGGCCTGCTTTTGGGCGGAGCCTTCCTGGCGCCAAGACTATTTTCCACTCCAACCGTCGGGAGCAACCCCGCCGCACAGCGGGCAGCCGAAGAGGCGCGCCGCGATTTGCTGGCGTACGAGGAATCGCTGCCGCGGTTTATCACTCGCGTCAATCTCGAAGAACTGAAAGCCGCCGACGCCGACAAGCTCGCCGGCCATGTGAAAGATGAGCTCGAGGCGGCCGGCCGGGAGTTCAGCGAGGCGATCGAGCGCGCCAGGAAGACGGACCGTGCGTCGGGCCTGCCGCAGATCAGCGTCGCGCCGCTGAGCGGCGACGCCATGGCGCTGCGAAGTGCCATCGCCTCGATCGAAAAACTCGAAAGCGAAAACGCCGGCCAACTGAAGCAAGCCGTCAGCAAGGCTCAATCCGCGATGAGTGAAGGCGGCGGGTCGGCGATCGGCGTCGGGCAGGTGGCCGGGATGGCCAACCTCATGGAGGCCCACGCCCTCCTCGCCCAGGCTCGCCGGACGCGCACCCTGCTGAACAATGAGCGCGCCGCGGCCATGGCCGCCGCCGGCCAGTGGGTCCTGACGCGGTCCCAGCTCGACCATTTCAAGGGCCTCGACACGAAACAGGCGGATGAAACGCTCGCGGCGGACGGCGCCGAACTGAACGCGCAGCTTGCCGTCGCCACAAAAGAACTGGAAGACCTGAACGCACGGATCGCCAAGCAAAAAGAAACGCTCGCCGGCGTGCGTACCGGCCTGGCGGAAGCGCGCGACGCCATGACGCAGGCGGAAATGGCCGGCTTCAAAGCGGGCGACGACGCTTCTTTCGCCACGATGAAGGCCGCGATCGAGGGCGCGTCGAAGCGCATGGTGGAGCTCCAGGCGCAGGAGCATCTGCTCGTTTTCGGCGGAATCGAAGGCGCGAAGCTCACCGACGACGAATTGTTGACCGGTGCGATCAAGGGCGGCGAGGCTGTGCTGGGGCTCGAGGAGCTCGAACGCCGACAGTCGCTCGCGGCGGATCGCGTTTCGCGGCTGACGCGCGGCGGACAGGCGTTGGCCAAGCAAGCCGAGCAGGTCGCCGCCTTCGCCAAGAACGCCGCGGACGAATCAAAGCGGTATGACGCGCAGCTCGCTGCACAGCGCACCGCCGCACAGAAGATCCTGGACCGGATGACCGAGCTGAATCAGTCGGCGGCCGAGCAGGAAGCCAACGCGCTCAGCGCCGCGAACAACGCGCGGGCGGCGTTCGCCCAAGGCACGCTGGCGACGAAGACGGTGATCAGCGAGGCGGACACGCTGCGCCGAAGTGCGGATCCCGAGAGTCGCAACGACCGCCTGAAACAGATCGTCAACGACAGCTTCTCGACCACGCTTCCCGAGCTCGGCGAGGCGCAAGCCCACGCGATGATCGGACGCATTCATGCCGAGCGGGCCGCCGGCGTCGAGTCCTACCTGGGCATGCTCAAGAAGCTGACCGGTCTGATCAAGGGCGGTTCCATCGAAAAAGAAGATGAATTCAAGAAGCAGATCGATACCGATCGCGGGGAAGCCCGAAACGCCCTGGCGGACGCCAAGGAAAAATACGAAAAGCTCGGCACGCATGACAAGATCGGCTGGATGTCGCAGGTCGCGCTGGCTGCTGTCGCAACGGACGCCGCCAAGGTCGATCCGGACAAGGCCGCGCAGTACAAGGCGGATGCGGACAAGGCGATCCGCGCCGCGGTCGACAAAGCCGGAAAGTCCTGGGTCTTCGACATCAACGCCGCCGTCCTCAAGACGCTCCTCGCTCCGGGCGAAGGCAACACCAAGGCCGAGACCAAACCGGCCGAGGAGGGCAGCCAGCCCGCCGAAACGCCGGCAAACGGCGGCTAAGGCGCCTTTCGCGGGCGTTTGCCGCGCACGTTTTTTTTGATTCGTTGAATCTGTATCTTTGATATGCCGTCCGTGCTACTTCGCGCGGAAAATGCGCTGCGTGGTCCCGTTCCGGCCGACCCGGGCGCGGATGACCGCCATGCAGCGCGGACAGCGCCCGACGTATTCCGCGTCGCGCTCATCCCGATACACGCGCGCATAAACGCCGCAGCATTCGAAGAAAATGCCGAGGTAGGGCCGCTGCGCAGCCTCGCCCGGCTCGGCCGGAGGTTGATCGTAAATGTCGAGCGGCTCCGGCGACACGATTGGTCGCTCCTATCTCTATCGCGCAGCAATCGGTAGCACTCCGCCGCGGTCTTGAGCCCAGGACGTTTCGATTTGCCCGGCGGCGAGTAGAATTCCGCGCTCATGTACCTGGTTGTCGTCGGCATCCTGGCGCTCATCCTGACCTTTCCCGCGTCGCCGTTCCCGGGGCTCGCGCAGAGGCTGCCCGCGCTCACGCTGGTGGCGGCCGCGACGCTGGCGCCGGCGGCGGTGGCGTGGCTGACCTGTCGGCGGGCGGTTCGCCTGCTCGAGGCGGAGCCCGAGGATCCCAGCCGCGGACAAGCCGCCTACGGCCGCGGCGTGACCATTTCGCAATACGCCCTCGCACTGGCCCACGGCGGCGTGATCGCCTGCACCGGCTGGCTCTCCTTCTGCCAGCGGCTCCCGCACATCGATTGGATTCCGGGCCTGCCCGGGCTGGTCGCCGCCACGCCGTTCCTGATGTCGATCGTGTTCGTCTGGATCGCCTTGTACCCGGCGGAGCGGGCGGGGCGGCAGATCGCGCTCGAGCACGGCCTGTTCGCGGGCCGGCCGGTACACCCAATCTGGGAGCTGCGCAACTACCTGGTTTTCCAGTTCCGCCACCAGGTGCTGTTCATTCTCGCGCCGATGCTGCTCGTGCTGGTCGCGCGCGATCTGATCGACTGGAACAAGGACGATCTCATCGCCCGCTTCAAGAACCAGGACGCGCCGGACCTGCTGCTGGGCGTCGCGGCGATCGGCGTCGCGATCGTCACGCCGTTGCTGCTGCGCTATGTGTGGGACACGCGCCCGCTTCCGGCCGGTCCGCTGCGCGATCAGCTTGAGACGCTTTGCCGGCGGCTGGGCATGCGCTGCCAGGAGATTCTCGTCTGGCGCACCGGCGGCATGATCGTGAACGCGATGGTGATGGGCGTCATCCCGCAATTTCGCTACGTGCTGATCACCGACGCGCTGCTCGAGCGCATGGACGACTCGAAAATCGAGGCGGTGTTCGGGCACGAATCCGGCCACGTAAAGCGCCGTCACATCTGGTTCTTTATGCTCTTCGCGCTGATCAGCGGCTGCATGATGACCGTGATTTCGCAGTATCTGCGGGCGGAGCGGCGCTGGTTCGAAGTTCTGCTGATCGTCGCCGGCGCGCTGATGGTGCTGAAGTGGGGGCTGGTCTTCGGGTGGATTTCGCGGAATTTCGAACGGCAGGCGGATCTTTTCGGCGTGCGCACGCTGGCGCTGACCGGCCTGCCCTGCGGCTCGCGCTGCGAACTGCACACCGCGCAGGGAAACGCGGCGGCGCCGTTCGCGGCGCTCGACGGCCGCCGCCTGGGCCGCGAGCCGCTCTGCCCGACCGCGGCGCACGTGTTCGCCGACATGCTCTTCGAGGTCGCCAAGCTCAACGGCATACCGCCCGAGGCGCCGAGCTGGCGGCACGGATCCATCTCGCTGCGGGCGCGGTCGGTCGAGGCGATGGCGCTGGATCCGGGTGCGGCGAGGCGCTTTGAGCGCCGCGTCGGGCGCATTCAAGCCGGCATTCTGATCGCGGCGGCGCTTTCCGCACTTTGGGCCGGTTGGTCGATTCGCGCGTGGACGTTGCTCGGGATCAGCCTCTGAAGCCGCACTCGCGTCCGCCCGCGCGTATTGACAGCCGACGGACGCCATGCGAAATTACGCCGGTCTGAGCGACGAATCGCTCGGCTCGGCCGAAGGCAGGTGTATGCTCATGCGAAAATGGATGCCGTTGCTGGTGCTGGTCGGTTCGGCGATCGCCGCGTCGGGTTGCGACGGCGTGGTGAAGACCTGGGATGACCGGAAGTTCACCTACAGCAAGGTCACCGATATGGACCTTCACCAGATCCCCGATGATTGGGACAAATTCTGGTTGATGGACCGCCAGTATCGCCTGACGCGCTGGCTGATCCGGTAGTTCGCGGCGAATTCCTTCTGATTGCAGCTTGTCGATGTGCGGCGAAAACCCGCGAGCGGCGGCTGTGCGCCCATTCGGGTCCATCGATTCCGGAGCGGTCGATCTGGCGCGCGTGCGCCGCGAAATGGCGATTCGTCCCGATCCCCTCGCGCTATCGATTCAGGAACATCACGACCGCGGCGATGGCCACGAGGATCATCAGCACGAACGCGGTGATCTTGATCCAGCTATACGGCCGCTGGCCGCGCGTCTCGCCGGTCTGGGCATTCACCAGGAATCTGTACGTGCGCTCCCGGTAGCGATAGGCGCTGATCCAGACCGGCAGCAGGATGTGCTTGAAGCGCACGTCTTCGTAGCGCACCTGAAGGCTGACGATCCGTTGATGGTCGCCGCCGATATCGGCGCAAACCGTCCGGCGAATCTCAGGCTCCATCTTCTCGCTGGCACTCTCGAATCCAGCCTCCAAGCCGATCTGGTAGCTCTCGGCGCGAAAGCCGCTCAGGAACTCATCGCGGTAGGAAACCAGCGCGGCCAGATCCCACGGCTCCAGCGACGCGAGGATGTCCGGCGGGAGCGATTCGCTCGCCGCCACCAGGACGTCATCGAACAGATTCTGCACCACGCCGCTGACGTTCGTCCAGCGCGTGTGCCGCACCTGGCGGGTGCGCGTTTCCGCGCGGCCGTTGACCGTCGTGGTGTACGTCTCGTTAACGTAATAATCGTCGCCGCGCTGCCCGGCGTAGCGGCTGATGGCGCGCGAATCGTAGGTCCAATGCGGGACGTACATGCCGCTGAAGCGATGATCGACCCGCGCGAACTGCTTGAGCGCGCGCGGAGCGAACCAAAGCGTTTTCAGCCAACGTTGAAAGGACTGGAGCGCCTGCGGCCGATCCACCTTGAAGGGCAGCACGGCGTGCGGCTTGATCAGTTTGCGCGACTGAGCAGCAGTGACGATGTCAGCCCCGCAGAACGGGCACGCGAACGCCGTCGCGTTCGCAGGCGGCTCGATTTCGGCCCCGCAGGCGGCGCACTTGCACTGCGACCGCTCCTGCATTTCCGCCTGACCCGCCAGGCCGGCGAGCGTCGCGCGGTAATCGTGCTCGGCAACGGCGTCGCGATCGACCTGGATCGGATTCTCACAGCCGCAGTACTCGCAGCGCAGCACCTCGGCGCCAGGCGTGAAGACGAGTTGCGCGCCGCATTGACGGCAGGGAAAGCGCGCCGGCTCGCCCGCCGGTGCGGTTTTCACCAAGCCAGCTTCGCCCGGCGCGTTTTCGATGGTCCTCGCTCCCTTGTGGCAGACCAGCTAGTGTATTTAGTCGCGCTGTTTGCATCTTAACAGGGTGGTCCGGGCGTCCCGCCCGGGTCGGACAACGGGCGAGACGCCCGTACCCCCCGTGACGCACTATTTCTGACTAGCTACACTAGTGCATCAGAAACACACTTACGCCTTCGGCGGCAACGGCGGCGGCACAGGCGCAAACAGCGACGCCAATTCCGCAACCTGTCCCGCGGGTGTCCAACTCGCCATGCCCTGCTTCCAGACGAGCGTCTCGCGGGTGAGCGATCCGCTCCGGGCATGTTGTCGCAGCGCGCCAAGATCGAACGGCCCCGCCTGCTGGTTGTTGATCGCGACGAAGAACGCGGCGGCCTGCCCAGGCAGCGGCGGCGGTGCAGCGGCGCCGCCCGCCGCGGGCGCCGTCCCTCCCAGCGCCTGTGCC
>JACRLV010000293.1 GCA_016235145.1 Planctomycetota bacterium
GTGCCGGCGACGCTTCACACGCTCATCGTCCTTTCAGCGGGATTGTCGCTGGGCATGCGAGGCGGCTTGGCGAGCATGATCCTCTACCTCGTTCTCGGATTGGTCGGCCTGCCCGTGTTCGCAAGCGGGGAAGCAGGCTGGCGTTTTGCGGTGGGTCCGACCGGCGGCTACCTGATCGGCTTCGTCCTCGCGCAGCCGATCCTTGGGCTTGCTCGCCGAAATGAACGGCCGGCAGTATGGCACGTCTTGACGGCGGCGATCGCCGCGCAAGGCGTAATTTTCCTGTGCGGCCTGTCGTGGCTGAAGCTCTCGGTTGACACGAGCTGGTCGCAGGTGCTGGCGATCGGGTTCTGGCCGTTCGTGCCGGTCGATGTGCTGCTTAAGACGGTCGCGGCGTGCGGCGTGGGCGTGCTGGCCGGGCGATCCCGCGGAGCGCGTCGGGCCGCTGGCCTCTAACGAGAGTTTTCACGGACCGTTGGATCCGGCGACAGAAGGCCGCCGCGCCTGCCGCGGCTGTATTTCAGTTGTTCATGGCGGACGCATCCGCGCGCTGGAAGCGGCTGACCGGCTCAAACTCCAGTTGCAACCCGAGCTTGAATCCGCCGAGCGTCAGCGTGCTGTGCTTCACCGTCCCCCGCACCCAGACCTCGTCCTCGCCGATCCAGATGTGGAGCGACATGCTGGTTTCACGCGGGTAGTTCTCAAACGAGCGCAGCATGACTCCAGCGGGGCTGACTTCCAGGAGCGTCATCGTGAGCGGCGGGGAATTGGGTTCGCGTTCCCGGCCGTCGACCTTCACCTCGGCAAGACCCCACTCGATGTCGTAGCGCTGGTCGGCGCGATAGCGACGAATATCATGGTTGCCCGGCGATCCATAGCGCGCAACCAGGTCAATCCAACGCTGCTGACTGATCGTTTCGATGGCGTCGCTCACGAATCCAGCTCCATGCGATGACAACGGGACCAGGCGGACGAGCTCTGCTCCGGATACTGAATTCTTCGGGAAATTACGGCCCCAACCAAAATCGCGGCGCCCGCTTGGGGAAATTCCTTATCGTCCGGCCGCTCAAGGAATCATGAGCAGGCCATTTTCGGACTGAGCGCGCGAATTCCGCCGCGCCGGATTGCCGCGGGGCGATAACATCTCGCGGATGCGGAACGACGCCGATCAACGAGTCGACTTGGCAATCATGGGCATGCACTGCGCGGGTTGCGTCGCGGGGGTGGAAGACGCCCTGCGCGCGGTCGGCGGCGTGCGCGATGCCAGCGTTAATCTCGCGACGGAGAGTGCGTCGCTTGGGCTCGACCCGCAGGCGCGGCCGAGCCTCGACGCCCTGATTCGCGCCGTGCGCGCTGCCGGATACGAAGCGAGCCTTCTGGATCCGATCGCACGCTCCGTGGAGCATCGCGCTCGGCAGCGGTCCGATGAGCTGCGGAAACGGCGCGATCGACTGCTCATCACGACCCTGCTCGGCTTGCCGGTTGTGCTTGTTCACATGCTTCCCGACCGCCTGCTCCCGGGCGAGCTCGTTCAGGGCAGGTTGGCGCTGGCCGCCCAAGCCATCCTGACCTTTCTTGTGTTGGCCATCGGCGCTGGCGACATGCTTCGAGCAGCCTTGCAGGCGGCCCTTCGGCGGGCGGGAACGATGGATCTGCTCGTTTCGCTCGGAGCCGCCACGGCTTTTGTCGCCGGTATTTTCGGAGTGATCACCGGCAAGCACGAGCTGATTCTGTTCGAATCGGCGGTGATGATCGTTCTCTTCGTTTCGCTGGGAAAACTCCTCGAGTTGCGATCCAGAGGGCGGGCGTCCGCCGTACTCGAATCTCTGTTGCTGCGCGTGCCGCGACAGGCGCTGCGCGTGCGCGGCGAGACCGTTGAATCCGTCGCGGTTGATGACCTTTCGCCCAGCGACATCGTTCGCATCGTCGCGCCCGCCACGATTCCGGTGGATGGCGTGGTCGTTCGGGGCGCGCTCGCCGTCGACCAGTCGATGCTGACCGGCGAATCCGAACCGGTCGATCGCGAGGCCAGCGACGAAGTGCTCGGCGGCTGCACCGCGGTTTCGGGCTCGGCGGATATTCGCGCTACGACGACGGGCGCGACCTGCGCCGCGGCTCGGATGGCGCGGCTCGTGGAGGCGGCGCAGGCGGGCAAGCCGCCGATTCAACGCATCGCGGATCGCGCTGCGGGCGTATTCGTGCCGGTTGTGCTTCTGCTGGCATTTCTCACGACGGTAGGCTGGACGCTCGCCGGCTCGCCGCTGATCGACTCCCTGACGCGCGGTATCGCCGTGCTCGTCATCGCCTGTCCATGCGCGATGGGGCTGGCGGTTCCGACCGCGGTGCTGGTTGGAACCGCCGCCGCCGGCGCGCGCGGAATCCTCGTGCGAAACGTCGAATCACTCGAAGCGGCGGCAAAGGCCAGTCGCGTGCTGCTCGACAAGACCGGCACGCTTACCGCCGGCCGGCCGACCGTCGTCGGAGTAACCGCCGCTCCATCATGGGATGAGAGGCGGCCGAAGCCCGCGGCGTCGCATTCGGCGACGCCGACGAGTGCGAGAACACCGCCGGCGCCGGCGTCTCGGGTCGCGTCAGCGGCCGGCGAATCCTGTTAGGAAGCGAAGGCTGGCTCCGACGACAAGGTGTGGCCGTGGACGCTCTCGCCGCTAGCGCGGGGCACGAACCGCATTCCCTCGCACACCTGGCTGTAGACGGCGTGTGGGCCGGCAGGTTTTCGCTCACGGACGAGGTTCTGCCCACCGCCGCCGAGGCGATCGCGGAACTCCGACAGCTTGGCGTTTCGGCCACGATTCTCTCCGGCGATCACGCGGCGGCGTGCCAGGCAATCGCCGATCGGCTAGGCCTGGCGTTTGAGGCGGGGCTGACACCACAGGATAAACTGGACCGCGTTCGTTCGATTCGAGCGGAACGCGTCTGCGTCGCGATGGTAGGCGACGGCATCAACGACGCACCGGCCCTGGCGGCGGCGGACGTCAGTTTCGCAATCGGCGCGGGGGCGGACGTTGCGCGCGAGGCGGCGGACTTCTGCTTGGTCGGCCGCTCGCCGCGTTTGATCGCGGATGCAATTCGCGTGGCGCGGGCGACGGTTCGCGTCATGCGGCAGAATCTGGCCTGGGCCGTCGGCTACAACCTGGTAATGCTCCCGGTGGCCGCGTTTTCGCCGATTCCACCCTGGATGGCCACCGCAGCGATGATGCTGAGTTCGCTGAGCGTGGTCGGGAATTCGCTGCGACTGCGGCGGATTCGCCCGTAGCGTCGGGCCTCCGAGCCCGACGATGAATCAAACCGGAAGGTTGGGCCGCATCGACAGGAGAGCAAACCCAATTCAGTAGCGCGGGACATCCGGCAACGGTGAGTTTCGTCGTCGGACTCGGAGATCCGACGCTACGAATAGGTTGACTCACGATTGGAACGTCACTGGGCTACGCACGCGCTGCCTTCAAGGCCGGCCGAAGCAGTACAGCACGCCATCCAGTCCGCCGACCACCAGGCGGCCCTCGGCCACCGCCGGCGGAGCGCCGAACTCGCTGCCCGTTTCGTAGCGCCAGGTTTCCTTGCCGGTCCGGAGATCCAGGCAGAGCAGCACGCCGTCGCCGCCGGGAACGAAGACGCGCTCGCCGACGACCACCGCCGAGCCTTCGATGCGTCCCTTGGCGATGACGGTCCAGCGCACCCCGCCGGTCTTTGCATCAAGAGCCCGGATTCGTTTGTCGCGTCCGCCGATGATCACCAGATCGCCGCTGACCGACGGAGAAGCCAGAAACGGGAGGGCATGTTCGGTGTCTTCGAACTGCCAGGCCCGCTCGCCGGTCTTCCAGTTCACGCCGAGGATCTGGCAACCCTGCGTTCCGGCGAAAGCGAGCGAATCCAGCACCGCCGCCGACGATCCACAAGGCGCCCCCAGCTCGACCTTGCGAACCAGCACGCCATCCGCCGCTCGCACCACGTGCAGCCGCGCATCGCAGCCGGAAATCAGAACGCAATCATCGGCGACCGCCGGCGTCGCGTGCAGCTTGTCCTCCGAGTCGTACTTCCACAACTGCTTGCCATCATCCGCATTCAGGCAGTACAAGCTGCCGTTGTAGCTGCCGAAAAACAGCCGATTGCCGATCGGAATCGGCGACGACACGATCGATTCGCCGGCCTCGAAGCTCCAGACCTCGCGACCGTCCGCGGCGTCTATGGCGTGCAGGACGCCGGCCTCGTCGCCGACGTACACGCGGCCCTCGGCAACGGCGGGGGACGACTTCACTTCCGCGCGGGCCTTGAACCGCCAGCGTTCCCGGCCGGTTTCGAG
>JACRLV010000291.1 GCA_016235145.1 Planctomycetota bacterium
ATGGTCGGTTTGCAGAGATGGAGCGAGGATCCACAGACCTCTCATCCGGTGTTGCTCGCCGCTCTGGCGCGTGTGCCGGTCAGCAACCGCGCGAGCAACGATGAACAACCCTTTCCAGCGGCGCTGAACGGTGCGTCCGATGGGGTGCCGGACGATACCCCTCCCATCGGATCGGGTGGCGTTGCCGCCTGGAGTGGCGCTTGAACGTGCCACGCGGCAACCCGAAATGGCGTGCGTTGTCGCCAAAGCTGTGGCGAATCCGCGGGAAGGCGCGCGATGGGTTGGTCGTGACGCTGGGCAAGTACGAGACTGAACCGGACGCGCAGCTCGACTTGGAACGGCTCACCAAGTCGGGTGAGTATCACAATCTCGCGGTGGAGGCGCTCCCACCGCCACCGCCGCCTGAGACCACTGGATCGCGTTCATGACGGCAAGAGGGCAGGTGTTGGGACGCGGGATTCCAGAAATTCCCGGCACGCTCGCCGTCCAAAGCTGAGATTCCGCCGGTAGGACATGTTGCCCATTAGGGAAATCAGCGGGTTGCGGCGCTGCCAGATGCTGCGCCACATCCGCTGAGCGATGCGTGGCAGCGAGTAAAATGCGCTGTCGCAAATTTCCATCTCCCGGGCGAGCTCCTGATCGCAGAAATTGCGGTACCCAGCCACGGGGAACGTCAGCGTGTAGTATTTCCAGTCCTCGGGGAACGTACCTGGCGGCATGCGGCCTGCGAGTGCCCGCTCATCCCATAGTCGCGTGCCGGGCAGCGGCGTGAGGAACAGCGTGTTTAGCAAATCCACCCGGTAGCGCATCGCCGCGGCCGCGATTTGCCGACCGATGCCCGGCTGATCGGTGTCCAGGCCCATGATGAAGGATCCAGCAACCAGAATTCGGTGCCGCTGGATGCGCCGGACCGACGCGGCGAAATCCCGGCCGTTCAGCAAATTGAACTTCTTGCCGACCTCCCGGAGCCCTGCGGGCGTCGGTGATTCGAAGCCGATGAACACCCCGGCACAGCCGGCCCTGGCCGCCAGGCGGAGTAGGTCGTCGTCATCGGCCATGTTGATGGTCACCTGGGCAATCCAGCGCTTGCGGAGGTCGGCCGCGATCAGCGCCCGAAACAGCTCCTTGGTCCGCGCCAGGTGATCACGGTTCGTGCCGATCAGGTTGTCATCGACGATCAGCACGTGCTTTTCGCGAATCGTCGCGAACTCACGCACCACATCCGCGATCGGCCGCTGCCGATACTTATAGCCGTTGAAGGACGTGACGCTGCAAAAGCTGCAATTGAGTGGGCAGCCGCGAGTGGTCTGGATGGAACCGAAGGCGTAGTCGCCGTTGAGCAGATCGTGCCGCGCGGGCGGGATCGAGTCCATGTTCGCATGGACGCCGTCGTACCGGGCCCGCAACGCGCCGCGGCGCGCGTCATGGAGCACCTCGCCCCAGATTGGCTCGGCCTCACCGGTGACGATCGCATCGACGCGCGCTGCGGCCTCATCGGCACACATCGTCGCGTGAATGCCACCCATGACGACCCGGACGCCGCGAGAACGAAACCCGTCCGCGATTTCGTATGCGCGGTTGGCCTGTGATGTGAACGCGGTGATGCCCACGAGGTCCGGACTGGGCAGTGCGGCGTATTCAGGCACGCGCACGTTTTCGTCAAAGACCGTGATCTGCCACTCGGGCGGCGTCAGAGCGGCAAGTGCCAATAGCCCGAGCGGCTTCCAGACGCGGTAGCGATTCCATCGACTGTCCGAGACGTGGGTCAAACACACCAGGGGGTTCGACGGGTTGATCAGGTAGAGGCGCATCGGATTCCCTCGGCAAATCGTCGCGCGCAGACAGCGTGTTCGGGGCTGCCGTCTCGGCTCGGCCCATGCGTCGTAACCAGCGGAAGTGCGACCCCACCGCAGAGCGCAGCGTCGGGTTCACGGCGTACCGCAGCCCGAACTCGCGGCAGGTCTGCTCGATCAGCGGGGCGAGCGCGGGGTAGTGGACATGGCAGACTTGCGGGAACAAGTGGTGCTCAATCTGGTAATTTAGCCCGCCGACGTACCAGGTGAGCAGCCGGTTGCTTGGTGCGAAATTCAGGGTGGTCTGCACCTGGTGCTCCGCCCAAGCTCTGTCCATGCGGCCGGTCTGCGGTCGGGGCAGCGGAAACTCCGCTCCTTCGACGCAATGCGCCATTTGGAATACGACGCTCAGGATGATCCCCTCCACGAACGACGTGGCGCCGTAGAACACGAGTACCAGCCACCAGGGGTGCAGCAGCATCGGTAGCCCAAACGCGAGGGCCGCGAAAACCGCCTTGCCACCGACAAATACCATCAGGTCGCGGCCGCGCGGCCGGGGGAAGCACTGGTGTCCGATTCGGCCTGTGACTACGTCGCGAAAGTCGTCGTAGAGGTGCCACCTGATCGGCAGGAACCCGTACAAAACCCTTCGTGTAGCTGTGATGGATCGCGTTGTGTTTGCGGGCCCAGACATAAGAACTAGCTCCCAGCAAATCCAGCGTAACGGCCGCAAGCCGGTTCACCCACCCCAACCGGGAGAAGGCGCCGTGGCCGCCGTCGTGCTGGATGTTGAACCCCACGCCGGCCAGAGCGAGTCCCAGCACGAGTGTGAGCGGAAATGCTATCCATGGGCTCGGCGCGCCGAATACGAGTGCGACGTACGCGCCGGCCACACAACCCAGCGTGACGACGGCCTTCGCATACATCTGCCAATGGCCGCGCGAATCGCGTCCGTGCATCGCGAAGTGCTGCTTGACCTTTGCGCACAGTGCACCGCGGAATCCGTCATCGCTGCCGAACTTGAGCGGCGCGGTAATGCCGACCCTAACTGTGTGCTGTGTGGTTGGCATCAGTTAATCTACCTCGCAATGACCTTCTGCCCCGTGATCCGTTCGCGCCGGGAGTACGTCAGCGAAACCAGGGTTGGCGCTGCCGATCTGTCCGCCGCACGGTCCCCTTGGGCGTGTTCCGCCTCGCGCAGAACGTGCTGAATCGCCCAGTTGATCTCCTGCCCGCTGGCCGCGTCGATCATGGGAATGCGCGCCGGCAGCAGGCCGGGGTAGCGCTCGATCGGGCCGCGTTTGAGCCGCCAGGCCCACGCGATCAGCTTGGGAACAGTCAGCAGCAGTCCGATTTGGCCGATGAGCTGGAACTTCAGGCGCTTGGACCGCAGGGTGCACTTCCTTCGCCACAGTACGCGCAGCGTGTTGAGTGGGTTGTAGAACGCCGCGTAGGCGCGTAGCACGTTCAACTGCTGCTGCCAGGGCCGCGGGTGTTTCGAAGCGACCACGTGATTACCGTCCTGGAATGCCTGCGGAATGACGCGCCCGCCGACGCGCCGATAGATGGCGCCAGTCTGGGCGGCCGGCTCGAAATCGCGTGTGCCCACGGCCGGACCCAAATACGTGCACTGGTAGGTCACCGCACCCTGGCTGAACAGGAACCGGGCCTGGTTCAGCAACCCCGACAGATCGCCCGGCGGCGAGCGCAGCGGCTGGCTATCGCTATGAATCATCATCGTCATCGGCTCGATGCCGATCTGGTGCAGGAGCGCGAACAACTCGGCCGTTTCGCCCGCAGACTGGCCCTTGTTCACGAGCTCCGCCGTGATGTCCTCGATGCCGAACCAGATCGCCCGCATCCCGCCCGCGCGGGCCAGTGGCAGCAGATCCCGGTTCTTGTACACATCAAACTGGGTGGCCTCAGTAAAGAACCGGGTAATTCTTCCAAGAGAACGGCCGCGCACCTTCGTTTCGGCCAGCGCCGTCATCAGATCGATCACGGTCTGCCGGTTGTTGAAGAAGTTGTCATCCGTGCTGAAGAAGTTCGTGATTCCGAACTCCTCGTACACTTGCGCGATCTCCGCCGCCAGCCGGGCCGGGCTCTTGTGCCGCCAGGTGCGCTGGTTCACGGCCGGAATGGGGCAATACGAGCAGTTGAATCGGCAGCCTTGCGTCGAGATCACCGACGAAACCGATGAAAGCCGACCCACGCGATTTGCCGGGCAAGGCGCAGCGGCGAGCGTGGAGCGCCGGTGCGGTGGCTCGATCATGCGGTAGCCTGCGTCGGGCATCGGCAGTTCGTCGAGATCGCGCAGCAGCCGCTGGATTCCCGTGTTGACGGCGATGGGCTGGCCGGGCGGCGAGGAGGGAGAGACGTAGACCAGCCCCGGGATTTGCGCCAGGCTGCCGGCCTCGCGGAGCTCTTCGAAGGCGTTTAATGGTGACTGATCCGCGCGGCGTTGCGCCAGTATTGCGTGGAGCAGCTCGAGCAGCACGAAAGCCTCGCCAGTAACGACGCAATCAGCCCCCACCCCGGGTCGCGGCCCCAACTCGAAATAGTCCGTCGGCTCGTAGATCGCCTTCGGGCCGCCGGCGAAGATCAGGGGGCGTGCCGCGCCCATGCGATGGGCATCCCGGATCAGCGCATACGCCTTTTCGGCGTGCACCTGCATCCCCGAGACCAGCAGAATATCGAGCGGACGCCCATCAAGCGTCATTCGACTCGGCCGGACCTTGGGCGACCATTGTTGCAGCACAATCCGCAGGTTGCGGAAACCAGCTTCGTGCAGCACGTCGCCAAGCAGTCGGACGGAGCAGGGCGCCATGCGCTTGTCGGCGTACCAGAACGGCAGCATGCGCGTACGAAAATCGAAGGCGTACATGATGCCAATGGCGAGTTCGTGCGCGTCACCCATCTCGTGCAAAGCAGCCACGCGCGCTCGGAATGCACCATCCGGCAGATACACATCGTCGCGCCCGCGGCGTGGGAGTTCCATGCGTTAAGCCCTGCCATTGCTGTACACATCGGTCGCGACGCCGGCGGCCAGCAGATACACCTGCACGATCGTGCCGCCCGCGAAGGCCTTCATGACTGTCCCTTGGGGCGGCTCAATTTCAGCGATGGCCTCGCGCACCTTTGCACCGGTGATGCGTTCAATGTCCTGACGCAATGGGTCCGCCGCAGTAGCGAAAAGCTGGCTGTGAAATTCCTGCACCTTGGCGGCGCCGTTCGGAGTTCTGGCCAACGCCTTCTCCGCTTCCGACAAAGCTCCATGGAGCGTGATCACCAGCGCGTCGTCACTCAGCACGACCGTGACCGACTTGGGCGCGTGCCCAGTGCGCTCCTGCTCAAATGCCCGGACGGCTTGCGCGATATTCTGGGCCATGCTTGCTTGAGGCTTGTCCATCGGTTTCGGTCCCTATTGCTGCGAAAGCGGATTTCGCCAAGCAGGCAAAAAAAGCCGACGTGGCGTGCGCTTGGAAGCGCTCGGCCACGTCGGCTTACTCGTTAGCAGGCCTCCCGTCGCAAGGGCGGGCTGCCCTTCAATTAGCCATCCGACGACGCGTACGAACGCAAGTTCGCCCCACGTCGAAGATTACTGTACGCCAATGTCGTTGCGGCTGCAAGTGCGGTTGCGGCGGAGACGGTCCACTTCCAGGGCAATCGCATCTAAATTCACCTTTCTAGCAATCCAGACTGCATGTTAGGGATGTGTTAGGTATTGCGCCAGGGGCGTGCGCTGGTTATGGTGCGCCCAACTCGTTGGCCGGGCCCGGCCGAATTGGAAAAACCGATTTTGGTCGCGCCAAACGCAAGTGGTTCGCGACGTTTCTGCATCTGCCCCACGGTCTTCCGTCCCACGACACCTTCGGGCGCGTCTTCGCGCGGCTCGATCCGGTCGCGTTCGAGCGTGGTTTCATCGACTGGATGAACGTGCTGGCGAAAAAGACTCTCGGGCGGCTGATCGCGATCGACGGCAAGACGCTGCGGGCCAGCTTCGACAAGGCCGCCGAACAGTCGCCGCTGCATCTGGTCAGCGCCTGGTGCGAGCAGAATCAGACCGTGCTCGGGCAATGGGCGACCGCCGCGAAAAGCAACGAAATCACGGCGATTCCCGCGCTGCTCGAACTGCTCGACCTGGACGGCGCGGTGGTCACGACCGATGCGATGGGTTGTCAGACTGCCATCGCCGAAAAGATCGTGTCGCGCAACGCCGACTATGTTCTGCAAGTCAAAGGCAATCAGCCGAAACTCGAAGCCGCACTGATCGAGCTCTTTGGCGAGATCCTTGGCGGCGACCCGCACGCCGCCCCGAGTCAGATGTTCGCAGAAGTGGAAAAAGGCCACGGCCGCATCGAAACCCGCCGCTGCTGGATGACCACGCGGATTCACAGCCTGCCGGAGGCGGATCAATGGGCGGCCCTGTCGAGCGCCGTTTGCGTCGAGTCGCTGCGGCGGATCGACGGCAAAGAACAGCGCGATCGGCGTTATTACATCAGCAGCATTGGAAAGCTCGACGCACAGCGCATGCTGGGTTACGCCCGCGGCCACTGGGGCGTGGAAAACGGCCTGCACTGGTGCCTGGACGTCAGCTTCGACGAGGACTGCCGCCGCATTCGCAAAGGACATGGGGCCGAGAACTTCTCCAGACTCACCCGCATCGGGCTCAACCTGCTCAAACAGGAGCAAACCAACAAGCACGGCATCAAAACCAAACGCCTCCGCTGCGGATGGGATCACGATTACTTACTGAAAGTGCTCACGCAGGGGGATTAAGATGCGATTGCCCTG
>JACRLV010000306.1:0-12684 GCA_016235145.1 Planctomycetota bacterium
GATCAGCGGCACGGTGGCGATCCGTGGAACGGTCCAGGATGCGCATCTCGCAGGCTGGCAACTCTCCTACACAGGCGGCCCCGCCCAGACCTGGGTCGTCTTGGCGAGCGGCTCCGGGCCGGTGAACAACGGCGTGCTTGCAAACTGGAATACCACGGGGCTGCCGGCGTGCGGCTACACGTTGCGGCTGATCGCCAGCGACAGCGCGATCGTCAACTGCAATGGCGCCATCAACAACCGCAGCGAATCGCTGGTCAGCGTTCAGATCGGCGGCGCGAATCCGTGTCCGACGGATATCGACGGGGACGGCGACATCGATCTCCAGGATCTGGCGTACCTGTTGTCCGACTTCGGCACGCACTGCCCGTAACGATTCGTCGCGGATGGCCCCGAGGTGTTGTCTCGTAGCGTCGGACCGCCGAGTCCGACGAGTTTGGCAGAACCCCAAGCGCCAGGGCGCGGGGCCATTCCGCCATCGGACTCAGAGGTCCGACGCTACGGGGTCCGCGCGACGCCGGCTAGAAGATGAGCAGCGCCAGCCCGATCCACGCGGCGGCGAAGAGCATCACCGTCGCCGTGTAGCCGACGATGTCCCGAGCGCGAACGCCCGTGATGCTCAACAGCGGCAGCGCCCAGAAGGGCTGGAGCATGTTGGGGATTTGGTCGCCGTAGGCGATCGTCATCACCATGCGGCCCGCGCCGATGCCGACGTCCGCGCCGGCCTGAAGCGCGATCGGCCCCTGCACGGACCATTGCGCCCCGCCGGACGGAATGAACATGCCGATGATGCAGGCGGAAACGTACGAATAGAGGGGGATCGTGGTCTGATTGCCGATGCGGACGAAGTACTCCGCGATCTGCCGCGTCAGACCCGAGGCGTCCATCATCGCCATGATCCCGGCGTACAGCGGAAATTGAATGATGATCGCCGCGCAGCCGCGGGCGCCTTCCTCGGCGGCCGCCATGTAGGCCCGCGGCGAGGCGTGCAGGATCAGGCCGAGCGCGAGCATCGTCGCGTTGATTTCGTTGAGGCCGATGCGTTCGAGGCCGTGCAGGACGCGAATCGGCGCCGGCGCATCGCCTCCTGCCATCCAGACGAATCGCAGAACCGCCGCCGCCAGCGGCGCCGCCAACGCCAGCGAGACGAGCCAGGATCGATCGAGGCGATCAGGGAGCGTGCCGGCGGATTCGTCCAAATCGGTCGGAGCGGCGGCCGCTTCGTCGTTTGAACGGCGAACGTTGAATTTCTCGATTGAACGGATTTCGTCGTCGCGCCGCGGCGTGAGGGCGATGAAAAACAGCGGCACGCCGAGAACGAGCACGCCGGTGACGACGACGTTCAGCGGGGAGAAGAGCGTATCGCCGAGCGGAACGCCGCTGGGCCCGAGCAGTTTCACCGCCGATGGCAGCAGCACGCGGGACGCGTCGGTCAGCGACGTGACGGACAGCGGCGCGGAGCCGGACAGCCCGCCGTGCCAGACAAGGAGGCCCGTGTAGCCGGCGGCGGCCAGCAGCGGGTAGTGGACGCGAACGCCTTTTCGGCCCATGGCCAGCCCGACCTCGCGGGCCATGATCGCCCCGACGATCAGCGCCAGCCCCCAATTGAGCAGCGCGGTGCCGCACGCGGCGGCGGCGACGATCGCGACCGCCTGACGCGGCGAATTCGGGCGTTGCGCCAGGTTGTGCAAGGCGCGGCGGATCGGTTTCGCCTCTGCCAGGGCGTGCCCGGTGACCAGAATCAGGCACATCTGCATCGCGAAGCTCAGGAGCTTCCAGATTCCGCCGGTGCCGTCCCGCCACGCATCGAATGTCTGCTGCGCCGTCACGCCGTCGCCGGTCCCCTTGCCGAAAAGCAACGCCAGTCCGGCGGTGAACAGGGTCAGCAGGATGGCGATGACGAAGGGATCGGGGCAGGTGTGGTAGAAGATCTTTGCACAAAGTGCGCCGAGCCGGCTGATCATGGCCGCACAGGATAGCGGACACGGGGGGCATCCGAACAACATCGCGGAGTCATTTCGTGTCGGGCGCACGGCCGGTGTTCTGCAACCGGCTCTCGGACAAGGTTCACGCCTTCGCCCACTGCCGGTCGCGCCCTCGCGGTTTCGGACGCGCCAATCCAACACCGGAGGAATGTCGGGGAAAGAAGCGGCTCCCCGCCGGCATCTTCGGCCTGTACGAAGGGCACGCGCTGCTGGTCGCGCCGCGATCCGGGAGCTACTGGCGGGCCGTGGCAGCCGCCCATGCACCGGCCGATGGCCTGTTTCTCGGCGCAGGTTGGCAAAACCGCGCAGGAGTCGTTCCGGCAGGCCGGTTCCGCTATGATCTGCCGTTGCGGCAACGCGCGCGGTTTCGCGCGGGGGAATTCCGATGACGAGGCGTGCGTGCAGACTCTCTCTCTGAGGCGTTATGCGGCGTACGTCACACTGGTCGCGTCGGTTCTGACCATATCCGCGTTCTTGAAGTCGCCCGTTCCCGCACTCGGGCTGACGGCTGCCGGACTCGCGCTCGGTTCGGTTTTCATCGCGGCGCTCGGCGTGCTTGTCATTCATCTCGCCCAGGCAAACGCTCCCGGTTCCAAGCGCATCGTCTTCGGGTTCTGCATTCTGGGGACCATCGCGAGTTTCGCGCTCCCCACGAGCACGCGCGAACTTCATTGGCGTTTTACCGCGGGTGCGAAACGGGGGCTCGACCCCGGGTCATTCCCGGCGAGCGCGTGGGGACAGACGCTGCCCTGCATCGAGCTTCACGCCGCCGAAACATCTTCGCCGCCCGACCAACCTTTCGACTGCCGTGCCGAAGCGGACCTGCGCGGCTTCCCGCGAGGTCCGAGTCATCAGGTGCTGATGCTCTTCACGCAACCGCCGCCGGAAAACACCACCAGTATGCCCGCCCAAGCGCCTTACAACTGGGACGGCGTGGAATTGGCGGTTTTCGCTGTTCAGGGCGGCCGGCGCGCGGAGCTGCGGCGATTTCGAATCGAATCCCACCTGTATCCGGAGCAGCGAGCGTGGCGCGCGCTGCGGCTGCAAATTCCCGCCGGAACCGAGCGACTTGAAATCGAGGCGTTGCCGATCGGCGCCAACTGGTTTGATCGCGCCTGGCTCAGTTTTGGATCCGTCGAACCCAACGTGTTCGGCTTACCGACCTGGGTGCTTGATCGAATCATCGGGCTGGCGGCGGGTTGGCTGGCCGGGGCGCTTGTCGCAAGTGCGCGTTTGCTGGATAGCCGAGCCTGCGACTGGTGCCTTGGTTCGCCCGACGCGGCTCCAGCACCCGGAGCGCGAGAAGCCGGAGCGGCGCCATGGATCGGATTGGGCGTGGCGCTGACCATCGGCGCCACCTTCGGCGTCGTCGTAATCAAGGACTTTGCGATCGGCGACGATTACTCGGTGCTTGCGCATGTGCGCGACGCATCGCTGCTCGAATCGGTGCGCGAGATGACGCTCATCAACGGTCGGGTGGTCGGGAACGCACTTCTCTATCTGCCCTTTTCTCAGGTAAGTTCCTCCGCAGGTCTGGCCTGGGTGCGGGCGGCGTCGTTGTTGATGGTCGCCGGCGTCGCCGCAGCGCTGGCGGCCTTTTTGGTGCGCCGGGGCTGGCCCGCGTTGCACTCGGCGGCGGCGGCTGTGCTGCTCTTCACAACACCTTCACTCCAAATCGTTGTCGCATGGGCGGCGGCAATGGCGGCGCCCTTCGCTCTGGCGGCCGCGTTCCTGGCCACAGGCTGCTTGAGCCGTGCCGCGAGCTCACGCGGGTGGCGCTGGCCGCTGCTGGCGTTCGCTTTTCAAGCGCTCGCTTTGCAGTGCCATCAGTCATGGGCTCTGTTCTTCGTGCCCTTCGCGCTTGGGCTTCTACTGATCACGCCGGCCGCTGACCGGCTCGCGCGGCGCAGGCTGCTGGTTCTGGGAGCGACGGTGTTTGGGGCGACGATGGGATTTGCGTTCCTGCTTACGCGGATCATCGCTCCGCCTGGGGGACGGCTCGTCCTGGCCACCGATCCGATCGCGAAGTTGGACTGGTTCGTTCGCATACCCCTCTTCAACGCCGTTGCGTGGTCGCAACTCGACCCCCGCCTATGGCTGGCCGTCGTCGTCGGCGGCGTGGTCGTCGCGGGGACGGTCACGCTCCATTTCGCGGGCGATCGCGCGGCGCGCAATGCCGTGCTGCTGGGCGTGTTGCTGCTGCCCGCGTCCTATGCGGCCAACCTCGCGTCGGCGGACTTTTGGCCGAGTTACCGTTCCATCGGGCCGCTTGCGGCGACCGTACTCGTCCTGGCGATTGTTGGAGTTCGCGCACTCCTGCGCTTCGTTTTTCGCCGGGGGAGTGCATTGGCGGGGATCGTGTTGGCGCTCGTCGCGCTGTTCGCCTGCGTCAGGGCTTTTCAGAACATCGACACATATCTGATTCGCCCGCAGCAAACCGAGCGGGCGTTGTTCGCACGGCAACTGTCTCGGCTGACGCCGGGGACGACGACCCACATCCACACGGTGGGGGCCACGGAAGAGGACGGCCTGACCGACCTGTGGCGCTATGACGAATTCGGCATGCCGTCGACGTTCTCCCCCTGGGTGCAGCCGGCAATGCTTGACATCGTCGCGCGCGAGATGAGTCCGCAGCTTCACAAATGCGTCAGGGCATGCCGACGAACCTACGGCCGCGAGTTGATTGAGGCTGCGCCGCACATTCTTCAGATTGACATGCGGCATCTCCGCGAACTGCGACGTCCGTAATTCCCCGAGGCGTGTCATCCATCAGTTGAAATACCACCAGCGGTAATCGACCGGTGGCCACCACGCTCCGTTTTTCACTCCACGCCGAATCGCGACGAACATGCGCGCCGTCGGTAGACCCTCCCACCCAGCGTGCCGCCGGCTCGCCCTCTCCAGCGAAGCCCGCACACCGCCTTTTCCGCTCGCCGTAGTTCGCCGTTGATCTGCGGAAGGCGCACCGAAATGCCGCCTGACGGAGCAACGCATGGACAAACTACCCACCGGTCGGCCGGTCGTCGGAGGCCGACCCCGTACCGGAGACCTGCCCGAAGAAGCGCGGCTTGGCGTCGGCATCGTCGGGCTGCACGAAGGGCACACGCTGCTGGTCGCGGCGCAAACCTGCGGCTATTGCCGGGCCGTCGCGGCCTGCGACCTGGCCGATGACAAGCTCGCCGCCGCCGGCGGCACCCGCCAGGCGGTCGAAAAGGGCGACATCACCGGCGGGATCATGCACGCCGGCGTCAAACACAACGTCAAGATGGTGCTGGCCGGCAGCGTTCGCGACGACGGCCCGATGCCCGAGGTGATCACCGACATGGTCGTCTCGCCGGATGCGATGCGGTCGGTGATTCGCGACGTAGGATTAGTGCTGATGGTGGCGACCACGCTGCACTCGGTTGCGACGGGCAACATCCTGCCCGCGTGGATCCCGGCGGTTTGCGCCGACATCAATCCGTCCGTGCTCGCAAAACTAGCCGGCCGCTGGAGTTTTCAAACGATCGGCATCGTTTCCGACGTCGAGCCGTTTTTCCGATCGCTGGTTCAGGATCTGAGCGCTTTCGGAGTAACCGCGACAGCGCTCGACTGATGGCCGGGGGAGTGCCGGGTCCTTTGAGCATTTTCGGCGCCCCGCGGTCCCTGAACTTGTGGATCGCGCAAGCTGATCTCCCCCTCCTCCTGAATTCCGACCGCTTCGACGGTTTGGATCCGCAGGTTCGCTAAGGCTGACCCAGGCAATTCGCACTCGCGCCTGAATTAGGCGAAATACTTCAAGGAGGGCTGCGCGGGACGACCGAGCGGCTCTTCCAGACGCCATTCAGTTCGCACTTTTTTCCGGTTATTCCGACCACGCGATCCCCATTTCGGGTCCATCCCCA
Organism: Planctomycetota bacterium; assembly: GCA_016235145.1. Lineage (GTDB taxonomy): Bacteria > Planctomycetota > Phycisphaerae > UBA1845 > Fen-1342 > JACRLV01. Next base: position 5,867 of record JACRLV010000306.1, read on the forward strand.
CTTCCCAGGCTTTCCGAACTACCCATTGGAAGTTATCCTGGCCTTCCGATATCCGCTTATTGCATAATGAGAAACCGGCGACGTGCTTGACGCAAGACATCGTGATCGAGCGACCGGTTTCCCGAAGGCAATACGGCCTTCTGTAAGGAGACGTGCGATGGTGCATTCGAGATTGCTGTCCCGAACACGCGACAACTCAGCGAGCTCCGCAGCTCACCGGCCGTGCATCGCATCGGTGGTTGTGATGACGATGTGCTTGGCGTTTCCCTTCCGGAGCTTAGCCCAGGCAATCGAGTGGAAGCGGATCGCCCCCGCCGCCCAGAGCAGAGTGGCCATGGCTTATGACACACATCGAAATATGGCGATTTTACTGATGAGTAGCAGCATTCAATCGCAGACATGGACGTGGGACGGTCGCGCCTGGGCGCTTCGCGCGACGAGCGGCCCCTCCTCCACGGTTATGGTCTACGACGAACACCGCGATCGAGTTGTCGTTTTTCAGGGCACTGCAACCTGGGAGTGGGACGGCAACACGTGGACCCAAGTCGCGACAAGCGGCCCGTCGTCGCGCAACAATCACGGTATGGTCTACGACTCAGCCCGCCGGGTGGTTGTTTTGTTCGGTGGAGTAAGTGGCTCGACATATTATGGCGACACTTGGGAATGGGACGGGACCGCGTGGATCGAGCGCGTCGTCTCGGGTCCATCGCCGTGCGCGTCGCCAGCCATGGCCTACGACTCTGACCGCGGCGTAACCACACTGTTCGGCGGCCGGACAAGCGGCTCGTCCTATAGCACGGAAACGTGGGAGTGGGACGGGGCCACCTGGAATCGAAGGGCCGAATCCGGACCGCAAGGAGGATCGGGAAGTGTCATGATCTACGATCCGATACGCCGACTGTCCGTGTTTCTCAGCGGAACCGGTGGTCCGACGATTCCCTGGGAGTGGGATGGCGTTACGTGGACCTCGCGAAATGTGCCCGGCCCCGCTATTGCTGTTGCAGCAACATATGACGTGCCACGGGAAACTTCTCTTGTTTGCTTCGGCTATTTCTCCTCAGCGTCCGCTGAGAACAACTTGTGGGACTGGGACGGCGCTACATGGCGACACACAACCGGCACGCCGCGGCCTCGCTACGGGGGTGCCATCACTTATGAACCCGCTCGTGATCGTGTTTTGCTCTTTGGAGGCGCATCGTACCAGGCGGAGCACGTGACAGATTTTGGCGACGGCTGGGCGTGGGATGGCGGCGGCTGGCTACCGGTTTCCGCGACCGGGCCGCCAGCCAGAAACTACCACGCCATGGTGTACGACTCGATGCGCGCTGTAGTCGTTCTCTATGGTGGTTTGCAGGGGGCGAGCGGCGGGTGGGGCTACCTGGGTGATACCTGGGAGTGGGATGGATCTGCCTGGAGTGCTCGATCGGTCACGAGCCCGCCCCCCCGAGCGTTCTGCGCAGCAGCTTTCGATTCGCGGCGGGGCGTGTTCGTGCTCTTTGGCGGACAACGCTTTTACGTACTCAACGGCGAGACATGGGAGTGGAACGGGTCAGCCTGGTCGCAACGACTCGTCAACGGGCCTTCGCCGCGTGCCGGCGCCGCAATGTGTTTCGACTCACACCGTTCCGTTTGCGTGCTTTTCGGCGGTAGCGCGTCGTCCTACCTGGGAGACACGTGGGAATGGGACGGCACGGCGTGGACGCAACGGCAGGAAAGCGGTCCGTCCCCCCGAGCGGATGCGGCAATGGCGTATGACTCCGTGCGTCAATCGGTCTTTCTGTTCGGCGGCTGGCGACCGAACGGCCCGAGTGCAGAAACCTGGGAATGGAACGGCACGGAATGGACTCAGCACCAGATCCCCGGACCTTCCGCCCGAGAGCTGCCGTCCAATCCAATGTGCTTCGACTCGGCGCGCGGCCGCTTCGTCCTGTTCGGTGGGTGGACCGGTAACGGCCAGGTTCCGAATGAGACCTGGAGCCTCCAAACCTCGTGCATTGGCCCGACCATTCATTCGCAACCACAGGGACAGCGCGTGTGCGCCGGCAGCACGGTGACGTTCAGCGTAGTTGCTGCGGGTACGGAGCCGTTCGCGTTTCAATGGCGAAGAGACGGCGAAATTCTCGCCGACGAGCCAGATCACATTTCCGGTTCAGCCGCCCCGACGCTCACAATTCTGAACGCCTCGGTTTCAGACACGGGAAGTTACGACTGCGTGGTCTCGAACGCGTGCGACAATGCCACCGCCGTCGCCTCCACGCTCAGCGTCTGCGAGCAGGTCGGCGACTTGAACTGCGATGGGATGGTCAGTCTGGCTGACCTGGCTGTGCTACTGAGCAATTGGGGGCGGACAGATAGTCCGTCGCGCGCCGATGGCGATCTGAACGCTGACGGCGAAATCGGCCTTCCGGACCTCGCGCTCCTTCTGGCCGAGTTCGGCGCCGTCTGTCCATGACCATCAAATTGTGAGGTGTGACGACTTTTGCGTAATGCATAGGTCACGCTGAGTTTATTGGGTGGGCCCGGCCCATCACTCATCGGAACGCGCACACGCGGCGATGGCGGGTCGATCCCGCCGTAGCGACCTCGTTGTGTTCACGCCATTTCACCTACGGAAAGTAGCAGGTGGCCGCGCCCCGTCCCATGTTCCGGTTCAGAAACTGGACGCGTTGAGGGAACCATCATACCGATCCGCCGGCAGCCGACGCGATCCGCCGCAACACCGGCCTGCGCGCCAGCGAATAATAGACGCCGCCCAGCAGCACCACCCCGGCTGCCGTCGTCCAGAGCACCGTCCCGCCGGCGCGGTGCAGCAGCAGCCCGCCGAGCGGCGCGCCGATCGCGTTGGCCGCTGAATGCGATCGACATGAAGCCCAGACAGCCGTGGAACGGCGAAAGGGACGCCCAGTTGCAACGCGGGCCTGTTCTTTCGCCGCTCCGCGGCTATTCGGCCTGATGTTGATGGCTCCCACGGCTCGCGCCGTGGGCTCTTATCGTCCGCCGCCCCGCGGCTCGCATTGACCCGCCACCCCTTACCGGGGCTGGGTGAAACCCTGTCGTTTCTGTCCCGCACCCGGCTCGCTTGTCGGGTCGCCCCGTTGCTGGCCCGCGCCGCGGCTTTCCGCTAGGCTGGCCTTTCGGCGTTTGTCGACGATGAAAGCCGGAACCCATGCTCCGGCTGCTGATTCAGGCGATTCGAAAGGTGAGGGTGAGGTCATGGCTGAGACGCGCGTGGAACGGGACTCGATGGGGGAAATGCAGGTGCCGGCCGATTCGCTGTGGGGCGCTACGACGCAGCGGGCCGTGTTGAATTTTCCGGTCAGCGGATACCGATTCGGCCGCCGCTTCGTACGCGCCCTGGGGCTGATCAAGTACGCCGCCGCCGAGGCGAATACCTCGCTCGGGCGGCTCGACCGCAAGCTCGCCGGCCTGATCCAGAAGGCCGCCCGCGAGGTGATGGAGGGCAAGTGGGACGACCACTTCCCGCTCGACATCTTCCAGACCGGCTCCGGCACCAGCACCAACATGAACGCCAACGAGGTGATCGCACACCGCGCCGTGCAACTCGCCCGGGCCAACGGCGTCGGCGACGTCAAAATCCACCCGAACGATCACGTCAATTCCGGCCAGTCGTCCAACGACGTCATCCCGACCGCGATCCATCTGGCCGCGGTCGAGGCGTTTCACAAGGATCTTCAGCCCGCGCTGCACAAGCTGCACAAATCGCTCGCCGCGAAAGCCCAGGAGTTCGACTCGATCGTCAAGATCGGCCGCACGCACCTGATGGACGCCACGCCCATTCGCCTGGGACAGGTTTTCAGCGGCTATGCCTCCCAGATCGCGCACGCCGACCGGCGCATCGGCCAGAAGGTCGTCATCCTGCGCGAGCTGCCGATCGGCGGGACGGCCGTCGGCACGGGCATCAACACGCATCCCCAGTTCGCCAAGCGCGTCTGCGAGATCATCAATCACGAAACGCACGAGGCGTTCCATGAGGCACACAACCACTTCGAGGCCCAGGCCGCCAAGGACGCGATCATCGGCTCCGCCGCAATGCTCAAGACGGTCGCGATGAGCATCGCCAAGGTCGCCAACGACATCCGCTGGATGGGCAGCGGGCCGCGCTGCGGCATCGGCGAGCTGAGCCTGCCCGCGACGCAGCCGGGCAGCTCGATCATGCCCGGCAAGGTCAACCCGGTCATCTGCGAGTCCATCCTCCAGGTCTGCGCGCAAGTCGTCGGCGCCGATGCGGCGATCACCTGGGCCGGCTCGATGCTCGGCGCGTTCGAGCTGCACGTCGGTATGCCCGTGATGGCGTACAACCTGCTCGAAGGCACCCGCCTGATGACCAACGCGTGCCACATGTTTGTGGAAAAATGCGTCGATGGCCTGAAGGCGAACACCGCCCGCTGCGAAGAGCTGATCGAGCAGAGCCTGATGATGTGCACCTCGCTGGCCCCGCTGATCGGCTACGACGCCGCCGCGGCGATCGCCAAGGAAGCGCACGCCGGCGGCAAGACCGTGCGGCAGCTCGTCACCGAGCAGATCAAGGCCGGCAAGCTGAAGCTCACCGAGGCCCAGCTTCGCGAGGCGCTCGATCCGAAGAGCATGACCATGCCGAGCGAAAAAGTGCTGCCGGTGTCGGCGTAGCAGCGGCGGCCGGGTATTGCGTAGCGTCGGACCTCCGAGTCCGACGACGATTTCAGAACCCCAAACGCCAGCGCGCGGGGCCGAATTCGTCGGGCTCGGCGGTCCAACTTTACGAATGCCGCCTGCCGGCGTTGGTCCGCGACCGTTTCCAGCGAAACATCGCTCAATAGAAGATGGTAACGATCAGGTGCGGGTCGGCGTTCTTGGCGAGAAACTGAGCTTGAGCGAGTAGGGCAGGTTCCGGCCGTTTGGAACCTGCCGTTCGCAACCTGCTGTTCCGAAGCAACGCAAATGTCTGCATTCCGATGACAACCCGCTCCGCCTGTCGGATCATTCAGACGCGCTGTCTGCGGTACGTCGCCGACGCGCCCACACAAACGGCAGGTCGCGAACTGCCGCGATCTGCCCTACGGCCAATCGATCGCGCTCCCACCGTGCCATTGCGCTGCGAGCAGTGTCTTCATTCGCGCGACTTTCCAGTTTGCCAAAGAAGGGCCGCTCCGCTCGTCGGATCGCAAGCACGCTTTCACAGACGGCAGGTCGCGATCGAATGCGACCTGCCCTACAGACCTGCCGACGCGAACAGCCGTCGGGAGGGCACCCGGCGAACAGCCGTCGGCAGGGCTCCCGGCAGCTGCTCCTGCTTGCGCTCCAGCCGCCGCAGACGCTGCGCCGGCGAACCTTCGCGCGGGCGGGACACACCGCGGTGCGGGGCCGCGACGGCCGCATCTACGTGATCGGCGGCGAGGCCGGAGGCGTCCAGTCGCAGACCAGCGTCGAGATGCTCTACACCGGACCATGCCCCGGCGACATGAATGCCGACCGGGAGGTCAACCTGGTCGATCTGACTCTTTTCCTGTCGAAGTTCGGGAACATCTGTCCGTAGACGTTCACACGGCGCGATTGTCGCGGAAGTACGCGAAGTTTCACGACAAGGGTGGTACGGGGGGCCACGCCCGATTCTCCAAAGGTGGTACAGGCGTCCCCGCCTGTTCATCGGACGAGAAACAACGGGCGAGACGCCCGTACCACCCAAGTATGCTGCCGGGCGCGCTGAATTGCGAGGACAAATGCAGCCGGGGGCGGCTGCGGTACATGTGTCGACGGCGGCTTCGTCGTCCAACGCTGACGCTTTTCTCGGGCAGCGAAACCTTACGTCGTGCGCAGAGACGGCGCCGGCATCGCCTCCAGCACCTTGTCCGCCAGGCCGTACGCGACCGACTCCGAGGCGTCCATCCAATTGTTGCGGTCGCAATCCGTGGTGATTTGTTCGAGCGACTTGGCGGTATGCTTGGCCAGCACCTTGTAGAGCTGGTTCTGCGTGCGGATCATCTCTTCGATCTCGATCTTGATGTCCGTCGCCGGCCCGCGAGCCCCGCCCAGCGGCTGGTGGATCATGACGCGCGAGTGCGGCAGGACGAAGCGCTTGCCGGTCGTCCCGGCCGCGAAGAGGACCGCCGCCATGCTCGCGGCCGCGCCGATGACATACGTGTTCACGGCGCAGGGGATGTACTGCATCGTGTCGTAGATGCCCATTCCGCTGTAGACCGACCCGCCGGGCGAGTTGATGTACAGATGCACATCGGCCTTCGGATCTTCGTTGGCCAGGAAAAGAAGCTGGGCGATCACGACGTTTGAAAGGTCCGACGAGACCTCGTCGCCGAGGAAGACAATCCGGTCCTTGAGCAGGCGCGAGTAGATGTCATAGGCGCGTTCCGCGCGTCCCTCGCGCTCGACGACCATGGGGATCAGTTGGTTGCGGCTCATGCTTATCCATCCTTGCGTGGTTTCGCGATACCCGACGAGAAAACGTGATAACGCGAAAACGTGAAAACAGGTCGCGGAAACGCAGCGCGCGCTGTTTTCACATTTTCACCGTTTCACGTTCTCACTTCTTCTTCCGTTCCTTCGTCTCTTCCAGAATCTCGTCGATGATGCCGTAGGCCAGCGCTTCAGCCGCGTCCATGTAGCGGTCGCGCTCCGTGTCGCGCTCGATCTGGTCGGCGTTCTTGTGCGTGTGCCGGGCCAGGATCTCGACCAGCGTCCGCTTTTCCTTCAGGATCTCGTCCGCCTGGATTCGCATGTCGGACGCCTGGCCGGCGACGTAGCCCCAGGGCTGGTGGATCATCACCTTGGCGTGCGGCAAGGCGTAGCGCTTGCCCTTCGTGCCC
>JACRLV010000306.1:12804-15581 GCA_016235145.1 Planctomycetota bacterium
TTCGTGCCCGCCGCCAGCAGGATCGCCGCCCCGCTCGACGCCTCGCCGACGCAGTAGGTCGCGATGTCGCAGTTCAGGAAGCGCATCGTGTCGTAGATCGCGAGCGTCTCGCTGATCACGCCTCCCGGGCAGTTGATGTACATGTGGATGTCCTGGTCGCGTTTCGTGCTCTGGAGCCACAAGAGGCTCTTGATCACGTGCGAACAGACCGTGTTGCTGTTGATCATGATCCGCGGATCAAGCGGCAGATCCAGGAAGATGATGCGGTTGTCGAGAAGCATCTCGTTCAACCCCATCTGCCGCCAGTTTTGCAGACCGCCGCTTTGGGCGCGGAAGCGTTCGCTCTCAGGCCAGTACGTCATCGGTTCTCCTTCACACCCGACGGGCCGTGTTCGCCATGTCGGCTACTCGGCTTTCTTCTTCGATTTGCGCGTCTTGGCGGGCTTCGCCTCCGCCGCGACCTCCGTGATTTTCGCGTCGCGCAGAATGATGCTCAGGCACTTGTCCTGCCGGATCTGCTCAGCCAGTTGCGGCAGCAGCCCGCGCGCGTGCAGGTCGTCGCGCACCCGATCGAACCGCTGGTTGTAAATCCGCGCGATTCGGGCCACTTCCGTATTCACTTCCTCAATCGTCACACCGACTTCGAGCTTCTCGGCGACTTTCTCCAGGATGAATTCCAGCTTGAGGCTGCGCGCCACCTCGGCCGCCGCGCCGGTGCGCAGTTCGTCGATCTGCCGCTCGATGTCGCCGGCGGGCACGCCGGACTGCTGCATCTCGATCACGCGCCGCATGACGGCCCGATCCGTGTGCCGCGCCGAGAGCCGCTCGGGCAGCGTCAATTCAACCTTCGAGAGCAGGTAATCCAGCACCTGCTGCTTCTTGGCCTGCACCACCAGGCGATCGCGCTCCGCCTCGAGCTCTTCCATCACGAACTTGTCCAGCTCGGCTTCGTCCGCCGCGCCCATCTGCTCGCGATACTGCTCCGCCGTGATCGGAATCAGCCGCTTGATCTCGTTGACCTTGAATTCGAACGTGCCCGGCTTGCCGCGCAGGTCGATCCGCTCGTAGTCATCGGGGAAGGTGCATTCGCAGCTTCGCGAGTCGCCGACTTTCACGCCGGCCATGACCTCGCCGAGGTTCATCAGCGGGATGCCGTCGAGCCGGGTCGGGCGAATGCCGAGCTGTACGTTCGCTTCGCTCTTGACGTCCTGGCCTTCGGACTTGAGCGCCACGTCGGCGATCAGCATGTCGTCTTCGACCGCCGCGCCGCCGTCCGTCACCGGCTCAAAACGGCCGCGGATTTTTGTTTGCCGCTCGATGTGCGCGGCGACCGTTTCGGCATCGATCGTGACCTGCGGGGACTTGATCTCGATGCCCTTCAGTTCCGGCAGCTCGAAGGTCGGCTTGATTTCGAACTCGCAGGTATATGCGAAGTCCTTGTCCTCGGGCAGATCGAAGGCGGCAAAGGCCTCGGCGAATTCGACCAGCTTGACCTGATCGTCCTTCGTGATGCGGAAGAGCGGATCGCCCAGCACCTGGAGGCTGTTGTTTTCGACCGCCGACAGAAACGACTGGCCGATGATCGAGGTCTTCAGCGAGTTTCGCACGTCGCTGCTGAATCGCCGGCGAATCAGTTTCTTGGGCGCCCGCCCCTTGCGGAAGCCGGGCAGGGCCACGTCGCCGCGAATTTCGTCGTAGTTGTGGCTGAAGTGCTCGCCGATCACTTCAACCGGAACGGTGACCACCATTTCCTTGCGAAGGGTGCCGATGTCCTTGACCTCGGACCGGACCTTCTCCTTCAGACTCTGCTTGAGCCGCTCGACCTCGCGTTCGGCCCGCTCCATCGATTCCGGCGTCTCAACCGCCTGTGCCAGTCCCGGGATTGCCATTCGTCCGTCTCCAGTGCGCGCTGCCGTCCGGGCGTGCGGCCCACGGCGTACGTCCCATCACTTCGCTTCCGTTCCAACGATCCGCCGCCTGCCGCCCCTAGGCCGAAAGCCCGTCGGTTGCGTTCAGCAGGCTCGACAGGTCGCCGCCAAACAGCGCCGCGACCAGGATGGCGATCCAGTTCAGCAAAAAGTTGAACAGAATGTCGGCGTAGTTCACCCCACCGATCCCCTGGATCAGGCCGAGCATGACGCCCCCGGACCCCAGCAGATACAGACGGTGTCTGAGACGACGCATGTTCCGCTCCTATCGGCGGGAAAGACGCCGTTGGTTCACTTCCCGCGTTCAAACGCTGAATCGCGGGTGAATTTGTTACGGTAGGCGAATTGGCAGACCTGTCAAGCGGGCGGATTTTGCTGGTGATCCGCATGCGTGCCAGCCTGAGCGGAACGGAGCGGCTTGTCGGTTCGCTGCTTCTTCTCGAAAAGCCGCGCGGCAATGCAATCGCGTCCGCGGAGCGGCGCCAAAGCAGCCGCAGATCGCCAAGAGATCCTGGCCACGGCGCGCGCCCTGATGCGCTATCTTAACAGCTGGCAATCCTCCCAGACTCGAATATTCTGGCGCGCGTGAGCTCCAAAGCAGTCCAAGCGGTGTTGGACGATTCGGCGTTGATTCAACGCTTGCTGCCGGCGGGCTGGGAAGCTGCGGCGCGGTCGTGCGAGGCGACGATCCTGCGCTCGCGCTGGTGGATGTGGCGGACGGCTGGACCGATCCCGCTGCGACTGGCCCCGCAGCGCCGGCCGCTACTTTGCTTCCAGCCAATTCTCCCCACACGCCACGTCAACCCGCAGCGGCACCTTGAGCTCAATGGCGGTGCTCATCGTGTCGCG
>JACRLV010000307.1 GCA_016235145.1 Planctomycetota bacterium
ACGGAAACAGGAATGCCGGAAGGTGCGCGCGCTTGTGGGCCGCAAATGCGGCGGGATCGTGCGGCGCCTGGTCACCGACCATTTCCGCGAGTGTGACGCTCTCCCATGTGCGCAGCGGATTGTGGCGACGGGTCGCGCCGGTGGCTTTGTCGAAATAGCCGCGCGCCCGCAGCCACACGACGCGCGGCCCCAGGTGCCGCAGGATTTCGAATGCCTTCCGTGCCCGGTTCATCGTCACGCGAAATGTAGGGCAAGTCGAACCGGACCGCGACGCGCTGATTGTCGCTGCCTTGAGCCCAGGAAACCCGGGCTAGAAGGGCGATTGCAGCCGCGCACCCAGCGACTTGTCATACGGCCCCGGTGGAATCCCGTCATACAGTCGCGCCACGATCGGCGCCGGCCGTGAGCTGCTTCCCGCCGTCGACTCGATCCACTTGCAAGCCGCCGCGGCCAGTTTCTCTTCAAGTACATCCGACGAAACCAGGACGCCGGCCACGTCTGCCGCCGTGCAGCTACCCGGCTTACGAATCGGTACGCCGTGTAGTTCGCCGCTGGCATGATCATCGAGAAAGAAAGCGATTCGCCGTCGGGCCGGCTCCGGCAGGATTCCCATCAGCCAGCGCGAATGCTCGCCGGCCCCATAAATCGCCCAGTTTCCCGGCGTCTGGGCCAGCAGCCGCAGCACACGCTCGCGAACATACCCGGCATGAAAAGTCCGCGCCGCATTGAATACCGGCTGCACCGCGAAATCCGCCGGCAGCGGCGCTCGGGACAATAGCTGAATCTCAGCATCGCCGACGCGCGGCGAAAAGACCCATCCTGACTCAGCCGCGGCGCCGCGAAAATATTGTTCATCGAAGTGCCAATTCGCGGAGGGCGCGCTCATGCCGTAGTAGCGCACCTCCTCGCGCCAGACGCGCTCGTCCAGCGGCGTCCGTGCCAGCACAATCCACCCGCGGCAGGTGCGCAGGCTCTCTCGCAGCGTCGCGCCCGGGTCGTCGCAGAACCGCAGCGTGGAATCCCAGATCAGAACGTCGAAAGTCGCGTCATCGATCGGCCAGTGCGGCGTGCGCGCGTCGAGGCAGTGCAGCCGCACGCCCGCGTCGGGCAGCAACGCCCAGCGCTTCGCTGCCGCTTGCAGCACACCTTCATTGTGATCGTACCCGTGGAAGTCAAACGCGATGCCCGTCGTCAGCAGGTGTCGCGCATAGGTCGCCGCTCCGCAACCCATGTCGCCGATCACGATTCGCCGCCCGCCGAATGCGTGATACGCCGCCTCGATCAGCCGCACCACGCCCCAGCGCCACGGCGGCACGTCGAGCCCGAACAGTTCGCGGTCCCAGTTCTCGGCGAATCCGTCCTCCGCGGCGGCCTCGCCCCAACCGCGCTTGTCCAGCGCCGATCCGAGCCGATCGATGGTCACGACAGCCATTCGCACACTCCCGAAATTCGCACGTTGCGTTCGACATACAGGCGCAGCGTGTCGCGCACGACGCCGAGCCGCTCGCGCCAATCCGGTCCCACGAATCGGAACGGATGCGCCACCGACTCGATCAGGCAGGGGCCGGCCGCGGCGAATTCCGCCAGCGCCGCGTGCCGTTTCGCGATGAGCGACCAGTCCTGCGGCCGCCCATCGACATCAACGAACATCCAATCCGCGTAGCTGTACGGAATCTGCCAAAGCTCGCCGACGCGATACGGCGTGCGAAACGTTTCGACGATTTCCGCTTGCCGCACGTTCACGCCGGTCCACACCCCGCGACCAAAGCGAATCGGCGTCCGCCGCAGTACGCGCAGCGTGCGCCAGCTCAGCGTCCAGCCCGGCGGCGCCCAGTAGCTCGTGCGCACGCCGTAGCGGGTCCGGAGCGCATCCAATCCACGCTCGAACCACTCGAATGCGTAGCCGTCGGCGGGCATGTCGTGGTTCCAGCCGTGCAGCCCGATGCTCCGCGGCCCGAAGGCGTCGAGAAACGCTTGCACGACCTCTGGCGGCGTCGCCCGCATTCCGCCGGGCGTGTCCTCGAGTTGCACGCACAGCGTCGCTGAGGCGCCCGAATCCGCCAGAATCCGCGTAAACTCGCGCATCACGCGGCCGAACAGCGGCAAATCCGCATCAGACCCGTACGGAAACACCTCGGCGTCCAAAGTCAGCGCGAGCGAAGAGTGTTTCACGTGAAACACGTTTTCGGCCGACCGGCAGGATGCGACGAATTCCGGCGAATACGCGCACGCCGGGTGATACGTTTCGAGATGTGCGAGCATCGCGCTCAGGTGTGGCGCCGGTTGATCGACGATTTGCACGCCGTCGAGCAGCCCTTCGGCGCGCAATGCGTCGATCCGCCGCGCGAGGGCGCGATCCGCCGTGTCGCGCAGGAGCAGGATTGCGTCGAGGCGCCATTGTTCCGCGGCGTCGCGCAACGTTGCAACCGGCTTTCCTTGCCACGGTCCGCTGCCGGCGTCATCGATGAAGCCGACGAGCTGCCGGCCTTCCGCGGCGATGGTCTCCTCCGCGGCATCGGCGAAGCACGCGCGCGTGTATCGTCCGAGCGGGTAGAGCGCGTAGCGCGCCCCGGCCGGCAACCGCTGCAGAAACTCGGCCAGCGGCGAGTCGAACGGCGAAATCTGGAATCGCGGCGCCGTGATCATGCGGTTGTCGCCAGCGCTCCCTGAGATGCGGCCTGATGCTCAATCGCTCGGCGGCACAGGCCGAGCCACTCGAGCGCGGTTGTCGCCCAGGTGCGTGTCGGAACTCGCGCGGGTCCGCGTCGCGAGAGTTCGTTCCGCAACGATTCGTCCTCCCAAACGCGTTTCATCGCCGTCGCGAGATCCTGCACATCGGTCGGATCGAACAACACCGCCGCGTCGCCGACGGTTTCGGGAATCGTGGTGACACTCGACGCGATCAGCGGCTTGCCGTACGCCAGCGCTTCCAGCACAGGGAAGCTGCCGGGATCGTAGAGCGTCGCGACGATCACCATCCGACAGCGGCGGTACAAATCCTCCATTTCGGCGTCACGGACGTGCCCCAGGAAGCGGACCCGGTTTTCGATTCCAAGCCGGCGGGCCAGCTCGCGCATGCTGGCGGCGTGTGCCGCACACTGTCCTTCCGTTTGCCCGGTGCAAACGAGCGAAATCGTGAGCCCGCCGTTTTTTGCCAGTCTGGACAACGCGAGAAACACGAGCGAGTGGTTCTTGTGGACCCAGAATTGTGCGGGCATCAGCGCGAACGGCTCGGTTGCGTCGATTGCGACCGTGGGCGAGCGGGCCGCGCGGCGCAGGTGCGCAGCTACCGCAACCGGCAGCACCGCCGTGCGTGATTTCCTGACGCCCAGGCTGGCGACCACGTCGGCGCGTACGTGTTCGTAGCTGCTGTAGACAACGTCCGCCGCGCGCGCGATGCGGGCCCAGCGCCGGCGGCGAGCGAGGTCGGCGCGGTCATGGTCCTGCGGGCGATGAATGTGCTTGAGATCGTGGATTGTCAGTACGATCGGGACGCGCGGCCGCTTGATGTACGGCGGAATCGTGCAGTAGAGCACATCCACTTCCGCCGCGCGGATCGACTCATCGAGACCCCACAAATACTGGCTCGCCGCGTCGGACCAGTCCAGGCCGCGCTGCGCGTCCGCCGCTCCCGGGTCGCGATAGCTGAGCGCGCGGACCGCGATCACGCGGCGGCGTTCGTCGGGCGGAATCTGGTCCCATGTTGGTCGGTCGAGCGGGGCGATCTCCGCGTCGATGCCCAGATCCTGGGCCGCACCGCGATTCGCGCGATCCACGAGCAGCACCAATCTGGGCGGCGGCTGGCCGAGCGAGCCCTCGACGATCGCGGCGTCGCTGGATGCGAGTGTGTTCACGGCTTGAAGCAGGTTCTTGAGGTAGACCCCCATGCCGCCAAGTTGCGTGAGTCGCCATGAGCCGAGATAGATGCCGATTCGCATGGCGTAGGCCTCCGTGCCGCCGAGATGTACCGCAGCCGCCCCCGGCTGCTGTTTGGCCCCGCGCGCTGGCGCTTGGGGTTCTGAAAACGCGCCCTCACCCCGGCCCTCTCCCGGAGTACCGGGAGAGGGGGCGTAAAATTCGTAGCGTCGGACCTCCGAGTCCGACGGTGTTCT